>CAYXVU010000220.1:0-10119 GCA_964468725.1 uncultured Clostridia bacterium
ATGCGATTACAAGTCGCTCCTGCGGAGCTACAAATGGCGGGCGTTGCCTCGCTAGAGATCAGTCGCTCTCTGTAGGGCATCTCGGTTGCCACAGGGTTGGCGTCTCCAGACCTGAGCGACTTGTCCTGTTTGCCCCACCTCAGTTGTCGCGCGGCACGGCCAGCATGCGTTCGAGCGCGTGCCGCGCTTTATCCATAATCTCCGGGTCTTCCGTGATTTCGAACTTGTCTTCGACCAGCGACCGCTTCACATCCGCAAGCGTAATCATCTTCATATACGGGCAGTGCAATCTGCACCCGATGCAGCCATCGGCCAAGATGAACTCTTTATCCGGGTAACGCTTCTTCATCTGATGGACGATGCCGTTTTCGGTAGCGACAATGAAGGTCTTCACCTCGGGGTAGTTGGCGATCCGACCAAGCATGGCTGTCGTCGAGCAGACTTCGTCGGCCAGTGCGATGATGTCTTCGCGACATTCGGGATGGGCGATAACAATGGCGTCGGGGAAAGCCGATTTGGTCTTCGTGACGTTCGCGCCACGCAAAACATCATGAGTTGGACACGCGCCGTCATAGACGACAACCTCTTTTTCGGGCACTTGTCGCTTAACCCAGTTGCCCAAGTTGCGGTCGGGCGTAAAGAGAATTTTGTCTGTTGGCAGGCTGCGAATCACGGCGACCGCATTGGCAGAGGTGCAGCAGATGTCGCTCATCGCTTTGACTTCAGCGGTCGAGTTTACGTAAGTCACGACAGTGTGATCGGGATAGCGCCGCTTCCACTCCTCGAGACTTTCAGCCGTGATCGAATCGGCGAGCGAGCAACCGGCTGAAAGATTGGGCAATAAGACCTTCTTTTCCGGGTTGAGAATCTTCGCCGATTCGGCCATGAAGTGGACGCCGCAAAAGACGATCAGGTCGGCTGTCGTCTTCTGCGCTTCCAGCGCCAGACCGAGGCTGTCACCGACAAAGTCCGCTACGTCTTGCACCTCGCCCGCCTGATAGTTGTGCGCAAGGATGATGGCATTGCGCTCCTTGCCAAGCTTACGAATCTCTGCCATCAATGCGATGCGGTCGGCATCGGCCATCGGTGTGGCGGCGACGTTCAAATTGACAATGTGTGTGCTCATTTTTCCTCCACCTTTGCCCCGCGGTCAGGTCTGATTTTGTCTGTGCCTGCGGGGAATATGCGCCAGAACTCTTTTCGCACGAGGCTTGCAAGCGTCGCGCTCTTATTCAAACCGTGATAGCGGGCAACGGCTTCAAGCATTGCTACATCGCGGTCGGTCGCGGAAAAAGTTCTTACTTTGGTCTTCGTCATCGGCTCACTCTCTTTCTTCATCTGATTGCGAGCTATATAAATTTTATATAAGGCTTATATATGATGCCGATGGCTTCGTCAAGTGTTGTTTTTTCGAGTCAATTGGGAGGCGGGCAGAGCATACGGGGCGGCGTCAGCAGGATTGTGTTTGACCGCCTCGCGGCAGGGGGGCTAGAATTTGGCCTCGCAAGGGGAGCGGTTCGCTTCCGGCGCACCCATTCGCATACTTCATCAGAAGGGGAGAGCCACAAGCCTATGAGAGTTCGTGATCATGAAATCAAACAACGGCGTCAACGCCGGTTGAAACGTCGGCGGATTCGTAAGCAACTGGCGGCTGCAACCTCAGACGCGCAGAAGCAAGCCCTCGAAGCGAAGATGGAGAAGACCTATCCCGGCTATCGTCCGGCTTCATAAAACGGATTTCCCATCACCGGTAAAAAGAGTGTCGGCACGATCAATTTTGACCGTGCCGACAAGTTGGTTTGCCGGTTAGACAAAGAATATTCGCAACAGTAGGTCTTCTTGTTTTATCCTTCCATCAGGATTTCATCCCCTTGTCCGCCGCCCAAATCTCCCATTGCAACCACTCGCCAGCCACGCTGATTCAGCAGGTTCAACAGGACTAACAGATTTGGATTGGTGGAACCTCCTATAGGGGGAGGGCCACTAAATTGCCAAATAAAACCGCTTGGTGTTGCCACTTTACCAACGATCCCGTACGCCATATCTTCCTCCTGTTAGTTCTGGAAAGATAGGAAAAGCACCTGCAATCGGCAGACCCGCTTTTCACCTTATTCATCTATATATGAAGGACTGTTGAAAACATTACAGAGATGGTGATCATATCAGAAGAGCATTGACAGATAAGAGGAGGGACGTAAGTAGAAGTGATGGGTGAAAAAAGGCGCAGACACGGTCTTCCTGCGCCTTTCCTTTTATTAATGGTTACGGCATCAGCATTCCGAATAGCCGCAGGAATAGCAAGTTTGACAGCCTTCGATGCGCACGAAGGTCGAATCGCCGCAGGTTGGGCATAAATCTGCTGACGCCGCTTGGGCAGCCGAAATTTTCACCTCCGGCTTATCGGGCAGCGAAAAGGCTTCGATACCCATCTCTGCGCCTTGTCCCCCTTCTTCATTGCCATAGCTCACGCCCATATAATTCTCAGCAAGCGCCTGCCCCACAGCATCCGGCAACGAGAGCACGCGCCGTTTTCCGAAGCCGTACGACCGCGCGCCGCCGATCCCTGTGATTTGTTTGACGATTTCGCGTATGCGCTCGACGGGCGAGACCGGCGAGGCCATTCGCAGAATGAGCGACATCAAGCGTCCCATTGCTTCGGCCATTGCCTTGATGTCGGAACCGGCTTTCCCGATCTCTAAAAAGACTTCGAAGGGTTGGCCTTCTTCATCCTCATTCATGGTAATGTGAGCAGTGCCCGACGGCGTATCCTTGCTGACCGTATAACCGCGCCGTTTGTAGGGGCGCGGGCGAACTTTCGGCTGAGTGCTGCCGTTGGTTGAAACCAAGGCCGTGCTGCTGGTTTGGATACTGCTTTCCACTGGCGCGATAGAGGCGGCCTCTTTCGTGGCCTCGTTTGCGGCGGAACTCGCGGCTTGCTTCTTGTCTTCCTCTTTCAAGTTCAAAACCTGCACGTCGCGCGAACCATCGCGATAGATGGTTCCGCCTTTGCAGCCCAAGCGATAGAGCATTTCATAGACTTCGCGCGTCTGTTCCACTGTATAAGAAGAGGGCAGATTACAGGTCTTGCTGATCGAACTATCCACCCAACGTTGAATCGCTGCTTGCACCTTGACATGCTCTTCAGGCGCGAGGTCCATCGCGGTGACGAAGTAGTCGGGCGTCGGTTGATTGGGATGGGCTTGTTGCCATTCTTCGAGAACTTTGACCCGTTCTTCGTGCTGACCAAGCCGCGATTTGCGATAGTAGCTCCAAAAGAAGAACGGTTCGATGCCGGTTGAAGTGCCGACCATCGTGCCGATGGTGCCGTTGGGGGCTTGCGTCAGCAGGGTGACATTACGGACGCCGTGTTCGCGCACCGCTTGGCGCACCTCTTCGGGCATGCTGCGCATATAGCCTGATTGCAGGAATTTTTCGGAGTCGAAGAGCGGGAAGGCACCTTTTTCGGCGGCGATTTCAGTAGAGGCCAAATAGGCTTCCGAAGAGATGAAGCGGTAGAGCCGATCAATGAAACTGGCCGATTCGTCTGACCCATACCGAATGCCGAGCCGAATCATCATCTCCGCCAGCCCCATGGTATTTAGGCCGACGCGCCGCTCGGACTTTTGCTGCACGTAATTTTCATCGAAGAAATATGGCGTCGCATCAATCACATTGTCCAAAAAGCGCACGGCGTAGCGCACCGATTGACCGAGATCGCCCCAGCGGACATCGCCATTTTCGACGAAGCGCGACAAGTTGATGGCTCCGAGATTGCACACCGCCCAACCCGGTATGGGCTGCTCGCCGCACGGGTTTGTGCAGCCGAGATAGCCGGTGTCGTAATACCATGAATTCGACATCTTGTTGGCGCGTTCAATAAAGAAGACGCCCGGCTCTGCCGAAGCCCAGGCCGATTCGATGATCGAATTCCAGATGTCGCGCGCTTTTACGGTTTTGTGAACGACGGTCTTTTTGCCCGCTGCCAGCCACTTGTCCAGATTGCCGTCCCAACAGGTCTCATAATCGGCGTCGGAGGTGTCGGGAAAGATCAAATCCCAATCGGCATCGCGTTGCACCGCATCCATAAACGAATCGGTGATTCCCACAGAGACATTGGCATTGGTGATCTTGCCCATATCCCGTTTGGCGTTGATGAAGTCCATCACATCGGGATGCCAACAGTTGAGGATGAGCATCAGCGCACCTCGACGCGAGCCGCCCTGCTCAATCAATCCGGTGACGAACGAATACAGCCCGCCCCATGAAACCGAACCCGACGAGCGACCGTTCACCCCTTTCACATAGGAGTGGCGCGGGCGCAGGGAACTGATATTGATGCCAACGCCTCCGCCACGTGACATGATCTCCATCATTTGTGACAAGGTTTCAACGATGCCGCGCCGCGAGTCTTGCGGCGACGGTACGACGTAGCAGTTATAGAAGGTTAGTTGCTGGTCGGTGCCAGCGGCGGTGAGGATGCGACCTGCAGGAACGAATTTCCAATCATCGAGCAGCCAACGGAATTTGTGATACCAGGCGTCGGCCTGTTCGCCCTCGATGGCGGCGATGCCACGCGCTACGCGCTCCATCATCTGTTCCGGATGGGTTTCGATGGGTTTGGCGACATGCTCAATCAAGCGGTCTACGATGGCTCCGTCGCGTAGTTCAACGCTCACGCGATTGTCTTCTATGGTGCGAATCGTACCAACCTCGCGCTGGCCGGTCTTATCATCCACACAGACGATGACCAAATCGCCGACCGCCAGCGTGCGCTTCATTCCATCTTTAAGGGCATAGCGATCTAAGAAGATTTTCCAACCCAATTCGTTGAGTTGATTCGGTTCGGCGGGTTTGCCTGTGCTGCGTGCGGTTTCGTTCGCAAGGGGTGACATCACGCTCTCACTGTGGCCGTTGGTCTTCCCAAGATTGCCGACAGAACGGGTAGCCATCTTTACAATCTCCTTCCTGAAAATTCATATTGTATGCTTTTTTATCATTCAGCGCAGGCGAAACTTCTCCCTAAAGAGAAAAGTCCTCCCGTTCCGCACTGGCCGGAAATTCAGGGGACTATGTGTTACCTGCTTGGAATTCGATCAACCCAGCCTGCATGCTCCCTGCCACTTAACAGGCACAAGCTGCTCGCGGGGGGAACTCACTCGACTCCCTTTTCTACAAACGAAAATAGATGGGGAAACCTCGCCGCCTCTGTCTTCACAACAGATTACCTAGCACGTTGAGATGTGAAATTATCGGTTTTGATCGAAGCAACTAACCCACATTTTCGGTTCGTAGCGGTTTCGGAGTATACGCCACGTATAGGCCTCTGTCAATTGAAAAGTACAATATATTGTGGTTTTTACCTAATCCCTGCTGACAAAAGACTTAAAGGGCAAAAGCCGCTCTGCCGGTCAGTTTGACGCTAAAAGGGGCGGCAGTTCGGGCTGAAAGGAAGAATCCGGCTTTCGGAATTACTGACCGGCGGCGTAGCGGCGGATTTGTTCATGGAGTTGTGCGGGAGAGAGGATTCCCGGCCTCAGGCGTTCAGTAAACATTCGATTGATGAGGTGCAGCAGCACGGTGTTATAGGGCGTCGGAATTCCTAATTTGCGGCCTAGCGCAATGATTTCGCCATTCAAAAATTCGGCCTCGTGAGAAGAGCGACCGAGGTGGAGGTCTTGCCACATCGAAGCATACATGCGTTTCTCTGTGGGCAGATCGCGCGGGTCGAAATCGAATTTTGGTTCGCCCTTGAGCGCTTCTGTCATCTCGCGGATTCTCAGAGCGGAGGGCTCGCCTGCGGGCGGTTCGACGGCGATGCCCGCCGCATCGAGTACGCGCAAACCTTCTTCTCGCACCGCCAATGTCAACCGCCGCATCTCCGGGTCGGCCATGCCTAGCTCAACCCAGTAATCCGTAATCGTGTGCGTCGCGTTGTTGAGGTTGGCCACCAGTTTGCCCCATTTCATGGACATAGTGTAGGCCGAAGCCATCGCCTCGATGCCCGCTTCCTTGAGGTCAGAGCAGATTTGTTGGGCTGTCTCATCAAGCCCCTGCGGGTAACAGCCGATGGCCAATCCGCGACCGCGCGGCAGGCTGATGATTTCGGGCTGCAACTGTACGGCACTGAGCATCACCAGCGCGGCGTAAACATGGTCGAAGCGGACTGCGGCCAGCGCTTCGTTGCGGGTGCCGTTTTGCAGGCAGACAATGGGCGTCGTTCGTCTGTAGACGCTCGCCAACTCTTCAATGGTGGCTTCCGTCGCTTGCGACTTGGCCGCAAGAAAGACGATGTCACAATCGGCAGGTTCGATCTCTCTCAACAGGCTTGCCGCATCGCTTTGAACGAAGACCTCGTGGTCGCGTTCTTTGAGGGTGATGCCGCTTTTGAGGGCGGCAACATTTGTCGGCCTGGCAATGAACGCCACTCGCGCACCGGCGCGTTGTAAGAGTCCGCCAACCACAATACCAATTGCGCCCGCACCGAAGATGACATACCGCACTGATGAATTCATGGCACCCAATTGATAGCGCAAGCACGGGCGAGTTGGCAAACGGAAGGGTCAGCGATTACGATAGAGCGACCGAAAATCCCGATTGAATCGAACGGATATGACGACAGAACACTTTACCGAACAGCCTCTTCGACTGTACTACGACCTTCACACCCCTGACCGGCAAAGCGACAAGCCGCTGCCGTTATTGATCGCTTTGCACGGGTACGAAGGCAACAAAGAGTCCATGATGGCACTCGCCCGCCGCATCAACTCAGAGGGTTTCATCTTGGCCTCTTTGCAAGGGCCGAACGCGTTTTTCGTGCGCGAAGGAGCGTCACCGGAGCCGCCGAAGATTGGCTTCGGCTGGATGATGCAGTACAAAGTCGAAGAGACCTTGCGCCTGCATCACGCCGCCGTACAGGCGATTATCGAAGAGGTTGCGCGCACGCAATTGCTTGACCGGCGTGCGGTCTTTCTGATGGCCTTTTCGCAATCGGTATCGTTGAACTATCGCTTTACCTTCACCCATCCGAACCTGATTCGCGGGGTGATTGCCGTCTGTGGCGGCATCCCCGGCGATTGGCAAGAGGATAAGTATCAGGACAGCGATACTGATGTCTTAATCATTGTGGGCGAGGCCGATGAGTTCTATCCGCTGACACGCACGCGAACCTTCAAAGACGCCATCGCACAGCGCGCCCGTTCGGTCGAGTTTATGAGTTTCCCCGTCGGCCATGTCTTCCCCCGCGAATCATTGCCGCTCATTGATGAGTGGATGAAGAAGGTGATGACAAGTCGCTAAGCGATGAAAGCTCTGGCTGATTGCGCCTAACGAACGCAGGAGAAAACTCCGGCGATGACCAGGCGGAGAGCGCGGCTCGGAAGATTGGCTGACCGCCGGTGATGGTCGGGCGGAGGAAAAAACACCTTACTCGTCCGTCTCTTTCAACACATAGACAAAAAAGGGTCGCCACGAATCGCCCGTCACTTTCCCTTCATAGCGATAATGCTGCTTGATGAAAGTGGTCAGCTCTGCGTAAGGAAGCTCCAACAGCGTGCCGAAGACATCCAAAATCAGGCGCGGGCGTTCACGCTGCAAATCTTCAATCAAATGAGCGCGCGCCGGTTGCCAGAAGGGATCGGCAGGGCTGGCGATTTGATCTCCGGCATCTGTGAATTTGCCTGTGATGTAGTAGGGCGCAAGGTAACGCGCCGCCGGTCGGCATCCGGTTCGCCAGTAGACATCGAGCGCATAATCCCAGATGAAGAGCGCCTCGCCTTCCTGCAACCGACCGCGCACGAAGTTCGAAACGACCTCCGCTTCCTGTTCGCGTTTGGTCATTCCCCACTCCTGACTAAACCGCGTGCGCCTGCCGGTCAGCATTTCATAAGCGAGAATTGCTGTGCGTTGGTGAAAGCGCACGCAGCCGATTACGAACAGGCTGATGAGCGCAGCCGCCATCAATCGCGGCGCGCGGCGGGGTTCGCTATGGCGAAGTCGCTTTTGCAACCAGACGGCGCTCTGCGCGGCCAGAAGACAGAGCGCCGGTAGCACTTGAAAGAAGTAATGACCGAAGAAGCGTCCACCCGTAAAGATCGCCCCCAATGAAACGATTGCCCATACGATCAGCGCAACATTGAATTGCCGTTCACTCGGCAACAAGTCGGGGGTCGGCAATTCCTCTGCGGCTGTATCTCCGGCGCGAGCGTCGTCTTCAATAAGTTGTGCGCGGCGATGGTGCCGCAAAGACTTGATCGCACGCACCCCCGTCCAGATGGCTAACCACCACAATGCCCCATTGAAAAAGATATAGCTCACGGTGCGCCCCGTCATGAATTTGAGCCACAACGAGCGCGGCACAGAACCGACGTAGTGACGATTGAGCACGATGGCATTGCGCCAGAAATCGGCGAGCGTTTGCTCGCTGATAAGCCACAGAAGGAACAGCCCGATCACGGCTCCGAAGCCTGCAAAAGCGATCAGCAGGCGCGCGGCGCTCTGCCGGAGGGCTTGGCTCCGCTGGCCTGTGCGACGACCGAGTTCGTCATCCTTCATCAAGTAAATGGCAACGATTTCATGAAGCGCAAAGAAGGCGAGATTGACAATGCCGACTTGTTTGAACAGCGTCGCTACGCCGGTCAACGCCCCCGCCAATAGAAGCGCCGCCCACGTTTGGCCATCGGTGCGCCGAGTCGGCAATGAGGCTTTGGCAAAGTAGTAGAGAGCTGCACTATAAGGCAGCGCCATCAAAATCTCGGTGTTGGCAGCCATCATGTCTTGCGTCAAATAGTTGGTGCTGAAATAGACCATCAACAGCCCCGCCCACAAGCCTGCACGCTGACCGCAGAACCGCGCGGCGATGCGATAGAGCACGACCGCTGTCGCAAAGTTCCACACCGCCGTAGCCAGATGCACGGCGGTCATGCTGCGACCGAAGAGCGCGAATACGGCGGCATAGAAGAGGGTCGTTGCCGGGGGTTTGTCCGTGACGATGTCGGCGTAAAGCCGCGCGCCTTCGAGGACGCGCACCGCTGTAAGGGCGCGAATGCTCTCATCGCCGTTGACGAAATCGAAACGCAGATAAAAGGCTCTGAGCAGCAGGTTCAAGACGAAGAGTAGGGCGAAAGCGACGAGCAATTGCTTCGCCGTGATCCGGTCTTGATCGGTAGTGGCAAGCGCGGTTGGCTGTGGCGTCTCTGCGGTCAAAGTCCCTCTCCCAATCGGCAGCGTGCATAGTAGCAAATCGAACTGCGCCGTCGAAAGACAGGGCGCGTGGGCGGACAAAATTGCTGTGCGCAAGAGCTTTTGTTATGATGCCCCCGTCTGACGTAGTGAACCGGTTGTAACTCTGATCGCTTGCCAGGAGGTGATTATGAAGACCGTTCAGGATGTCATCAGCAACCGCAAAGAGGTCTACTCCATCTCGAATCAGATCACCGCAGCCGAAGCGGCGCGCTATCTAAAAGCGCGCGGCATCCGCGCTACCGGCGTGTGCAATCTGTCGGGCAAAGTCATCGGCGTCGTCTCGCAAAGTGACATCTCCGACAAAGTGGTTGCCGAAAACTATCGGCCTGCGGATGTCAAGGTTCAGGATATTGCGAGCACAAACCTTATCAAGATCACGCCCGAAGCCAGCATCTTGCAAGCCAAACAGTTGATGCATGAACGCGGTGTTTATCATCTGGTAGTCGAAGGCGCAGAGGGCGAGTTCAAAGGCTTGATCTCGATCCGCGATTGCATCGCCATCAGCGTCGAAGAAGAACGCGAACGCGCCGACCTCTATCGCAGCTACGCATTCCCGCAGTATTGAGGGCGCAAACCGATGGCGCGCGACGGTGGGGTGCAACCTAAAGGAGAGGCCAAGGGCATGACGGCGCTCAAGACTTTGATCTTCACGGTGCTGATTCCGGGCACGGTGACCGTTATCCTGCCCTACTGGTTGCGCCGATCCGCCCTTGAACTCTATCCCGTTGGAGAGTCGAATTGGCGTTATGCGGGGCTGGCGCCGATGGCAATGGGTATTGCCATCTACTTTTGGTGCGCTTGGGATTTCATCTTTACCGGGAGAGGCACGCCCGCGCCGATTGATCCGCCGAAAGAGTTAGTGGTGCGCGGTTTGTACCG
>CAYXVU010000221.1:0-670 GCA_964468725.1 uncultured Clostridia bacterium
CTCAACTCGCCCGCGCAGATCGTCATCGCGGGCAGCAAGGCAGCGGTTGAACGCGCCGTTCAATTAGCCAAAGAACGCGGCACAAAACGCGCTGTGATGCTGCCGGTGAGCGCCCCGTTTCACTGTGCGCTGATGCAACCGGCGGCAGACCGCCTCGCGCCGCTACTTGACAGCCTCGCGTTTTCGGATTTGAATGTGCCGCTTGTCTGCAACGTGGATGCGCGCGTCATCAACACGGGTGTAGAAGCGCGCGAGGCGTTGGTGCGGCAAGTGGCCGCTCCGGTGCGATGGCAAGAGTCGGTTGAGTTGTTGCTAGCGCAGGGAGTGACGCGGTTTGTCGAGGTCGGTCCGGGCAAGGTACTCTCCGGGCTTGTAAAACAGATCAACCGCAACGTACAAATTTTCAATGTGGAAGACCCGCCGTCGCTTGCTCAAGCGGCACAGGGTTTTGACAGCTAGATTTTGAATTTGTTTCTGATGACGCAAATCCAAAATCCAAACTCATGATCAGGAGGATTGATATGGCAGAAGGAACCGTTGAAGAAAGAGTCAAACAGATCATCGTGGATGAACTCGGAGTGGATGAAGGTGAAGTGACGCCGAACGCGCGTTTCATTGACGACCTCGGCGCCGATTCGCTCGACACGGTCGAGTTGGTGATGCGTTTTGA
>CAYXVU010000221.1:680-10113 GCA_964468725.1 uncultured Clostridia bacterium
AGTTCAATATCGAAATTCCGGACGAGGACGCCGAAAAGATTCAGAGCGTCCGTGACGCTATTGACTACATCGAGAAACACGCCAAGTAAGACTTGGCGTGCCTCTCTCCCCTGCGGAGGCTACTGTGAATCGTCGTGTCGTTATCACCGGCGTCGGTTTAATCTGCGGCTCCGGGCGCACCCGTGAAGAAGTATGGTCGAATTTGCTGGCGGGCCATAGCAGTATTGGCCCGGTTACTCGTTTCGACGTTTCGAATTTTCCGGTTCGCATCGCCAGCGAGGTTAAAGATTTCGACCCCCTCGCGTTCATCGAAAAGAAAGAGGTCAAGAAGATGGACGTATTCATTCATTACGCGATTGCGGCAGCGCAAGAAGCGATGGATGACGCGGGATTTCAGATCACCGAAGAGAATGGCGAGCGCATCGGCACTTACATTGGTTCGGGCATCGGCGGCTTCGGGGTCATCGAACGCGAACACGAGAAGTATTTAACCGGCGGGCCGGGTAGAATCTCACCCTTCTTTATCCCCGCCGCCATCGTCAATTTAGCCAGCGGGCAAGTCTCCATTCGCTTTCGCGCCAAAGGGCCGAACTCGGCCACCTGCACGGCCTGTTCGAGCGGCGCGCATGCTATCGGCGATAGCTTCAAATTGATTCAGCGCGGCGATGCCGATGCCATGATTTGCGGCGGCGCGGAAGGCGCCATTACGCCGATGGGGGTTGGCGGGTTTGCCGCCATGCGCGCGCTGTCCTCACGCAACGAAGACCCGCAGCGTGCCAGCCGTCCTTTCGATGCCGACCGCGATGGCTTTGTCATTGGCGAAGGCGCGGGCATCCTGCTGTTGGAAGAGTTGGAACACGCGCGCGCGCGGGGCGCGAAAATCTATGCCGAAATGGTCGGCTACGGCATGTCGTCGGATGCCTTTCACATCACGCAGCCACCGGAAAATGGCGAAGGCGCGGTGCGGGTGATGCAGAATGCCATCAAAGATGCCGGTATCGAACCGCACGAAATCGGCTACATCAACGCGCATGGGACTTCGACCTACTTCAATGACAAGATCGAGACCGCAGCCGTCAAGCGTGTGTTCGGCGACTCGGCTTACTCGATCCCTGTCAGTTCGACAAAGTCTATGATGGGGCATCTGCTCGGCGCGGCAGGCGGCGTCGAAGCGGGCGTGTTGGCGCTCGCCGTACAGCAACAGATGGCGCCGCCGACAGCCAATTACGAAAAGCCCGACCCGGAATGCGACCTCGATTACGTGCCCAATAAAGCGCGGGCGGTGGAGATGCGGTACGCCTTGTCGAACTCTTTCGGCTTCGGCGGAACCAATGCCGCGCTGGTGATGAAGAGGTATGAAGAATAACCGGCCATCGGTCGTCGGTTGCCCGCTGTCCGTTGTTGATGCGGCAAGCAACGACCGATGACCGGCAACGGAAAGAAAGACTATGAACATCGTCGTTTGTTTGAAACAGGTTCCTAAAAAAGATTCGATTCTGCGAATCGCGGCAGATGAGAAATGGATTGACGAACGCGACCTCAGCTACGAGATGAGCGAAGCCGACGCCTACGCGCTCGAAGAGGCATTGCGGCAAAAAGAGAAGCACGGCGGCACGGGCGAAGTCATCGTCATCGCCATGGGGCCGGAGCGCGTGCGCCAGTCCATCAAAGAAGCGCTCGCCAAAGGGGCAGACCGCGCCATTCATTTGAGCGACCCGGTCTTTGATACGGCGGTTGATCCGGCGGCTATCGCCCGCGCGCTAGCGGCGGCGCTCAAAGATGAGAATTTCGATTTGATTATGACCGGCTTGCAATCGGACGATCACGGATTCGGACAAGTCGGCTTGATCTTAGCCGAAACGCTCGCCATCGCCAGCGCCACCATCGTTATGGAAGTGCAGCCCGAAAGCGATTCGGTGCGCGTCAAACGCGAGTTGGAATCCGGCTGGTTTCAGTGGGTCAGAACGCCTATGCCCGCGCTGCTCACCATTCAATCGGGCATCAATCAACTGCGTTACGCGACCCTCAAAGGCATTATGGGGGCGAAGAAGAAAGAGATTCGTGAAGTCAAAGCCGTCGATCTCGGACTAACTGCCGATGACCTCAAACCCGGACAGATCGTCGAGCGCGCCTATTTGCCACAAAAATCCAAAACCACGCAGATGATCGAAGGCAAACCGGCGGAAATCGCCGCTCAGTTGGTCGAAAAATTGAAATTCGAAGCGCGAGTGTTATAACTGCAATGATGAGCGGCAAGTGACGAGCGAACCGTTTTCAACTCGTCACCTGCCGCTTGTCATTCGTCACTTTGGAGAGTTATGAGCGAAGGAATCTTACTCTTTATCGAACAGCGCGACGGCGCAATCAACCGCACGTCGTTGGAAGCATTGGTTGCCGCGCAAAAGATCGCCGCAGCCACCGGCGATTCCATCGCCGCCGTCGTGCTTGGCAGCAACCTCGCCAGTGCGGCTGCGGAGGTTGCCGCGAAGAAGCTGGCCACCGTTTACACCGTCGAAGATGACCAGATAAAAGAGTACACGCCCGACGGATATGTCGGCGTGCTCAAACAGGTGATTGCCAATCTCAACCCGAAATTCGTCATCTTCAGCCACACCTATCAAGTGCGCGACTTTGCGCCGCGACTGGCCGCAACCTTCGGCAAAACCTTCGTCAGCGATTGCGTCGGCCTGCGCGCAGAAGGCAGCGACATCATCTTTTCGCGGCAGATTTTTCAAGGCAAGATTACCACCGATGTGCGGGTCACGGCGGCAGCGCCGGTCTTTGCGTCCTTTCAATCAGGAGCCTATCGCGCCGATCTGGCCGAAGCCGGAAGCGCGGCGGCTGAGGTCAAAGCACTGGCCGTCAACTTCGAAGAAGTCGTCATCCGCACGCAACCGGAAGAGAAGTTTCAAGAGGCCAAGCAGGCGGTTGACCTGACTCAAGCGCCGCTGATTGTCGCTGTCGGACGCGGCATTAAGAGTCAGGACAATCTGCCGCTCGTACAGGAATTGGCGGAGGCGCTCGGCGCAGAGGTCGCCGCTTCGCGCCCGATCTGTGACAACGAATGGCTGCCGATGGATCGGCAGATCGGCAGTTCAGGTCAGACGGTCGCGCCCAAACTCTATCTCGCTGTCGGCATTTCGGGCGCGATTCAACACGTCGTCGGCATGAAGAATTCGCAGACCATCGTGGCCATCAACAAAGACGCCGAAGCGCCGATCTTCGACCTTGCTGATTACGGCATCGTCGGCGACCTCTTTGAAATCGTTCCGGCGCTGACCGCAGAGATCAAAAAGGCCAAAGAGTCATAAGCCCGACGGCATTCGTTCGAATGCCCGACGAAATGTTTTTAGCTCACGGCAGAACGATTCTCAGTTTTGTCGTGAGCTAATCGTTTCTTGCTTCTGCGCATAACGGGCTCAGAAAATCTCCTTGCGTAGCGGGCGCGCGCTCGTCATAACGCAAATCGGCATCAACAATTTTGTCGCTCAGAGGAGACTATGGAGAGAGACACGCTGGAGATGGATGTGCTACTGGTAGGCGCGGGGCCTGCGAACTTAGCTTGCGCGCTGCACCTGACCAACCTCATCGCCAAACACAATGAGCAAGCCAAACAATCGGGCGCGAAAAAGTTGGATGAGATCAACATCGCCATCATCGAGAAAGCCGCAGAGATCGGCGCGCATCAGTTATCGGGGGCGGTGCTTGATCCGGTGAGTTTGCGCGAGTTGATTCCCGATTTTGAGAAAGATGCGCCGCTCGAAGCGCCGGTCGGTGAGGAGCAGGTCTACTTTCTCACCGAAAGAGGCAAACTGCCCGCCCCGATCATTCCGCCATCGCTGAAAAATCATGGCAATTACGTTGTCTCGCTCAACAAACTGGTACGCTGGCTCGGCGCAAAGTGCGAAGCTGCTGGCGTGAATATCTTCCCGGAGTTTCCCGGTTGGGAGATTCTCTACGACGAAGACCGGGTGATCGGCGTCCGCACGGGCGACAAAGGCATCAACAAAGAGGGGCACGAGAAAGCCAACTTCGAACCCGGCGTTGACATCCTTGCCAAGGTGACCGTCTTAGGCGAAGGAGTTCGCGGCTCGCTTACCAAACAACTGATCAACAAGTTACAACTCGATAGTCAAAGCGACCCGCAAGTCTATTCGGTCGGCGTCAAAGAGTTATGGGAAGTGCCGGATGATCGCTTCCCCGCCGGGTCGGTGATGCACACGCTTGGATGGCCGCTCGATTCGCACACCTTCGGCGGCTCATGGGTCTATGGCATGCGCGACCGCGTCATCAATATCGGGTTGGTCGTCGGACTCGACTACCGCGACCCGCGCATTGACCCGCATCATGAGTTTCAAAAATTCAAAACCCATCCGCTGATTGCCGACTTGCTCAAGGATGGCAAGATGATTCGCTACGGCGCAAAGGCTATGCCGATTGGCGGGTGGTACACCATGCCGAAGATTGCCGCCGATGGTGTGTTGATCGTCGGCGATTCGGCGGCGCTCTGCAACGGCGAGCGGCTTAAAGGCATTCACACCGCCATCAAAGCCGGAATGCTGGCGGCAGAGACGATACGGGCAGCCCTCATCGCCGGAGACTACTCCGCCAAGACGCTCGGCGCGTATGAGGCGAGCGTGAAAGAGAGTTTCATCGGCAAAGAGCTGCACCGCTCGCGCAATTTCCATCAGGCGTTCGATAAAGGTCGGATGAGGGGGTTGATGACGGCGGGCATTTCGATGCTGACCGGCGGGCGTTTGCCGGGGCGTTTGCCGATCAAAGCCGGACACCAACACCTGCAAAAGATTTCCGAGTATGGCAAGGAAGATCGCTACCAAGATGTGAAGTACGACGACAAGCTGACCTTTGCCAAACTCACGGATGTCTATTACTCCAGCACTCAACACGATGAAGATCAGCCCTGCCACCTGCACGTGTTAGACACCAATATCTGCGTCGAACGCTGCACCCAAGAGTACGGCAATCCATGCCAGAATTTTTGTCCTGCCAGTGTCTACGAGATGGTCGAACAAGGCGAGAGCCGCCGCTTGCAAATCAACTTCTCGAACTGCGTGCATTGCAAGACCTGCGACATCATGGATCCGTATCAAATCATCAACTGGGTTCCGCCTGAAGGCGGCGGCGGCCCTAACTATCGCAATATGTAGGGCGGGATTGCCTCTCAATAAAACGATTCGGGGTTGCTCGCCGATGAGCGAGCAACCCCATCACCGTCTCCATAAGGTTGGGCAAAGCGAGGATTATTTGACGGGCTTGCTACAGCCTCTGACGTTATCTTGCATATCGGCATCCACCAGCGTCTCGGTCATCGCCGGGAGTTCTTTATTGCCATCAAACACCTCGATAGAAGCCTTCGCCTGACTCAAGCAACTATCTACGGTGACCAGAACCTTATGGCCTTCGGCAAGGTCTGTGAGCGTCGTGCTGCAACCTTTGACTTCAACCACCCCGCGCCCTTTCATCACCAAGCCGTCACTGCAACGAGTGAACTGATACAGCCCTGACCATGAATCCAACAACAGATAACTGCCCGTCACATCATCTTGCACATTAATGTCGAAGCGTTTCCGTATGCTCTGGCCGAGAGCCCCATCCGCTGGCAGCACCGCCGCGCCCACTAGTAACAGAATCATTGCAAAGATCAAACCATTCCTTCTCATACTTCCTCCTGTTGAACATTGGTGTCTGTCTGGGGCGACATTCACCGGAATGCTGCTCATCCGTATCAAAGGGATGAACGAGTAAGAAAAGTGGAGAGCGCATTCCAATGACAACAGGCTACAGTTTTCATCAGAGCATGGTGAGGTGACCGGATTCACATATCATAGGGAGAGAGCGGGAAGATTGGCAGAGCAGCATCAGCATTTGGAAGAGTCGCGCTAGCTGACGCCCTCTGCTATCAGATCTCCCGGTCGGCCACTTCACCCGCCCAAGTAGTACCAGCAAAGCGAAGAGAAATACATCTTTCAGAAAAAAGATTCGTCGTTCTCTGCGCTCGACTCGACGGCCATTGTAGCGCACGAGGATTAGAATAGAATTAAGGCTGCGAAAAAGATCGCGTGAGGCTTATGATGCGGATAGCCGCTTGCTGACCGAGTTGCCGGGCGGGCGCTCTCTTTAACCACTAACGCGGCAAAGCAAGATCGCGAGAGCCTCCGGTTCCGGTGTCATACCGATGCCGGAACCAGACGATCTCTCGCGATCAGTGGAGGAGAGCCGAAATGATGGGTAGCTAGAAGGCCGGAGGCTTATTTGCGTTGAAAGGTGCCGCTCAACTCTCCGACTTGCACAAGCGTGCCTGCATGAATGGTCGGAAAATTAGCGGGGAATTGCGTGGCCGGATCATCTACGCCGGGTTCGAAATTATCATCGTAATTGAGGTCGCCTACACCGAGCGCATTGATCGTCAGGGTGCCGACGGCTTGTCCGCCCACCATCACATCATAGGCATCACCGGGGGTGAGGCCTTCGACCTGCACGGAAAATTGTCGGCGGCTGCCGCTTTGTTTGAAATCGGCTTGCCCGCTAATATCGCCAGCCGAGGGCGCCGCGCCCAAGCGGGCACGAAAGCGGGTTGTAGCGCCGCCTGCAAAGGTGATGCTGCCAGCCATCACAGTCATGAGTACAAACAGTCCGAGTATCTTTGTCATAAGTTTTGTCATTGTCTCTTTTCTCCTTGAAGATGTTCGTTCGCCGCTCGAATGAATGAGAGATTTCGGCGAACACACAACGGCTGCACACGATGTGGCGACACGTCGTCTTCCTTACCGTTGATCGGTTAGTATTTTAGAAACCTGCCCGTTCGACGCACAGGTTTTATCCTTCTCCCAATGTGAGGTGTGGAATCATACGGGCAGTGCAATTCAACTCCGATAAAATACCTGCGAGCGAAAAAAGATTTGATGAATCTTCTCGGTTTGCGAGAGGCGCACACAAGTTTGTAGTATTCGTGCGCGGTCAGCCGTAGGCGGCCAACGGGGGCTTCAGGATCGGCATCAGAAACCCCGATTCAACAGAAGAGTATGGCTTCAACGAGTTGAGCCTGAGGTTGTCGCGTTCGTTGCGCCGCGCCTTGCGAAAGAAGAGACTATGCCACAAAAGATTTTCCGCCCGACACATTTGCAACCCGGTGACCGCGTCGGACTCATCACTCCCGCAACTGCCGTCGTTGACCCGGATGCGCTGGCGTTGGCTGAGCGCACGGTCAAACACTTCGGCTTGCGTGTGAAGATGGGCAAACACGTCGGCAAACGCGCAGCGACTCATCAAGCATCGGTGCGCGGGCGGCTCGAAGATTTGCATGCGATGTTTGCCGACCAAACGGTGCGCGCCATCTTTGCGGTGCGCGGCGGGTATGGCGCGATGCACCTGCTCGAAGGAATTGACTATGAGTTGTTGCGCCGCAATCCGAAAATCTTTCTCGGCTTCAGCGACTTGACGGCGTTGCATCTGGCCATTCAGCAGCGCACCAAACTCGTCACCTTTCACGGCCCGGTCGCCATTGGCGGGTTCTCCGCCTACACTGAAGAACACGTTCGCAAAGCTCTGTTTGAAGCCCAGCCGATGGGCAAACTAACCAACCCCGTCGAGTCGAATCCGTTGCGCCCCACACACTCGCTGCGCACAATTCGATCAGGCAGAGCTACAGGGCAATTGACCGGCGGTAACCTTTCGACGGTGTGCGCCTTGATGGGCACGCCGTTTGAAATTGACACGCGCGGCAAACTTCTCTTTCTCGAAGATGTAGACGAGCAGCCTTACGCCATTGATAGACTGTTGATGCAGTTGCGACTGGCGGGCAAACTCAAAGATGCTGCCGGAGTCGTGATCGGCGAATGCGCCAATTGTCGCCCGCGCGCCTTCAAGCCTTCCTTCGCTTCGCCCTATTCGTTCGGCGAAGTGCTGAACCATCTCTTGGCCGATCTGTCGGTTCCGGTGTTGTACGGACTGACCTTCGGCCATACGAGTGACCAACTGACCTTGCCGATGGGGGTGATGGCAAGGCTCGACGCCGACGCCGGTGTGCTGGAAATCATCGAGTCGGCTACGTCGTAATCGGCGAAGACCTACATGCAGTTGGTGACCTGTGAAGCCGGTGATGCAGTAAGTTGGCACGGATAAAACCCTATTGATGGTGACGGCGCATCTTTGTGCCCCAGATGAGAACGCTCAATTGTTGACCGTTCTCTGAAAGGTTACCTGTGGCCCGGTCAATTCCATGGTCAGCGGTGGTGCCGACACCGATGCACCACAGCCGCATACAGGAGGACATGGTGAGAACCACATTACGACTGCTCACGCTGCTGCTCTGTATCAGCGCCCTCAACCTTCTCGCGCCGCCAACTTCAGCGGCGCGGCGTACCCTCGATTTTTACTTCATAGACAGCGAAGGCGGGGGGGCAACTCTCATCGTCACACCTGCGGGCGAATCCGTGTTGATGGATGCAGGGTGGGCGGATGTTGACGGGCGCGATGCCAAACGCATTCAACAAGCCATGCAGCAAGCCGGAATTACTGCCATAGATCATCTCGTCACTTCGCACTACCACATGGATCATTACGGCGGCGTTCCCGACATTGCCAAGTTAGTCGAGATTAAAAATTTTTACGATCACGGCAAGATGGCTGCGATGACCGAAGACGCGCGCTTCGCCGAACGCTTCAGCGCCTATCAAGCAGCGGCGAAAGAGAGAACCATCGCCTTGAAACCGGGCGATTCGATCTCGCTGAAACGCGCAGCGGGCACGCCGCCCATTCAACTCTTGTGTGTCGCTTCGAACAGTACGGTTATCAACGGCAAGGCAAAAACCAATCCCGAATGCACGCCGCTCACTCCGCAGGAAGACACCAGCGAAAACGGGCGCAGCGTCGGGCTGTTGTTGCGTTGGGGGAGTTTCGAATTTTTAAATCTCGCAGACCTGACGTGGAATATCAGTCAACGGTTGGTCTGTCCGAGCAATCAGCTTGGCGAGATTGATCTTTATCAAGCAACGCACCACGGCGGCAATACCAATAACAATCCGCTGCTGCTCAAAAGCCTGCGCCCGTCGGTAGCCGTAATGATCAACGGCCCGCGCAAAGGCGGACACCCTGATACCATCAAGTGGTTGCGTGAACTCGCGTCGCTCAAGGCGTTCTACCAGTTGCACCTCAACGTACAAATTGCCGCTGAGCAAAATGCACCCGCTCCCTTCATCGCCAATCTCGATGAGCAGGCCGATGCGGGTTATATGATTACGGTCTCGGTTGACGCGGGCAAACGCGCTTTCGTTGTGACCAACGGGAGAACCAAAGAGAGCAAGACTTATCCAATCAAATAGTCGTCAACAACCGCATCCGATAGGGGAGAGGCTATGGCATCTTCGCTCAAAGAGATCATTGCAAGCTACAACCCGAACGCGCCGCTGGCCGA
>CAYXVU010000222.1:0-5548 GCA_964468725.1 uncultured Clostridia bacterium
GGAAACATGAAAACGTTTTCATTGACACATCGGCGTACCTGCCGCGCTATTACCCGCCGCAATTGATGCACTATTTGAAGACCTATGGCAAAGAGAAGGTCTTGTTCGGGACGAACTTTCCGCAGCTCTCGTTGGAGAAGTGCATGCAGCAAGTTGGTGAGTTGCAACTTACGGATGAGGTGCGGGTAAATTTCTTGCGCGACAACGCGCGGCGCGTATTCAAGCTGGTGTGAGCGGTGCGGTCACACCAGCTTCATAAGCGATTGGGGAGCGGGCGTCAATTCGCCTGCCCCTTTTGAATCGAAGGCGTCACCTGTTTGGTCGGCTCAAGTGGCAGTCTTTCCGCCTCAGCCGTCCCCTGCTCCTTTTCAATCTCGCTGACAATCCATTGGTGCAAGAGGCTCTGTTCTTCAGTCGTCAGTTCCATCTGCGCTTCCCGACAAAGAGTCAAAACGTTATCGCGGAAGATGGCAGCCAGCCGCAAAGCGGTGTTGTTTTCGGAGTCTTTGCTGAACCAGTGCCCCGCATAGATGATGCCTTGCAAAATAAACCAGACGCTCTTGCGCGGCACCGCTTCGCCGTGTTGGTTGCACAGATCGCGCACCGCTTTCGAGGTCGAACTGAGGTTGAAGGAGTTCTGTTGCAGGTCATGCTCTAGCATGGTGAAGACGAGCGCGTACTGTTGCGGTGCGAGGCGCGGCGCGCCGGTGATTTCCGATATGCGCCGCGTGAAGGCGCTCAGTTCAGCAGGCATGCCGTGTACTTCGATTGCATCCAACGAGGCGCTTGGCAATTGATGGCGCAACGGGTCATAAAGGTAGCCGGGGTGCGGCAAGGTCGTCATCTCCAATCCGCTGATGCGAGCCGTCTGCAATAGCTGTTTGAAGGAGCCCGCCCCTGCCCATTCGCTTTCGATCACTTGCGGCCCCAATTCACGAATCACGTCGAAGGCGGCGCGCGCCATTGTAATGGGCTCCGCCGCCTGTAAGACGGCCTGTTTGACGATTGCCGTGATGCGCTCGCGCAACTCTGCGTGGCTCATTATCGCAAAGCTCTGCCGCTCGCGCGGCTCGGCAGGCGGATGATGCCGAGTCGGGTTATAGACCAGCGTTTTGTGATCCGCAGAGATGGCCAGCTTGATATCGGCAAGCTCGGCTCGTTGTAGCACCTGCCGCAGGGTGACGACGCCGTTCCATCCGCTCTCCAACAGTTCCGCCCGAAGCCGTTCGACTACCGTATCATTCAGTTCGGTCAACAAGACGGCACTCGGCGAGACGGTCAAAACCTCTTTGACGACCGACAAAACCGTCTGATTGAGGCTCTCATCTAATACGACCGGCGCGACTTCCGAACCGCGCCACCCTTCACCGGACAACTCAGCGTAGCGCATTTCCCGCACCGCAATGCGCCACGGTTCGCCTTCGATCAGCTCCAACTCCGGGCGGCGGCGCAAGAGTTCTTCGGTCAAACTGCGGAGCGAATAAAACCCCAGCCAGTTGCCGTAGGAGACGAATTCGGGAAACTTTTTGAAGATTTCCGGCAGCACGGTTGCTAACAGGTACTCTTTATTCAAAGCCTCTTCATAGACCTTGTCGGCCATGGCATCGAGCACGGGTTCGATGGCTGAGGAGAGCGAAGCGGCCAGCGCGCGCGCCTCATTTTTCGCCATCAATTCCGGCGAAATTTGCAACCCCTCCTCCATAAACTCATCTCCCGTGATGATGCGGTCGCTTGCCGATTTGTAGGCTTGCGGCACTGCGTTGATCGTCAAGATGGCGGTGCGCCGATCCGCCGCCCGCAGTTTGAGCAAAACCGGCGTGAAGTCCGCATCACCCGATAGGATAATGAACTCATCAAAGTGGGTGCGATGATCGAGCGTATCAATGATGTCCATCACCATATGAATATCGGCGCTATTTTTGCCGCGTTGGGTCAGCGACGGGCAGTCAATGACTGTAAACGCCGATTGCACAAAGTAATGGCGAAAACGAAAGAAGACGCGCGGATTGAGATAGCAGCGACGGACAAGAATGGCACGCGGCTGCAAAAGCCCTGTGTCTTCGTTATCCTGATGCGGCATGCCTTGCTCAATCCATGACAGCCAACGCGATGGGTCGGTGGCAAAATACTCGGCGGCTAGGGGATCGAGCTTATCCAGACTGAGATAGATATTGTCAAAGTCTACAAAGAGTGCAGTCTTAATCAGGGAAGCGTTTGTCATACAGTCTCCTTGAATAAAGTTGTTGGGGGATCAGATACTTACTCAAGTCAACTTCAAATTCTGTCCTCTACAATCTTTACCTATTTGACGAAGAACGCATTGCCGGACGCGCCAGATGGGGAGCGCAACGCGGAACTTGGTTCACCTTCAGCGCCCTCGTTTGTGGCGCGTAAGAGAGAGCAATCCGTTAGTAACTCTCCCAAAAAAACAAAGGGCGGCCTTGTTATAGCCGCCCAGTCAAAAGCGTACTTACTGTAACACAACTCGCCTTAAACCGTCATGACTTCTTTCTCTTTATGTTCAGATAATTCGTTGACGCGGGCAATATGCTGGTCGGTCAGTTTCTGTACCTGATCGAGGCCATCGCGTTCAGCGTCTTCGGATATGGTCTTCTCTTTGAGCATCTTTTTCAAATGATCGTTGGCATCGCGGCGCACGTTGCGAACGGCGGTGCGATGTTCTTCGGCAACTTCGTGAACCAGCTTGACCATCTGCTTGCGACGCTCTTCGGTGAGCGGCGGAATCGGCACGCGAATCAGTTTGCCGTCATTGGACGGATTGAGTCCCAACTCGGAGGCGCGAATCGCTTTTTCGATATTGGCCAGTTGCGTCGGGTCGAAGGGCTGCACCGTCAGCATCGTCGGTTCCGGCGCATGGATGGTTGCCACTTGATTGAGCGGCATCTCGGCGCCGTAGTATTCGACCGTTACGTTATCCAAGATATTCACCGATGCGCGGCCTGTGCGCACTGCGGCAAGCTTCTTGCGCACATCTTCCACCGCGCCATCCATTCGTCGTTTGGCATCATTGACGATCTCTTTGATCTCCATCAGAATCCCTCCGCCTTTCAATTTTGAATTTTAGATTGTGGATTTTGGATGCAGATATTTCAAGCTCACGCGGGGCTCAATCTTTCTGAGCCTCTAACGCGCCGGACTCTCGGCGCGACACCACCGTGCCAACCGCCTCGCCCATCACGACGCGCGCGATATTGCCGGGTTTATAGAGATTGAAGACGTGAATGGGGACGCCCTTATCTCGGCATAGGCTGATGGCCGAGGTGTCCATGACTTTCAAATCGCGTTGAATGACTTCGAAGTAGCTCAAGCGGTCAAACATCGTTGCCGTGTTATCTTTGGTCGGATCGGCGGTATAAATTCCGTCCACCTTCGTCCCTTTCAAGATCGCGTTGGCGTTGATCTCCAGCGCTCGTAAGGCCGCCGCCGAGTCGGTCGTAAAGTAGGGGTTGCCGGTTCCCGCGCCGAAGATCACGACGCGCCCTTTTTCCAAATGGCGGACGGCGCGGCGGCGAATAAAAGGTTCGGCGACTTCGTGCATCTCGATGGCGGTCATCACCCGCGTAAAGACACCCTGTTTTTCGAGCGCATCTTGCATCGCTAAGGCGTTGATGACGGTCGCCAACATGCCCATGTAATCGGCGGAGGCGCGATCCATGCCGTGTGCCGAAAGCGCCACGCCGCGAAAGATGTTGCCGCCGCCTACGACGATGGCAACTTGTACGCCGAGTGCCGTAACATCTTTGATCTCGGCGGCGATGCGCGTAATCATGGTCGGGTCAATTCCGAAGCCTTGCTCTCCCATCAACGCTTCGCCGGAGAGTTTGAGCAGAACTCGCTGATAGATTGGTGTGGTCTGTGGTGACATAAGGCTGAGAGCTGAGAGCGCCGTTCCGAGTGCGGTGGCATCCCGCACTCAGAACGCACAGGTCACCTCGGTCTTACTGGCCGCCGAGCAATTCTTGTACTTCCGCGCCGAGGTCGCTGGCGCGTTTCTCCAACCCCTCGCCCATTTTGAAGCGGGTGAAGCGGCGCACTTTGATATTCTCGCCGGTCTTTTGCACCATCTGATTAACCAACTCGGCCACCGTGATGTTCTGATCTTTGACGAAGGCCTGTTCCATCAAGCACATCTCTTGATAAAACTTGCTGATGCGGCCTTCGATGATCTTATCGAGCACGGCTGGCGGTTTGTTGGCGTTTTTCGGATCGGCCTTTGCCTGTTCGAGGGCGATTTCGCGCTCTTTCTCCAACACCTCAGCCGACACGTCATCTTTCGATACGAAGCGCGGTTCGGCTGCCGTAATGTGCATCGCCAGATCATGAACGAAGTGGCGAAAATCTTCGCTGCGCGCGACGAAGTCGGTTTCGCAGTTGACCTCTAATAACACGCCGACTTTGCCGCCCGCGTGAATGTACGCATCCACCATACCTTCGGCAGCGATGCGACCCGATTTTTTGCTGGCCGTCGCTAGTCCGCGTTTTCGTAAGACCTCAATCGCTTTCTCTTCATCGCCGCCCGCTTCCGTGAGCGCCGATTTGCACTCCATCATTCCGGCTCCGGTCTTCTCTCTGAGCGCTTTGATGGCGGCTGGCGTGATCGGATTTGCCATGACGTAAACTCTCCTCTTGATATAAAGACGCGCGGCTCATACCGCTACGAAGCCGCGCGATGAATCTATCCATGCCCGCTGCTGAAGGCATCCTTCGGCGGCGGGAGATCGCTTAATAAAGACTCTTAGCTTCCCGCCTCCGCATTGTCGGCATTCTGCGCTGTCGTCTCGGGCGCAACCGGTGCGGCATCGGCCTCAGGAGCTTCCGCCGCCGCTGATGGCGCCGCTTCCGCTTCCGTTGCTACGCTGGCCGCTTCCGGCACGGGCGGGGCATCCGGCGGCACATAAGTCGTGCGTTGACCTCGGCGACGGTCGCCTCTGCCGCGACGTTCGCGGCGGGTCGGCTCGGCAGCCATCACGCTGGCCATCATCGCATCACCGGACTCGCCTTCCGCGCCCTCGCCTTCATCCTCTTTGGTCATCTGCTGACCTTCGATAATGGCGTCGGCCATCTTCGCGGCAAACAATCGCACCGCGCGCAGTGCGTCGTCATTTCCCGGCACGATGTAATCAATGCCATCGGGGTTGCAGTTGGTGTCCACAATCGCGACGGTGGTGATGCCGAGTTTGTTGGCTTCATGCACCGCAATCTCTTCTTTATTCGAGTCAATAATGAAGATCACATCCGGCAAGCGCCGCATATCGCGTATGCCTTTGAGGTTCTTCTCCAACGACGCGTGTTCGCGGTCTAGCCCGAGTCGCTCTTTCTTCGTCAGCGCGTCAAAGCGGCCATCGGTTCGCATCGCTTCGATGTCTTTCATGCGCTGAATGGATTTTTGCACGGTCTGAAAGTTGGTGAGCAGACCGCCCAGCCAACGCTGATTGACATAGTATTGATTACAGCGTGTGGCCTCTTCTTCGACAGCATCTTGCGCTTGCCGTTTGGTGCCGACGAAGAGAAAGGCGCGGCCTTCCAT
>CAYXVU010000222.1:5558-10033 GCA_964468725.1 uncultured Clostridia bacterium
CATCGCCGTCTGGGTGACAAACTTGACCGCCTCTTTGAAGAGCTTCTGCGTCTTCTGAAGGTCGATAATGTAAATGCCGTTGCGTTCGCCGAAGATGTACTCTTTCATCTTCGGGTTCCACCGTCTGACCTGATGCCCGAAGTGGACGCCCGCTTCGAGCAGTTCTTTCATCGTGATGTTAGTCAATCAATCCTCCTGCACGTGTGAATTGGTTTTTGTACTCATCAGGCTGCGTTCCTGTTGCTGATTGGGAACAACCAATCGCCGACCTGACAATGGAATCAGCGACCTGCGATAAACGACGAGAGACCCGCCTCCTTGCCTGCTCTCATCGCTCGTTACCGGTCGCTCAGCATTAGCGTTTCGAGAACTGGAAGCGTTTGCGCGCGCCCTTCTGCCCGTACTTCTTGCGCTCCTTGGCGCGCGCGTCGCGGGTGACGAATCCGGCGCGTTTGAGTTTGGTGCGAAATTCGGGATTGAATTCAATCAGCGCGCGGGTGATGCCGTGTCGGACTGCGCCCGCTTGACCGGAGAAGCCGCCGCCTTCGACATTGACCAGAATGTCGAACTTGCCCGCCGTGTCGGTCAGATGCAGCGGTTGACGAATAATCATGCGGTGCATCTCGCTTTGAAAGTACTCTTCAAATTTGCGCTTATTAACGACGATCTCGCCGTTGCCTGGTTTGATAAACACGCGCGCGGTCGCGCTTTTGCGCCGCCCGGTTCCGTAATTTTGCATGGTATCTGCCACGATCTCTTCTCCTCTAAAACTTCGACGGCGCAAGCCGACGACTTGCGCGGCGGATGGCTTAGGCCTCCATCGGTTCGGGCTGTTGCGCCGCATGGGGATGGTGCGCCCCCGCGTAGACCTTCAATTTCTTGCCCATCTTGCGACCCAGTTTATTTTTTGGCAGCATCCCGTGAATCGCCGATTCCAAAATGCGCTCCGGATGTTTCTGCAACTGGGTTTGCGCTTTGACGGATTTGATGCCGCCCGGATAACCGGTGTGATGATAGTAGACCTTCTGCTGCCACTTATTGCCGGTGAAAACGACCTTGTCGGCGTTGATGATGACAACGTGGTCGCCGACATCAATATACGGCGTATAGGACGGTTTATTCTTTCCCATCAATACGCGCGCCGCTTGGGTGGCCAATCGGCCAACGGTCTTGCCGCTGGCATCAATGATGAACCACTTGCGATTCTGCTCCAGATTCTTGCCGCTCGGTACAAAGGTTTGCATGACACAAATCTCCAAATTTTTCGTGGTAAAGACGAACGGTAAGAATACGAAACCGCGCTTTTTGTTGTCAAGACTCGGTTCGACATCGTCGCCGTGCGGGGAGCGCTTCCGCCGGAGCGATTCAGAGGAAAGGGTTGGTAAGCGGAATTCGACCGTAGATACGCCCGATTGATCCGTGAACATCCGTCGCCGCTGCGTTCATCCATGAGCTATCTCGCTTTACGCCGAAGTTCGACAAGACGGCGCGCTTCAACTGAGGTCGGCGACGATGATGTAGTTGCGCAAACCGCCTGCGACTTCGGTCAAGTCTTTCGCGTAGGTCGCACGTACCGAGCGGTGTTTTTTGATAATCTCCGTGATGTCGTGCGCCGAAGCCAAACCGGTTTCTTGATATTCAATCGCCCATACTCGGATATGAGCGGCAGCGCACAAGATGCGTTCGAACATCGCCAGGTAGGTGTGTTTCGATTGTGAGGTGAGCATCAGCTTCAAGGCCTGATCTTCGCTGTGCGGACTGCCGCCGCGCACCCATGACTCTCGCCAATCGAAACGCGTCTCCGAGCCAGTGCGCTCAATCTGCGCGGCTGGCAAGTTCAAATAGAAGAGGTCAGCGCGGCTGTGCGAGGCAAACTCCTCAACTGATTGATTGAAGGTGCGGTTATTCGAATGGCTGGGCGCGCCGAGAGTGAAGCGCCCAGCCATTCGCCAAAAGACACTCGAAAGCGGGCGCTTCAACTCCGCTGTCGCGTCGGTGAACGACAACGCGTAGTCGCCTGTTTGCAGGCCGAAATAGATCGCCTGCGCGCGCAGCCCATCGTCTTCGATCTGTTCCAGGTTGCGACGCAGATTGTCCAACCACCATGAATCCATCTCGCTGAACCAGCCGCGCAATTCCCGATTGTGCAAGCGCACGCCGGGCACATAGACGTCTTGTAGCAGTTGGGCAATCTGCTCTTCGCCGAGCGCCTCGCGCGATTCCATCATCGCCCTCGCAATCTGCGCAGCCCAGGCGCGCGGGTCGTTCGAGTAGATCACTTTGCCCCACGCTTTCAGGTACCAATCGAGCCGCGTGCCGCCGGACAAAGCCAGAGCAATCGAGCGAAAGTCGAGTTGTCGCAAGACGCTGGCTTGAAATCCGAGCAGCGCTTTGCGGTTGTAGCCGCTGCGCCCCCATTGCTGCCAGCGTGGCGCGTCCAACAGATCAATCTCTTTTCCCTGTGCAATCAACCGCTCAATGTCCAGCCGAAAGCGCGAAGGCGGTTTTTCCGGCGCACGCCACACAGCGGCGGCGGGTTGCGCGCCGGTCGGTTCCGGTGTGGGCAGATGGGGCTTGGGTAAAGACGGCGGATCGAAGACGGCAGGCTCGGCCAATGATACAGGCGGGTCTTGCGGCTGCGAATCTCCGGTCAGCGATCCATCGCTAGATGAAAACACCGCCGCCGCCAAGTAAGGATTGCCGTGTGCTTCGCTCGGCACGTTGCCTGGTTCTCCTTCACTTTGTTGCTGGAAATGGCGGTGCAAATCGTCGAGCAACTCCAACAACGCCGCGATGACATAGGGATCGCATTCAACCCCTGCCGCTGCTTGTAAAACCTCTATGACCTGTTCGTCGTCAAAGGCCGGACGATACGGGCGGTTCGAAATCAGGGCGCTGAATAGATCAACCGCGCGCAGGATGCGCGCTCCGATGGGGATGTCTTCAAAGCTGAGTCCGTCCGGATAACCCGTGCCGTTCCACCACTCCTGATGCCAACGCACCAACAGTTGCGCTTGTCGCGTCGTCCCGCGTTGCGCCATCTGTTGTTCTCCGATCACCGGATGCCGCCATACATCCATCCTCTCTTCGAATGTCAGCGGTCGCGGCTGTGCCGTATAGGTCGCATTCATCACATACAACCCGATGTCGTGCAGCATGGCGGCGTCGCCGATGGCTTTAGCATCGGACTGCGGCAACCCTAAACGCTGCGCCAGACGTTCAGCTACCTCGCACATGGCGCGGGCGTGCGGGTGGGTGTACTTTTCAAAGGCATCAATGCGTTCGGCGAGACTGGCAAAGCTCTCGGCTTCCGGCTTTCCACTACTATTCTTCACACTACCTCCTGATTCGTCTTGCATCTGACTAGTAAAGCGAAATGCAGAAGACTGAACGGTGAAGGGTGAACGATGAAGGTAACCTGTCGCTGAAGTTCTCGGTTCATCATTCTGCATTCATCATTGGGATGGCTGGTTGAACGCTTTGGCACGCCTGAGGTTCTCCGATCCGTCTGCATCTATCATCGCTTTTTCGACGCTCGTCACGGTTGAGAAGTTACCGTCTTGCCCTAGCATCGTCAAGACAACCTATTTTCTTCCTGCTAGCCGCCCAACGCGAGCGATGGCTTGTGCGCACAATTCTGCGGCGACCGTGCCCAGCGTCGTTACCTCTGCGGGCAACTCTCCGGTAGACAAGGCAAAGATGGTGTCGCCATCCACCATCGTGTGGACCGGGCGCAGGGCGCGCGCCAATCCGTCATGCGCCATCTGCGCGACTTTGCGGGCTTGCGCTTTGCTCAGTTTCGCATCCGTTGCGACGACGGCAAGCGTCGTGTTCTCAATCGCCGGGAAGGAGGGTTGAGCAAGCGCATCGGCTTGCCGAACGGGGCTGGCGAGCATCTTTGCCGTGTCGAGCCAACCGCGACCGCTCGGCTTGCGCGCGCCCGCCAAGATAGCGCCGCTTTGCGGGTCAACGATGTCGCCGAAGGCGTTGACGACGACCAGCACGCCGACCGTCACCCCGCTGGCCAACTTTTGCGAAGCCGTCGCCAGGCCGCCGGGCGAAGATCGCTTCAGGCCAAGCAGTTTGCCGACGCGTGCGCCCGTTCCGGCTCCGACTTGCCCCTCTGTAACCGGATCAGCGGTAGCCTGTTCGCAGGCGGCGTAGCCCATCTCTGCGTCAGGCCGCACGCAAGCATCCCCGACAGCAAGATCAAAGATCACCGCCGCCGGAACGATAGGCACACATCCGGCATTAGTAGGAAATCCGATGTTGCGCTCTTCCAGGTAACGCATCACGCCGCCAACGGCATCGAGTCCGAACGCCGAGCCGCCCGTCAGCACGATGGCGTGAACCCGTTCGACCAGATTGCTCGGGTCGAGCAGATCGGTTTCGCGCGTGCCTGGTGCAGCCCCGCGCACGTCTACACCGGCAATCGCGCCCGATGCGCCGCACAAAATGACGGTGCAGCCGGTAAG
>CAYXVU010000223.1:0-10012 GCA_964468725.1 uncultured Clostridia bacterium
TGGACAAAGGCCAGATTTTTTCAACTGTCCTGAGATAATCTCAGCCCACGACCTGTGAATGGTCTCGAAGGATTTATGAAGATCGCGATTTGATTTCATCGCGACTCCATTATCACTGATGGCCGAGCCGTTAACTCATCTCATTATGTTTCGCATTTTGGTATAAGACCGCGCCGCAAAACGCCTATGATCTTCGGCAGAATGATGATCGAAAAGGCCACAAAGCAGACGACAATGATAATTAAGATGATGGGAAAGTAGGCGGCGAGAAGGGTCGAGCCGACGGCTACAACATCTTCGGTCAGGCTGGCCGCCAGATTGGTCACAGGCTCAGGGCTGGCGTTGATGGCCAGGCGGGTCGAAGCCTTTGTGCCGTGCGAACTGAAGGCCAACCCACCGCCAAGCAGAAAGGCGATCACTTGCACACTGCGATCAAAATCGCCAAAAGCCGTCGCCGCCAACGCCGCCCCCGCCGGAACCCGCACAAAGGTGTGAACGGTGTCCCATATGCTGTCCACATAGGGCACTTTGTCGGCAACGAATTCGATCACATAGAGGCCGAGCGCGATGGCAATGACCCACCAGTTCGTCAACGCCTCCAATCCGCCGGGGAGCGGCAAGTGCGCGAACCGCCCGAGCAAGCCGAGCGTCGCCACTGTCGCATATAGATTGATCCCGCTCACCCACGACGCGCCCATCGCTAAACCGAGTGTCGAGACGAAGTCCATTACTCCTCCTTGCCTATCGCCTTTGCCAGGTGCCGCTATTGTCGCATATCTATGGGAGAGGCGGTTACGATTTTTTTTGCCTGTTATACATTCGGCGCGACTTTTAGTAGAATGATGCGTCTCCAAATCTTGGTCGTTGCGGTCGTCATCGGGCAACCATGCCAGCAGTCTCACAACCGCCGCAATGCCAGATGAATCCCGAATCCTGCTCGAACGGAGTCCGAACATGAAAAAGAAAATTACTCGCCGTTCCTTTGTCCAAAGCAGTGCGCTGATTTCGACGACCGCCGGACTCAGCCCCTACTTCCCGGTTTTTTCACAGCCGCAGGGCGCGCGTCCGCTCGTCGTCTCCAGTTCTAACGGGTTGCGCGCAACGGCCAAAGCGATGGAGATGATGCGCGCCGGAGCTGATACGCTCGAGGCCGTCGTTGCCGGAGTCAACATCGTCGAAGACGATCCCAAAGATATGAGCGTCGGCTACGGCGGCTTGCCCAATGAAGAAGGCGATGTCGAACTTGATGCCAGCGTCATGCATGGGCCGACGCGCAGAGCCGGAGCCGTCGCCTCTCTGCGTCACATCAAGAATCCTTCGAAGGTCGCCAAACTCGTCATGGAGCGCACCGATCATCTGTTGCTCGTCGGCGAAGGCGCATTGCGATTCGCGCTCGCGCATGGCTTCAAAAAAGAAGACCTGCTCACTGATGAGTCGCGCGCCGTGTGGTTGCGCTGGAAAGAGTCGCACAGCAGCCGCGACGCTTGGGGGCCGGGGCTGGCCGCGCCCGATCCCGAAAAGACCAGCAAGCTGCTGGAGAAGGATCCCAAGGAGGCTGATTTTCTGGCGCTCGCTAACTGGATAGTCGCCCATCCGCCGACCGGCACGATCAACTGTCTGGCGCTCAACGAACGAGGCGAGATTTCCGGCACGACGACGACCAGCGGATTGGCCTTCAAAATTCCCGGTCGCGTGGGGGACTCCCCCTTGATTGGTTGCGGGCTATATGTGGACAACGACATTGGGGCAGCCGGTTCAACCGGGCGCGGCGAAGAGTGCATCAAGATCAATGCGGGGCACACCATCGTTGAGATGATGCGGCGAGGCATGTCGCCGACCGATGCTTGTTTGGAAGCGGTCAAACGCGTTGTCAGAAACTACAACAACGATATGAAGAAGTTGCGACAGATCAGTATCAACTTCTACGCCCTCAATAAAGACGGCGTCTACGGCGGGGCGACGCTGTGGGGCTACCGCGAAGGCCGCAACGGCACGCAGCGCAATCAATATGCGGTGCATGACGGACGCGAAAACAAATTGCACGATCTGGCTTATCTGTACGAATCGCCTGATAAATAGCTGACGAAGCGGGGCACGGATGCGCGAGCGCCCATGGTGATTATGCGGCGCGCATCATCCGTGAGGCTCTGTTGCATCCGTGTTCATCCGCATTCTATCCGACTTCTCAATTCCATCACCCCATTGCAATGTGGAGAGTGCAAGCCATGAAAACCTGTCTTTGCAACCTTCTCTTACTGATTGTCCTGCTCACCTTGTTTGTGCAGATCACCCTCGCGCAAGGCAAGCCGCGCGCCCGCGACCTCGGCATTCCATTTGACGGTACGCCCGGCGGACTGAATGCCATCACCGATGTCAAAGGCGTCGAAGTCGGCCATAGTACGATCATCTCCGGCGCAGGCAAGTTGCAAGTCGGCGTCGGCCCCGTGCGGACGGGCGTGACGGCCATCTTGCCACGCGTCAAAGACTCTTCGCGCTTGCCGGTATGCGCCGGTTGGTTTTCGCTCACCGGCAACGGCGTGATGACCGGCACGACTTGGGTCGAAGAGTCCGGTTTTATGGAAGGGCCGGTGATGATTACCAACACTCACAGTGTCGGCATCGTGCGCGATGCCGCGATTGCCTGGCGCGTTAAACAGGGCGGCGCGGACGCGACCGGCTATTGGTGGTCGCTGCCCGTCGTCGCCGAAACCTATGATGGCTACCTCAACGACATCAACGGCTTTCATGTGAAGGAGAAGCACGTCTTCGAAGCGCTCACCAATGCGCGCGGCGGCGCGGTCGCAGAAGGCAACGTCGGCGGCGGAACGGGCATGATCTGCTACGAGTTCAAAGGCGGCATCGGCACAGCATCGAGGAGGTTGAACGAGTCAGCCGGTGGCTACACGGTCGGAGTGTTAGTACAAGCCAACTTCGGACGGCGCAGCCAACTGCTGGTTGCCGGTGCGCCGGTCGGCAAAGAGATTTCGGACAACACCTTGTCATCGAATCAGAGCAGTTATCTGACCGGCGATGTCGGTTCGATCATCATCGTCGTTGCTACCGACGCGCCACTGATCGCGCATCAACTCAAACGTCTGGCGCGACGGGCGGCACTCGGACTGGCGCGCACCGGCACGTCGTCGGGCAATGGGTCAGGCGACATCTTCATCGCTTTTTCAACCGCTAATCCGGAGGCCGCCAAGACGGAAGGCATCGTGCAACTTTCGATGCTGCCCAACGACCGAATGAATCCGCTGTTCGAAGCGACCGTGCAAGCAACCGAAGAGGCAATCATCAATGCGCTGATTGCCGCTGAGACCATGACCGGCATTGACGATCACAAAGTCATCGCGATTCCTCATGACCGATTGCGGGAAGTCTTGCGAAAATATAACCGGCTCGCGGAGGTGAAAAAGCAATGAAAGAAAGACTGGTTCTGGTATTGATTCTGGCGCTCGCCCTGATGCTTCCGGCCTGTGGCGCAGCCGGTGCGCGCGAGGAGGCGGGCGGCAAACTGCGCGTCGGCATCGTCTTTGACATTGGCGGCAAAGATGACAAGTCGTTCAACGCCGCCGCCTGGGACGGCGTCAAACGCGCCGCCGAAGAGTTCTCGCTCCACTTGCGCGATGTAGAACCGGGCGACCCCACGTCGCTCGAACCGAGCATGCGGGCTTTTGCCGAACGCGGCTACGATCTGATTATCGGCGTCGGTTTTGCGCAAGCGCCGATCATGGAACGCGTGGCGCGCGATTATCCGAATTTGAAGTTCGCCATCGTTGACGGAGTGATTGATTATCCCAACGTCGCCTCGCTGCTTTTCAAAGAACACGAAGGCTCGTTTCTGGTCGGCATGATTGCGGGCAAAACTTCGAAGACGGGCAAAGTCGGATTCGTCGGCGGTATGGATATTCCGCTCATTCATCGCTTTGCCACAGGCTACGCCGAAGGCGCGAAATACGTGAACCCGAAGATCGAAGTCTATGAAAACTACGTTGGCGTTACCGACGGCGCATGGAACAATCCTGGCAAGGCGAAAGAGTTGGCGACGGCGCAGATCGAGCGCGGCGCAGATGTGCTCTTTCAAGCGGCAGGCAATTCCGGGCTTGGCGTATTCGATGCGGCGGAAGAGACTAACAAGTTGGCGATTGGCGTTGATGCCAATCAAAATTGGGTGAAGCCGGGTTTCATTCTCACCAGCATGATCAAGCGCGTAGATGTGGCCGTCTATAACACGGTGAAAGAGACGCTTGAAGGCAAATTCAAAGGCGGCATGCATCTGTTCGGACTCGACAACGACGGGGTCGGCTACGCGATGGACGAATACAATCAGCCCTTGATTCCGCAATCAGTGTTAGACGAAGTCGAACGCGCTAAAAAAGAGATCATCAACGGGCACATCAAAGTCACCGACGCCATGGCCGTGAAGTGAATCTCCGGGCACAAATACTTGTTAGACGGCAATCGCCTGTCGGCAGCAGGTGCGGTGGAGCCAGCAAGACTCTCGTTACACAATTTCGCATGCCTGGTTATTCACGGGTTACTGGCGGACGAAGTCGGCCTTGGTAAAACGATTGAGGCGGGGCTCGTCATTTCTCAAAGATGGGCCGAGCGCAAGCGACGGATCTTCGTTATTACGCCATTAAACCTTCGTAAACAATGGCATCGGGAATTAACCGAGAAATTCTTTTTACCTTGCATAATCAATGAAGAAACTTGCTGACTGGGCGGATGACCAGATTGCCGCTTCAGAAAAGGCGCTCAAGGATGGCACAAGTCGCGGATGCGACTTGTGCCATGAAGCCAGCAAGGCCACAGGCCTTGCCGAGCAGGCGCGTTTGCAGGAGGAGATCAGCAATCATGAGCGCCGTCACCCGCTCTACTCTCAATATCTAGCCCTGCTCTTTACAGAGATTTATCTGGACGGCTATTTCTGCGATGCAAATAGCCTGCTCGCTTCAATGAATGAGTTTCTGCTGTCCGTCGCAAATAGCGATGAAGCCCCGGCGCAGCGTGGTCGCCAGCGACGAAAGGCGGCAGCCTCGCCGGAAATCGAGCCGTTCACGAAAGACGATTTGAACAAGCTTGCTTTCTGGATGGCAACAGGAAGCGGCAAAACCTTGCTGATGCATTGCCACATTAGGCAGTACCTACACTATCTGGGTAAAGCCGGACGGCGGCAGGAATTGAATGGCATCATTCTGCTGACGCCCAACGAAGGGCTATCTCGTCAGCACTTGGATGAGTTCGAGTTGTCGGGCATCGAAGCGCAGTTGTATGACAAGAATGGGGCGACGCTTTTTACAGGGCGCGGCGTGGACATCATTGATATACACAAGCTGCGAGAGACCTCTGGCGAGAAGACCGTCGCTGTGGACACCTTTGAGGGTAACAATCTGGTTCTGGTTGATGAAGGCCATCGCGGATCGGGCGGCGAAGAATGGATGGATAAGCGGGCGCGACTGTGCGCCAACGGCTTCTCGTTTGAATACTCTGCGACGTTCGGGCAGGCGATCAAAGCGGCGACAGGAGCGAAGCAAAAGGCGTTACTACAAACCTATGCCAAGAGCATCCTATTAGATTACTCGTACAAGTATTTTTACAACGACGGCTATGGCAAGGACTTCAACATTATGAACCTTGCCGATGAACGCGAAGAGGAGACAAGGCCGTTATATCTGACGGCGTGTATGCTCGCCTTCTATCAACAATGCCGGCGCTTTGCCGATGGCGGCAACGGTTTGAAACCGTATCTTCTCGAATCGCCCTTGATGATCTTTGTCGGCGGTTCGGTGACCGGGCAGCGGCAATCGCAGGAAGATACCGACCTTGTATTGATACTGAAATTCCTCGCGGGATTTATCAGCAACCGGGCAGAAAGCGAGCTTCGGCTTGCAAAACTGCTGGCGCGAAAAGACGGACTCGTAGCAGGTGGGCAGCGCGTATTTGACCGCTTTTTCCCTTACGTTGAAAGCAAGTGGAAACCGGAACAAGCCAAAGAGTTGTTCAATGACATTCTGAGATATGTTTTCAACGCGCCGGGCGGTGGGCAGTTGCACATCGTGCGATTGCAGGGGAGCGAGGGTGAAATCGGTCTGCGCGTCAGTGATAACGCCTGGTTCGGTGTTGTGAATGTCGGAGACGCGAAAAAGCTGTGCGACCTTTGCGCGGAACGCCGGACATCGGACGACCATTATATTGTAGAAGACATGGCATTCTCAGGCTCACTCTTTGCGGACATCAAGCGCGAAGACAGCACAATTCGATTGCTGGCCGGGGCGAAGAAATTCACCGAAGGCTGGAGTTCATGGCGCGTGTCGGCAATGGGGTTGATGAACGTCGGCAAGAAGGAAGGCAGCGAGATCATCCAGCTTTTCGGACGAGGCGTACGGCTTAAGGGGTATCGATTCAAGCTGAAGCGAACAAGCGCACTGGACGCGCTCGATTTCGAGAATGAGGAACAGCGGAAACATCCGGATTATATCCAGTTGCTTGAAACATTGAACATCTTCGGCATCCGCAGCGATTACATGAAAGAGTTCGAGGAATACCTCGAAGAGGAAGGCGTCGGTGAAAGCGAGCGCCGCGAGATCATCTTCTTGCCTACGGTTAAGCTGCCGGAATTTGAACAGGGAAAACTGCAACTGAGCGTCATACGCCCGAAGGCAGAGATGCCGGATTTCAAAAAGACTCTGCGGCTGAGACTCGCAAGCCTGGAGGGACAACTGAGCACAAAGGTAGTAGCGGACTGGTACCCTCGCTTGCAGAAACAATCTTCGGTCGTCAGCAGAGGCAATGCGGCTGCCGCTCCATTGAACATCGAGCCGCTTCGGCAGGAACATCTTGCCTTCCTGAAATGGGACGCTCTCTGGTTTGATCTGGAACGCCACAAGCGAGACAAAGCGTATTACAACGTCTTCTTTTCACCGGATGATTTGAGAAGGCTTTTGGCCGAAAGGTGGTGGTATGAGCTTTTCATTCCGCCGGGTTATCTGGAGTTCCGTTTTGACCGATTGCTGCTCTGGCAGGAGATTGCGACTTACCTGCTCAAAGGCTATTTGGATCGCTTTTACCAGTTCAAGAAAAAAGAACACGAAGGGCCTTTTTTAGAATACCAGTCGCTACGCCCGGATGATGATCTGGTGCTGAAGGAATACCAGTTTCTGGTAAAGAAATCGGAGACGCAGCTGATCGCGCGGCTGCGTGAACTGGGTGAGAGGTTCGAACGTGGGGAGTTCGAGGGATTCAGTTTCGAGAAACTGGAGATCTTTCAGGCCGATCATCACCTTTACAAGCCTTTGATCTATCTGAGTCGCAGCGGCGGAAAGGAAGCATTGCTTAAAGTAGCGCCGACACATCTGAACGAAGGCGAAAAACTGTTTGTGGATGACCTGGAAAAATTCTGCAAGGTAGAAGTGAATGGGACACTAGAGGGCGTTGAGCTGTACCTGCTGCGTAACCATAGCTCCGACAAAGCCATCAGTTTCTTTACGGAAACCGGCTTCCGCCCTGATTTCATCTTGTGGCTGCTCAATCGCAAGCGACAGACGATTGCCTTCATTGACCCGAAGGGGCTGCGCAATTTCACGGACACGTTCAATAACCCGAAGGTTCAACTCGCCCGCAAAATTAAACAGCTTGAGAAAGACCTCGAACGCGACGATATTCGACTGGAGTCGTATTTAATCAGCCAAACATTTCGCAATAACCTACGCTGGCCAAGCCCTCGCGATACAACACGGCAGGCGACAGCGGCGGAATATGCTGAGCATCACATCCTCTGCGCAAAGGATGAGCCCGACACATATATTCGGGAATTGATAACCGCATTACTCGACCGTTCATTTTAATGGGCTGCTTTACGGCCTCGAAGCGGTATAGTCCGCCTCATCCGGAGACGAAGAAATGACAAGTACGCCCGCCTCAGGCGCACAGAAATTCCGCATGCGACCAACGGACATCGCCGACTGGTTCCGGCACCGATGTGATCGCAACTTCAGATGGAACACGGTTCCCGGCAATCTGCGCAACCGTCCCGGCATTGGTTGGGGCGTGCCACGTAAGATTAAGAAGAGCACGCGTCCGGGTATCCGCCTGCTGATGAATGCCGGATACAATTTTGAGGCGGATAGCATTCAATCTCTCCTCGATGAGCATGGCGAAGACAGGGTGTTGCACGCCGGGTTCGATCAGAATAGCGAAAGCCGGACAGTGCGCGATCTGCTATTTGAGCAATTTGTCGAGGCATTCAGGGACGAGCCTTATCCGCTCTTTGTTGCACAGCTTGAAATCGTTTTAGCCGAGGGGCAAGAAAAGGTGTTCCTTGAGCGTTTCAGGCTTGATCCGAATCGCGTTACGCTAAGCCCCGGAAGGCCTGATCTTCTGGAGCTTCAGGCTCCGACAGCAGAAGGCGCTCCTTACAAGCTACGCATCTGGGATTACAAAGCGGCGGCCGCGGCGCGCCATGAACACTTTATACAGGTTGCATATTACTCATATTTGCTCGATTTTGCGCTACGCGAGGCGGGGATTGTGAATGTGGTGGTTGATTCGGATTACGCCGTCATCTGTTCGCGCGAGCCGGAGCCGGAAGTCTTTGAGCTGGCCCCGTACCGGCTAGCGGTAGCTGAGTTCATCAGCGAGCAAATTCCAAAGCTACTAAATACAGCGGCAACCGACGCGCATTTTCACCTTACTGCCGGATGTATGATGTGCGAATACGCCGACTACTGTCGCGCCGAAGCAGATGCAGGCTTCGATCTTTCGCGCCTCGCATATCTGACTTCCGAATCACGCAGACAACTTCGACAAGCGGGCATAAAGACCCATCGTGAACTCGCACAGGTGAACGATGGAGAACTGCTGGGTTGGCTAAGAACGGCTGGGTACGATCTGACAGTTAATCTTGATCGTTACATTGCTGCCTCATAGGCTTTGGAGGATGGGCAGCCGAGAGCGCTCGGTTCCCTTACCTTGCTGATGCCGCGCTATGAAGACATCCGCATCGTCCTATCGGTCGAACATGACCCTGTAACCAATACCTGTTTCGCTCTGGGGTTAAAAACATTTGAAGGATGGGATGCGGAGAACAATTGTGTCATCGGATCAGAACACACCTTCGTTGCGACGGAGAGGGGCGCAGAAGCAGAAATCCTCTTACAATTCTTGCCGACATTGAATGAAATTCTGGAGCGTGTTGATGCTGGCAATCGCGCCGTATTGGCAGGCTTCTCGCCGGAAACAGATCCACAAGCAATAATGGCCCGGCAGCAAGTCGAAGCGGCTCAGGAAGCGCTCGATCAATTTAAGGCTCGACATCAACCTTTGCGGAAAACAAATTCCAATTATGAAGAACTTCATAACCAGCGTGAGGCGTTAAAAGAAGCGGTTAAACTGGCCGAAAGGGCGCTGAAGGAAGCGCAACGTGAGGCCTTCAAGATATTTCAACGAAGTCTGCAAAGACTCCACTTCTACCTGTATGACAATATTGATCTGAAATACCTACAGGGCCTTATTGAACGGAACCTGTTCATTGAAGAGGTTCCGGAACTGCTAGCCGAAATGGCACGGCTCGTTCGCCTCTTTCCGACTGAATCAATCATTCCTGACGCGAGCACATTTCGTTCTGTCCCCGGTACGGTGGTGACACAGGTTTTGCGGGCGCTCGTGGCGCTTCCAACGCCGTACCAGTTCGATCTGAAATCCGTCTCCGAGGCCTTTCAGCCCGATAACGAGGCAGGCGAAGAGAAGGGCTACGTATTCAGATACAAATACGGCTTCGCCTGGGACTCGTCGAATCAAATCGCTTTCGAGCGCATTCACGACGTTTGGAAGGGAAACCGTTACGATGTGGAAGGACAGTTCGACCTGTCTCCGGCTGAAATCGTCAAGCAGATAAAGAAGACTCTGCTCGCCAAACTGCGAGCAACCGATTCCATTGTTCGCAAAAACGTTGCGGGGGAGAGGGGAACTTCTCCCGCCTCCAGCGCGGCATTTTTTCAAGGCGGCTTGCTTG
>CAYXVU010000224.1:0-9960 GCA_964468725.1 uncultured Clostridia bacterium
CCTATCTCACGAAAAATAAGGCCGATGCAAAAGTCAAACTCGAAAAAGCCGTCTCTCTCAATGCCACAGACCCGGTCACTTACATGCTACTGGGCGGACTGGTTGACGACGAGTACCGGGAACTAGCGCAGAAACATCAAACTATGGGGCCGGGGCCACTCAAAGAACAGACTTTGAAAGAGGCGCAGGCCAAGATGGACGAGGTCATCGAAATTTTTGCTCAAACCGTCGCTCTCGCGGCTGGCAAAGAGGCTTTTCAACGGATGCACGATAGCTTGCTTGAACAACTCACCACTTATTACAAGTACCGCAAAGGTTCGACTGCTGGCTTGCAAGAGTTGATTGATAAGTACAAAAAGTAGGTCGTCGCCATTTGATCGAGCGCCTGCGCAGGCGCTCGATCACCTTCCCCTAACCTCACCAATTTGCGCAACCATCGGAGGCACGCAATGGCAGTCAGCAAGGATGAATTTCGCCTCGCTTTGCGAAACTTTGCAAGCGGCATCACAGTCGTTACGACAACAAGCGCCGGACAACAGTTCGGCATCACCGTCAGCGCGTTCACCTCCGTGTCGCTTGAGCCGCCGCTCATCTTAGTCTGCATTGATAAACGCGCTTCGATTCATGACCACCTTGCGGAAGGCGCGGCCTTCGCTGTCAACATTCTGGCCGCAGACCAACAAGACCTCTCACAACGCTTCGCCTCGAAAGTGGAAGACCGCTTCGCCAATGTGGCGACCACAACGGATGCCAACGGCTCGCCGTTGCTCGACGGCGCGCTTGCGCATCTGCAATGCCGCGTCGTGCAGGCGTACGCGGGCGGCGATCACACCATCTGCGTCGGTGAAGTCGAAGCCACCTCCGTCAAGCAGGGCAAACCGCTCGCCTATTTTGATGGCCAGTACGCTTATCTCGCCTGAGTCCCCAAACGGGGGCAACAAACCGCGCTGGAAGCCGAAACCAATTCGCCCTATACTGAGGCCGAAGCGTTCAACGGCGCTTTGATCTCTGTCAGAGTTGGCAACATCTGCATGCGGTTCAATCCTAAATCCAGCCTCCTGCTTTTACTCAATTTTGCGCTCTTGTTCCTCTTTTTACTATGCGCCTCGATTTCAGAGGCCACCGCACAGACTGGAGCGACCTTCGGCCCGCACACGTTTACTCTTAATCAAAACAGATCGGGAACGACGATCTACTTCTCAATTCGCAGCTTGCCCGTTCTACACACTCTTACCATCGTTAATGGCAATCCCGACAAAACGCAACGTGTCAAAAAAGGGCAGGTCATCCTCAATGGTCTAGAAGTCATTGGCATTGCTCAATTCAATAAACGCTGTCATCGGTTGACGGTCGCTCTACCGCTCGGAGAAGAGAACGAGCTGGCCATCTCTTTCAAAGGCAATGCCGGAAGCTTCATCACCGTCATCCTTGAGCCGACTTCTTATCCAATACCTAATCATGCGTTCACGCACCAATTGGTTCGGTCATTTGGTCGCGTCACGGTAACCGAATCTCCGCATCACGCTTCTGCAATGACTCCGTTAGCTGCCCAACGCGAACTCAGCGACGCTGCTTCGCCCCCGTCACAGCGTAAACCTTGACCGCCGCTCGCTGACCCCTCATCAAAACCGGCACGCCTGAATTTTCCTGCTTCTTTCTCGGTCGGACAATTTCACCGCTGTTATGGGTGTGCTATGCTTCGAGCGCACGCAGGCGGTAAGCCCGGTTTTCGCAATTCCCATCATTCGTTGCTCGACATCATCAGGAGGCAGGGATGCTCAAACAGTTCACCCTCATCGTTGCGCTCACAGCTCTGTTGCTGCCGCTCGTATTCATCAACAGCGCGGCGCAAAAACCGGAATACGATCTGGTGATCATTAACGGTCGCATCGTAGACGGTACCGGCAATCCCTGGTTTTACGGCGCGGTCGCCATTAAAGATGATCGCATCGCAAAGGTCGGCGCAGTGGATGCGCAAAACGCCGCCCGCACGATTGACGCGAAAGGCCAAATTGTCGCGCCCGGTTTTATTGATGTTCACACCCACGTCGAAGGCAGTCTCGGCAATAATCCGACGGCAGACAATTTCGTTTTCATGGGAGTGACCTCGCTGGTGACCGGCAATTGCGGCTCGTCGTCTACCAACGTCGGAGATTTCTTAGCGCGGCTGGAAGAGCAGGGCATGTCGGTCAATCTGGCAACCCTCGTCGGTCACGGCTCGGTGCGCCGCGAGGTCTTGAAAGAAGAGAATCGGCAACCGACCGCTGAAGAGCTTGCCCGCATGCGCGAGATTGTTGACCGCGCGATGCGTGAAGGTGCGGTTGGAATGTCAACCGGATTGATCTATGTGCCAGGAACCTATGCGAAGACGGATGAGGTCGTCGAATTGGCCAAAGTCGTCTCGCAACACAGCGGCATTTATGCTACGCACATGCGCGACGAAGGCAATCAAGTGGTCGAAGCCATTCAAGAGACGCTGGCGATTGGCGAGCAAGCCAAGTTGCCGGTAGACATCTCGCACTTCAAAGTCTCTTCGAAGAAGCGATGGGGCGACAGCCGCTTGACCGCACGCCTGGTCGCCGAAGCGCGCGCTCGCGGCCAACAGGTGACGGTTGATCAATACCTCTACACCGCCTCTTCGACTTCGCTCAACACCATGCTGCCGTCGTGGGTGCTCGAAGGCGGCTTTGAGCAGGCGAAAAAGCGGCTCGAAGACGCGGCCATGCGCGCCAAAATCAAGAGCGAGATGTTGGAGACGATTCGGCGCAGCGGCTTCAAAGACTTCTCCTATGCAGTGGTGTCAGGCTATCGCCCCGACCCGTCCTATGAGGGCAAAAGCATCAGTGAAATAACCAAACTGGCGCGCGGCAAAACCGGCGCGCAGGAAGAGGCCGAACAGATCATCACCATGTATCTGGCCGGGTCTGCCGGAATGGTCTATCACAAGATGAGTGAAAAGGACGTCGAACACATCATCGCGCAGCCCTTTACGATGGTGGCTTCTGACAGCGGTGTGATTCAGATGGGCAGAGGCGCGCCCCATCCGCGCGGGTACGGCAACAACGCGCGCGCGTTGTCCGTCTATGTGCGCGAAAAGAAGATCATCGGTTTGGAAGATGCCATTCGTAAGATGACTTCGTTACCGGCAGCGACCTTCAATTTGTGGGATCGCGGATTGATTCGCCCCGGTATGGCCGCCGACCTGGTGATCTTCGACGAAGCGAAGGTGAGTGATCGCGCCACCTTTGACAATCCGCATCAATATGCCGAAGGTTTCACCTTTGTCATCGTCAACGGCAAAGTAGTAATCGCCGAAGGCGCGCATCGCAAAGAAAAGCCCGGACGCGCTTTATACGGTCCAGGCAGAAGACTACGACGAGAGAGCACGACGAACCAGTGAGATCAAGGCGATGGTAATGCTTCGCGCCAGCCCCTTTTGAGCAATCGCTTCAGTTGCCTCAACTCATCCTGATAGTCGCGCATGCTTGACAGATCATGCTTCTCATCGGGATCAGCGCGTAGGTCATAGAGGCTCTGCGGTACTTTTTTACCTTGCCAGAAGCGGAAGGTTTCGGTGCGAACGCTACGGCTGGCTTCACCGCGCGCGCGGTTATCGGCATAAACTGCCTTCCGCCAGCTCTGGGTCGGGTCAGCAAACAGCGGTCGCAGGCTCAGCCCTTCCACCCCCGACGGCTGCGGCAAGCCGCATAGGTCAGCAAGCGTAGGATAGAGATCAACCAGCTCAGCAAACTGATTGAGCGACAAACCTTGCGGAATCTGCGGCCCGGCAAAGATCAAGGGTACTCTTACCACGTTTTCATATAGGGATTGCTTTTGCACGAAACGATTGCGTTGGCCGAGATCAACGCCGTGATCGGAGGTGAAGACAATCACTGTATTCTCGGATAATCCGAGGCGGTCAAGCTCATCGAGTAACACCCCCATTTGCGCGTCTATGTAAGAGACGCAGGCGAAGTAGGCGCGTAAGGCTTCGCGCTTCTCTTGCAAAGGGATACCGTTATCTATGAGGGCATCCGGCGGTAAGGCGATATCTTCGAGGCGATACAGGTCGAAGTACTTCTTGGGGGCAATAAGCGGGCGGTGCGGTCTGCGAAGGCCAACAGCGAGGAAAAACGGTTTGGAGGCACGCTCACGCAGCAGTTCGATGGCGCGCCGGATGTTTTGGCCATCCGGCAACTGATCATCGTCTAGCTCCGAAGCTTCCCAATTCGGCATTTTATTCTCTTTCCCAAGATCGGCATCCTCAGAAAAACCGGTGTCAGCAAAGTCCCAGTCAATGACAGGCGTCGTGAAATGGTTATGCTCAACCTTGCCGACACGGGCAATAAAGTAACCGCTGGCTTTGAAGTGTTCCGGCAGAAACAGGCCATTTGGTAAGAAGGTTTTGGGATGTGTGACATTATCAACGATCTTGGTGGTTTTGGGTCGCTTGCCGCTCAGTAATGAGGTGCGCGATGGATTGCAGAGCGGAAACTGACAATAAGCGCGCGTAAATTTCGCGCCGCGACTGGCCAAGCGGTCAAGGTTCGGCGTCTTCACAAGGTCATGATCGTAACAGCCGAGCGTGGTGCCAAGATCATCGGTGATAACAAAAAGCACGTTGAGTTGGTTGGCGAATACCGCCTGCGGTTTATTGATTGTGCAAGCCGATTGCATCAGCACCCCAGCGGCGATCAACAACAATGCGATTAAGCCCGTCAACACGATGATCTCGAACCAATTTCTCAAATGGCGCAGAGCCATCTGGATGCGTTCATCTGAGTCGGCAGGCAACGAGAAGTGAAACTTGTGGTCAGATATCTTCGTCATGGCACACGTCTCTCCTGAGCCGAAGCGGCTGGAAAAAATTTTTTAGTTGTGGGAAAGGAAGGCGGGCGCGAAGGAGATCGAGCCGGAGCGGCTAGGCAGACGTCTCCTCAGAGCCAGTGTAGGCGTATGCTGCTTTGTGTTTACCTTTGCAGGCCAATATCAACTCTGCGCAGACAGGTAAGCTGTCAAGGCAAAGATGAAGGGAACCAAAGCCTCGTTACGATGACGAAGCTCTGTGGAGTCTTATGAATCCTCTACTTGACATGAGGTCTCCCCAAGACTTGATCTCTAATGGCACAAGATAAATTTTTCACTATGGTCTGCTGATACAAAAGGCGGCCTTGTTGAGCTGGTGTGTGGCAAGCTTATGGGCTGAACCCGGACAACACCTCATCGAGCAAGAATGGGAGCAAAAAGCACGCATAGCACTCTGCGCGAGTGCGGCTTTGTGTACTCGCAACACGGCGACAGCGCCGCATCGCCAATGAAGTCGTCATGAAACCGATGAACTAGGCGAAACGATAACTTTCGGGGGAATCCATAGAAATGAATGGCGGGATGGATAGCAGCAGGCCTTCCGATGTCAGGCTGCTGGTCGAAATAGCGGTGCGAGGTTCATGGTTGGCCGAAAGTCACCCGCGCAGTGAGGCAAGAAAGGCTTGCAAGGCTGCATTGAAAGCAAGCGGTTTCTCAAGATTGAGCAGATGGCCTGCGCCTTCGATGACCTGCAAAGTCGAGTTGGGAATCTGACTGCGCCAGCCTTCCGCTTCAGCAACCGATGTGAGGCTATCTTCAGCGCCGATGATAACCAACACGGGAAAGCGCATCTGCGGCAGCAGGGGAGTTGAATCAGGGCGAGCGGCCATACCGCGTTGTGCGGCGGCGATGCCTTGCGGCGAGTTGGCCACAATCATCGAACGGAGGCGTGCCGCCAGATCGCTGCGTGTAGCCGTTGTTGATGCGCCGAGCAAGAGGCTCACCATCGCGTCAGCAATGGCGTTTGCACCTTCGCGTTCGGCTTGATCAGCAGATTGCAGCCGACGCGCTTGTGCGGCTGCCGTATCGGCAGTGGCGCGAGTAGCCGCCAGCACCAGCGCGCGGACGCATTCGGGGTAGTCTCGATAAAATGCCAGCGCGACATAGCCACCCATCGAAAGACCGACAAGCGTTGCCCGCTCGATGGAGAGCCGCTTCATCAAGGCGTACACATCAGCAGCCATCTGTGACATGGTGACCGTTCCTGCGGTCACCCCGGAGCCGCCGAAGCCGCGTAGATCAAGCGTCAGCAAACGAAACCCATCGGCCAGTTCGACGACTTGGTCATCCCACATCGTCTGATTGAGCGGGAAGGCATGTAAGAAGATGACCGGATCGCCTTCGCCGACTTCGTGATAGTTGATGGTGATGCCATTGATCTCTGCCTTCATGCGATTCCTTTAACCGTTCAGTTCTCTCAGGGTCGTTGATTGTGAGGCTTCGATAATAACAAAATGGCTCCCGCAACAAAATCGAGACGCGAGGGGTTCTCTTGACGGCGGAACCTGCGACAATAACGACCGTGTACAGACTCACCAAACGATTTTCAGCCAATCATCAGGAGAACCCCAGGTTCAAGAGAATCCTTTCTTGTGCGCTCGCACTGTTATTGCTCAAAAGGATGGCCATACTCTCAGCCAATGCAGCAGCGAAGGATGAGAAAGCAGATCGGAAAACAGCAAAGCAAGCAGAGAAGCAATGATAAGCCGTCGAGAAGATCAAAAGAAAGATGGCCGCCATCGGCGTCGGAGAAAAGCGCGCCTGGTGCTGCACCTGAAAGGTCATTCGGCGGAGCAAGATTACATCAGTGCGATTGAAGACGATGTCTTCGTCATCACGGATATAAGACGGGCGCGACGACTCCCCTTTGCCTACACCGTGCCGTTGGGTGCGCGCATCAATCCGTCGCAGGCAAACAGCAACTGTTGGGGCTGGCGGCCTTTGTTGGCGCAGCCTTCGTCGCCCTTTTGATCATTCTCGCAAAATCTCAAATAGACGGCTCTGAAGCGGGTAAGCAGGGCAACAAAATGAGAGGGATGGCTTGGCGGGCTTCCGCAGTTCGGCTTGCAAGGCGTAGCCCTGAGGGGCTGTTAAGTCGGGAGGGATAGGTGTTTCTAATCGTGACGATTCGAAATCAACACTTAGCGGAAGAAGCGGTTTGCAAGAAAATTGCAAAGAATCCGGTTAAGGTCTTGTGCTGGATGATTAGCATTGCGAGTAAGAGAACATCGGCGCGACAGGGATGGAATTCGTTCATAAGAATCGTTGACCTTACTGCTATACTGGCCGCGCTTTTCAGAAGGCGCGACTCGAAGATTGTCGTTTACGGAGTAAACCAATAAAAACCAACGGTTGTTTTTCTTTGTCGAGTCGTGTGTGATGGTAACCAGAACCAAGGAGGTTTGAATGGGGCGATACCCCAAAAACAGAATGGTAGCGTCACTTTCATCAGGCTTGTCCATCCTGATGCTGGCGTCCGTATTTGTCGTTTACGGCGAGATGAGTTCCGCAATCGCGGAAGACAGTTTGTCCCAAGCCACCGTCACGGAACCAAAAGAGAAATCCGAGACCTCAAAATCATCTACTGAAGTCGTTCCCTCTGGCAATCTTTCAACCGATAAAAAGACCGAAGTAACCGGGCCAACCATTGCAATCCCGCAAGCGACCGGCAAAACGCCTGCGGTGTCGGAACCCGGAGAGCACTATGAATTTCATGCGACCGCCTACTGTCTGAAAGGGCGCACCGCATCGGGGGCTTATGTTGAGCGTGGCATGATCGCCGCCGACCCGCGCGTGCTGCCGCTGGGAACAATTGTTCATATTCAGGCAGGCAAATACACCGGAACCTATAAAGTCACCGATACGGGCGGAGCCATTCGCGGAAAGAAAATTGACATCTATGTGCCAAGCTACCAAGAAGCGATTCGGTTCGGCAGACAAAAGATCAAAGTCAAGGTGCTTTCTCATCCTAAGCGCAGTTCCTCTTCAAGCAACACAACCAAGCGTTAGTAAGTTTCTTCTTTCGTAAATTGAAAAGCTCGCAGCTACGGAAACCCTGAACCTGCGAGCTTTTAATTTTTTTGTCGCAGCGTCGAACCTCTGACCAGCGTAGCCTCGGCGTTTAGGGGCGCGCGCTGCCAGCCAGTGAACTATCGAGCGCGGCACGGCGACCGGTTGAGACGGCAAAGTAGCGCTCTTGTGCTTCACGATAGCGATTCACGCGGTCGAGCGTGGTTTGAGAAGGCGACCGCCCTGCTTCGGTGAGCAGGACGAAGGCCACGCGCAACTGTTTGGGTGCTGAGGTCACGTCCGGCACACGTTCGCCTTCTTGCGCGATGATCTTTTCAATCGTTGTTTTCATCGGGCGTGCGCTGAGAGAAAATCCGGCCAGCGGCGAGCGCGAGCGCACTAACTCTTGGAGATCGTCATCGAGGTCGAGATAGCTGATCTCGCCGACTTCTCCAGACGCGCGCAGCCCCATCAAATACTGATCGAGTTTGCTGAAATGGTGTGCGGCGCTCTCGGTCGTCATAAAGATGCCTGCGCCGATGTCGCGCCACGCATTGCCTTCCATGATTGAAGAGAGACTGCCTTCCGCGTTGGTGCGCGAGTCGGTGAGGAAGCTCCAATGCTCGCGCTCACGTCCGAGCAGATCATCATTCGCCTTCCGCCCGTCGGCAAAGCGCACATAAGCAAGCCAGCGATGGCCTTGCTCATGACAGACGATGGCAATAGCCGAGTGCAGCCCCGCATGCTGTGCGTTTGGGTCGGCAGGCCAGTCACCGATGATGTTGCCCATGCGAATGATGGTTTGCAATTGCGCGGGGCTTCCGTAAATCGCGCCGCGATCAAAGAGCGGCATCCCAATGCCGCGAATCTCATTGCGCACGTTGAAAGCGGTCGCCAGACCCGTGCCATTGTCGAAGGCAAAATCCGTCCAGATGTAGAGCGTGTCGAAGACATCCGTATGGGTGCGATAAAAGGCGCGTGCCAACGCAACATCGTCTAGCCGCTTCTGTTGGCTGAAGGCTTCATACACCGCACCGGTGATTGTCGTTGCTGGCGGCGCGGAGAGATCAACCGATACGGCGGGCGTTTCTGTGTCGCCTGTTGAAAGGCCGACGAGTCCGGCGTGCGCATTGATCTTTTTGTAGATGAAGGCGATGCGCCCGTCATCAAATAGAATCGTTTGAAAGGTGCTCAGACCGGCGTAGCGAATCTGCGGCGTTTTGTTCCATGTGAAGACGTGGCGGTTGGCAGCGCGTTTGTAGTAGACCGCTCCTTTGCCGCTCAAAAAAAAGTCCCACCACAAGGGCGCAATGCGCGGCGCCCCGCTTGCCAGATGGGCGGGGGAGGGGCGCGACGCGGTGTCGCCTTCGCTAAATGTAATGTAGCCATTGGCGCTGACAAAGAGGCGATCATAGGAAAGGCCAAAGAAGGGAAAGCTTGCCTCTGGCAACGGAACTTCCCGAAAGCCGTTGTTGTTGTCGCTTTGTCCGTCGAGGCCAACAAAGTCCTTCAATTTTTCGCCGCGTTCGCCATCGAATGGCATGCTGATACGAGTCACACCGTAACCAGCGTCTTGGGGGGTAAATAGCAGAGCCTTTTTCTGTAGATCGAAATCATTGGGCGGCACAATGATGCTACCGTCGTCTTCAATGACAGCGATCTCGCCGATGTCTTCGACCTTCGCCTGCGGCGTCAAGCTAGCCGAACTATGGCTTGCAGTGTCCGTCGTCGCCTTTCGGCGTAGCCGGTTTTGCTCATGTAAGTAGGCACTGTCTTGCGCGCCGTTGACAGCAAACCCACAGTCTTCGTATCGCTCAGGATAATGTGATTGCTGTGCGGGCGTAAAGGTGACGAACCGGCTCACCGCAGGGGTTGCAAGCAGGGTTGAACAGAGAGGCAACAGCGCCAAAATTATGATGAGACTACGTCGTGGCATAAAACTTCTCTCTAGGGCTTCACCATCGGCGGCGAAAAGCGGGTCGCGCAGAGTATAATGAAAGCGATCCGCACATCACAACCACGCCCACGTAGGAACTGGCGTTGACCTGGTTTCGTGGAAAGATGAATATCAACCAGAAAGGAGTC
>CAYXVU010000225.1:0-1528 GCA_964468725.1 uncultured Clostridia bacterium
CTGCTGCCAACGTCTTTTTAGGCGCAGCGTCACAAAGTATAACGCAAATTCGCGCTTCCAGAGACACGGTTGTTTTTACCGTACCGGTTGCTACGACACCGGAGGTTCCCAGCGGCGCTACGGCTAAAGTTGATTTTATTGATATCGGTAACCATGGGAATGTTGATTATTCGGTTTCTGCCCGGTCCCAAACGAAAACGCTGAGCGGCGGCGGTCAATCTACAAGCTTCTCGTTTTCGTTGACGACGGATCAAAACAATTCCAATACTGGAACGGTCAGCATGCAACTCAGGCTTACTGTCGCTACGGGCGCGACAATCGTAGCTCCGCAGTCAAGAGACGTTATGGTTGAAGTCCGACCAAATGAGGAAGAAGAGTGCAGTACGGAAGATCGCTTCTTCTGCTTCGGCAATGGCGGATGGTGGGTGGAGTCTAATTGTGAATGCCTATACGACACGCCGATAATCATTGATACAATAGGGGATGGGTATAATCTAACGCCTCCGGGTGGCGGAGTATGGTTCGATCTGACAGGAACAGGCACGTTTTATCTTTTCTCTTGGACTGCCGCACAAGCCGATGATGCTTTCTTAGTGCTTGACCGAAACCATAATGGTCGAATCGATAACGGCACGGAATTATTCGGTAATGTAACACCGCAACCGCCGTCGGCTTCTCCGAATGGCTTTCTGGCTTTAGCCGAATTCGACAAGGCTGTCAATGGCGGCAATGAAGACAGACGAATTGACGTGAGCGATTCGATTTTCTACGCACTGCGATTGTGGCAAGACAGTAACCATAACGGGGCATCCGAAACTGAAGAATTAATTTCTCTCACAAGTGTAGGCATCACTGCCATAGACCTGAAATACAAAGAGTCGAGAAAAACGGATATGTTTGGCAACGCCTTCCGTTACCGCGCAAAAGTTTATGATGCCAACGGCGCGCATATTGGCCGCTTCGCTTGGGATGTGTACTTGCGGCGTCAATAAGAGTATTCGACCAGATAAAACTCCTCTCAGCCGCTCGTGATGATGCACGGGCGGCTTTGTCGCATAGAAACCTCAGTGACCCCGACCGCCAATCTTGTACAAAACTTCTTATCTTTCTTCATTACCTCAGTCGTTTGCCGCGAACGGTTGCCCGCGCCTCGCAGGCTCCCTATAATTTTTGCCTTACTCAGAGGCTTGAATAGGAACCCGTATGCCGATTACTAAAACACAGGTCGAACAGATTGCGGCGCTCGCTCGTCTGGAATTGACGCCGGAAGAGACCGACGCTTTTACCCGACAACTAGATGCCATTCTCGGTTACATAGACCAACTCAATCAACTGAATACGGCAGAGGTAGCGCCGATGTCGCACTGTGCGATAACGACCGACGAAGGCGATGCCGCTTATCGTGATGATGAAGTCCGACCGAGTCTCGGCCAGCAGCTTGCCACCGCCAATGCGCCCGATCCCGAAGCCGGATTCTTCAAAGTTCCGAAAGTGATTTCGTAACCCCCGATGGAGAGATTTTTGGAGA
>CAYXVU010000225.1:1628-7672 GCA_964468725.1 uncultured Clostridia bacterium
ACTGCCGAAGCGAGTTCGAATCTGGCGCGCTTTGACGGCGTGCGCTACGGCTTTCGCGCCGGAGAGATTGCGAGCCTCAAAGAGATGTATAATCGCACCCGCTCACAGGGGTTCGGCGCGGAGGTCAAACGTCGCATTATGCTCGGAACCTATGGGCTGTCGGCGGGCTATTACGATGCTTACTACGGCAAAGCGCAACAAGTGCGCGCCTTGATCGCAGAGGATTTTCGCAACGCGTTTGCGCAGTGCGATGTGATAGCGACACCGACCGCGCCGACGACGGCGTTTCGCCTCGGCGAGAAGGCCGATGATCCGTTGGCAATGTATTTGTCGGACATCTTCACGATCACCCTGAATCTGGCGGGTCTGCCCGGCATCAGCCTGCCCTGCGGTTTGTCAACGAGCGGCTTACCCATCGGCGTGCAACTCATCGCCAAGCCGTTTGGCGAAGGCCGCTTGTTGAATGCCGCACATCAATTGGAACGAGCGATGGGGTTGGATATGACGCCGCGCGGAGCTGCCTAACCGGGCGTTTGGCAAGATGGGAAGCAAGGCAGCGCCCGTCAAGTTTGCGTTGCCTTGCTTTCCGGTTTGTCACTTCTTGTCGGTCTCTCCGGTTGTCGGGCGTTGTAGCAACTGCTGCAACAGAGGCCGCGATTGTTCGGCGGTTAAAATCCTGAACTGGTTAAACTGCTTCATGATGCAGAACAGCGTGTTGGTTTGTCCGAGCGGCTGGAAGAAAGAAAGATTGCGATCTTTCTCCGCTATGGGAGAAGCCGCTTGTCCGACCAATACGGAGGGACAAATGAATGACCCCTCACGCACAGAGCGCGGAACTTCAAGCTGAAACTCCACTCTTCGCGTGCCCCCAGCCGGAATACTCACAATCGGCGGATTGCTCACTTGGAAAAAGGTGCTGCCGGTGAACCCGCCGGTATTGAACGATTGTACGAGGCTCCATGCCCGCGCATTCAAGACCGTAGGCAGCCCGTTGTTCACAATCACGCTATAGGTGCAAGTCCCGCCGGTCGCAGGGATGTTCGAACAGGGTTGTATATTGGTGAAGCGAACCGGCAGTGGAGGAACTCGCACATTCCCCACGTCTTTGTGTTCGTTCTCGGCAACCGTGAAGCTTTCGGTTCTGGCTTCTTGATAGAAAGAGGCTGAGGCTTGGATGACGAATTGGCCAGCCGGGAGCGGATTACCGGAGAAGTCCCGATCAAAGGTAAACCTTCCCACCCCATCCGGGAATTGAAACCCAACTGTTTGAAAACAGCCGAATGTCTCACACCGTAGGAGTCGGACAAAGGCGAAGGTCGGAGAACCTCCCGACAGACCTTGTCCGGTGGTTGCATCAATCAGTCGCCCTCTGATCGAACCGGCAAGTGGCACAGGCGTCAGAGCCAGATCGCCGAAGTCACGACTTTCTCCTACTCCCAAAGTAAAGAGTTCGGTCTGCACGGGGTTATGCAGACTAGCTGAGACTATGACTTGATAGGTTCCGGTTACCAGAGGGGAACCGAGCGTGCTTTCATCAAGGAGAAAGCGGCCCTGCTCATCAGCGGAGAGCGAACCAATAAATTCGAAACACTGCCCGTTACTACAGCGCCGTAATTCGATACGGGTAAAGGGCGGCAGCGTGCCAGGCAACGGTTCTCCGGTTCCGGCTTTCACTACGCGCCCGCGAATCGCCCCGGCAAGCGGAACCCGTGTGAGCGCGAACGGGCCGAGATCGAACAATTGCGCGGCGGCGACATTGAAAACCGGCGTCTCTCCCGGTTGATAAAATTGCGCTGCGAAAAAGACCTTATAAGCTCCTGCTCGCAATGGTTTGTCGGAGAAATCCGTGTCAAATTTGTATTGTCCCGCCAGGTCTGGCGATTGAAAGGCAATCGTTTCTAAGCATTGACCATTGGTGCAGCGGCGCAGTTCTGCGCGCGCGAAGGGGAAAGAGAATCCGGTCAACGGATTGCCGGTGACCGAATCCACCAATCTGCCAATGATGGAGCGGATAGCCACATTATCCGAAATCGTCAGCCGATAACTCCCGATACTGCCGCCTTGAAAGTCCGGGTCGCAACAGCCAGTGACCGCGACGATGAAGATGCCGTCGGCAGGAACGGTAAATTCAAGGCGCGCATTGCGCCCTTCGCCGCTGTCATCATCGGTCGCCAACAGCACACAGGAGGAATTGAAGAGTCCCAAAAACGGGTCGGGCAGCGATCCTCCGAAGAATGCCCCTTCTAAGTCAATCGTCAACGGCGTGTTCGGGGGTACGGTAAAGCGGTAGAAATCAATATCCGGACTTCCCGGAGTTGAATCCAAATTACCAAAGGTGGAAGATGGGAGCGTCACAGCTCCAATGTTGGTTGCCGTTTGGCACGTGTTATTGGGTTCTTGATCCGATCCTTGCCCTTGTACACAGGGCGCAGAAAGCAAGATCATCACAACGAACAGACACCCAAGTAGTAGCCGATTTCGGCTACACCGACCCTTTGAAGTCATAATTGTACTCCTTCGATTTGACTGACAAACTGGGCACAATCATTCTGCAATGGATGAGAGAGTCACGGGTTATCTCTCACAGCGCTCGGTATGTTTCGCACATGGCCTTCGTTACAGACTGGCTAGATTGAACGCAGCAAATATATGGGGTTCCATATTCGGCTGTCAACGAAAATAAACTGACCTATCTCGGGGTATTGCCACCAATCTCGCAAAGCCTGCTTCATTGGTTAAGAGCCCTAGCTGTTTTGAAAACCAATCCGCCCATTGCTAACGATATGAACAGCGCTAGAGATTCGCATGCCGAATAAATGGTTGCTTTCTGCGATGTATTCGCAAGCAAAAGGTTGTGCGGATCGGGGCTATAGGGTGATCTGGCGGTTTGGCAGTGGCGCGATTAGACGGCAGAAATTTTTCGTGTAAGATGTTGGCGGTTTGTGTATCAAACGATGTCCGGGTAAAGAAAATGACAAGAGAGAAGCAATCAGCTCTGCCCCAAGTGGTCATCATCGGCGGCGGATTCGGTGGACTCAATGCCGCGCGGGCGCTGCGCCGCGCCGCCGTGCAGATTACCTTAATTGATCGCACCAATCATCACCTCTTTCAGCCCTTGCTCTATCAAGTGGCGATGGCGGGGCTGTCACCGGCTGACATCGCCGCGCCCATTCGTTCGATTTTACATAAGCAGAAGAACGTCACCGTCTTATTGGATGAAGTCACCCGCGTTGATCTGGCGGCGCGCACTCTGACCTTGCGCGCCGATTCGCTGAGCTATGACTATTTGATTCTGGCGACCGGCGGACGCACCAGTTATTTCGGGCATGATGAGTGGGAGACAGTCGCGCCGGGTTTGAAGGATTTGGACGACGCGGTGGAGATTCGTCGCCGCGTGTTGATGGCCTTCGAGCAAGCAGAGAAGGAGGGTGATGCAGAGCGTCGCCGCGAATTGTTGACCTTCATCGTTGTGGGCGGCGGCCCGACCGGCGTCGAGTTGGCGGGTGCGATTGCCGAACTGGCGCGTTTTGCTCTGTCGCGTGACTTTCGCAACATTCACCCGCAAGCCGCAGAGATCATCCTTCTCGAAGGTGGGGCGCGCATCTTGCCGAGCTTCAGCGAAGCTTTATCGGAGAGCGCCACACGACAACTGAAGGAACTCGGCGTCACCGTGCGCCTCAACGCGCAGGCGACCAACATTGACGAGCACGGTGTCTATTTGGGCAACGAAGTGATCAACTCCGCAACCGTCATTTGGGGAGCGGGCGTGCGCGCAACCTCGTTGACCGCAACTCTTGGCGTCCCATTGGATCGCGCCGGACGGGTGATCGTCGAAGCCGATCTGACGTTGCCGAATTATCCGAACGTATTTGCGCTCGGCGATATGACCAGCTTCACCCATCAAGGCGGCAAACCGCTGCCCGGCGTCAGCCCTGTCGCCATACAGATGGGGCAACACGCGGCGCGCAATATTGAAAAGGCGCTGGCAGGCAAGCCCTACGAAAAATTCGTCTACGTTGACAAGGGCAGCATGGCGACCATCGGACGTTCGGCAGCCATCGCCGAAATCGGCAAGCTGCGCTTGAGCGGGTTTATGGCCTGGATGGCTTGGTTGTTGGTACACATCTTTTTTCTGATCGGGTTTCGCAATCGCTTCGTCGTCCTCTTCAACTGGGCCTGGTCGTATTTTACCTACGAACGCGGCGCGCGCCTGATTACGGGAAGAAGATTGAGCCTGCTAGCGCGGCGCGCTGCCCCGCCCGGCAGTGACGCGCCGAGCGGCCAAACGACTGATAGCGGGTTTCTGGCGAAGTGAAGCGTCGAACCAAACGAGCGCCACAATCGAAAGGTATATGGGTAGATTGGATAATGGATAAGCCGATTCATAAGACCACCACAGACCTATTGCTGAAGGCGCAAGCCTCGCCATCTGCCGACCCGGCCTTCAGCAGTACTGATTTGATGTTGCTCACCATGACGGCCATTTGGGGGTCGAACTTCGTCGCCATCAAATACTCGCTCGAAGATTTGCTGCCGCTCAGTTTCAACGGGTTGCGCTTTGCCATCGCTTCGCTGACTTTGTCGTTGGTGTTGCGGATTTCGGGAAAAGATTGGAAGGTGCAGCCGGGCGACGGGTGGAAACTCTTCGGCTTCGGCCTGCTTGCCAACGCCATTTATCAATCTCTCTTCATCATCGGCATCGCCCACACGCGCACCGGCAACGCCGCGCTGATCGTTTCGACAACGCCGTTTTTCACCGCCGTCATCGGTCGCTTGCGCCGACAAGAGTACTTCACCCCGCGCGCCGCCGTCGGTCTAGTACTGGCCTTTGCGGGCGTCGTGCTCATCATTCTGAATGGCAGTAAAGAGGTCGCCTTCGGGCAGACAATTTTCGGCGATTTGCTGTTGCTCTGCGCGACCCTGTGTTGGACGCTCTACACAGTAGGCGCGAAAAACCTTGTGCATACCTATGGCTCGTTGAAGGCAACGACCTTGATGATGCTGATGGCGACGCCGGTGTTTTTGTTGGTGTGCGCGCCCTCTTTCTTGCGGCAGGATTGGATTGGAGTGCGAACTGTGGCATGGGGCGGAGTGGCCTTTAGTGCCTTTTTAGCTATCGCGCTCTCCCACGCATTGTGGAACCATGGGGTGAAAAAGATCGGCTCGACGCGGACGGCGATCTATTCAAATATTACGCCGGTCATCGCTTTGTTCGCTGCTTGGCTGGTGTTGGGCGAGAAACCGACGCGCGGCCAAATCGGCGGCGCAGCCGTAATCTTTATCGGCCTGTACTTTGTGCGCAGCGGCATGATCGCGGTCGCACCCGCTGCGCTGGCCGCAGAAGAGTTGGACGAAGCCAGCCTCGAAGCCTGTAAGAATTGAGCCGTCAAAAAGGCAACTGCGAAGCATCCGAAGGAGCGAGAATCCGCATCGCTAATTCGAGAGGATTCGCGCTCTTTCGCGCCCTTCGTAGCCCTCCGCCTCGGCCGTTCTGCCTAACCCGCAATCGGGGTGCCATCTTCATTCACTGGCCCAACGACGACGGTGGTCAATGCTTGCGGGTCAATGTGTAGGCGAGCGACGCGCGCGACATCATCAATCGTCACAGCGCGAATCCGTTCGGGATAGCGTTGCAAATAATCAAAGCCGAGACCATAGACTTCCGATTCGATCAGGAAGCTAGCGATCTGCGAATTGGTTTGAAAATCGAAGACGAAGTTTCCTGTCAGATAGGCCTTCGCGCCCGCTAACTCTTCTTCCGTTACTGGCTCTTCGACGATGCGCGTGATTTCGCGCCGCAAGCCGCTGAGCGCCTGTCCGAGATTGGCGGGCGAAGTGCCGATGTAAGCGACGAAGCGACCGGGATCAATACCGGCGCTCGATGTGATATTGCTGAAGGTCGTGTAGGCCAAACCCTGTTCGTCACGCAGAATGCGCGGAATGCGCGAGGTAAAACCGGGGCTTGATCCGAGAATCGTGTCCATGACGAGCAGCGCATAATAGTCGGCATCGCTGCGCTGAATGCCGAGATGGCCAATGAAGAT
>CAYXVU010000225.1:7772-9886 GCA_964468725.1 uncultured Clostridia bacterium
GGCGTTCCCTTGAAGACGATTTCGTTGAAGGCATCCGATGCCAAGGTGCGCGGCACATCGAGGCGGCTTTTGATCTGCGCCGCGCGGCGTTCGATCTGTTGTCGCACCTTGCCTTCGGGAAAGATAGATTGTTGCAACAGGTCGGCGGCGATTTCCAACCCGAGCGCCGCATCTTGCGAGAGTAGCGAACTGACGACGCCGCTGATTTGATAGTCGCCAAAGGTTGCCAGTCGCCCACCGACCGCTTCGATGGTTTCAGCAATCTGTTGGGCAGTGCGCGTAAAGGTGCCTTCAGCGATCATCTCGCCGACGAGCGAGGCAAGCCCTGCCTGCTCGTCATCTTCATAGCGCGACCCTGTGCGCACAACGGCGTTGACTGAGACCGATGGCGTCGAATGATTTTCCGAAAGCAGCAACACCAAACCGTTTGGCAAGACGACGCGCTCGACTTCGAGTTGCGGCTCGGTTGACTTCGCCCCACTCCCGAGGGCTGACGAGGAATGCGAACGGGTGCGCTCGGTAATCCGTGTCGGCAAGGCCTTCTCATTGAATGAAAAGCGCAGAGGGGAGTCGGGGAAACTAACACCGCTGCGAAAGGCCGCGCGACGCGCCGGACGCCCACCCCAACTAACCGGACTGGCGAGTTGCGCATCACGGTCGCCGTATGCAGAAGAACGATGAGCGGCGAGCCCTTCATCTTCATCCTGCGGGTGGCTTGCCCGCCCATTCTTTGCTTCGTCGTTGAGTAAATAGCCCACCGTGCGGTTGTCGGCAACCAGATATTGACGTGCAACTCGCGCAACATCCTCAGCCGTGACCGCCTGAATACGCGCTATCAGGGTGTCAAGATAGTGATAACCGCGCGACTCCATCGGCACGCGTTCGGCGGCAGCGATGGTTTGGTATTGGCCGAGCAGAATGGCTTGTTGCAGATACTCCTCGCTGCCGAGTACAAGATCAGCTTCGATCTGTCGTTTGGCTTTTTCCAGGTCGGCAAAGGGCAGCGCTTCATTTTGCAATCGGTCAATCTCTTCGATGATGGCTTGTTCGACTGCGGTCAAAGTGAATCCGGGCTTCACCTCAGCCTGAAGGTAAAAGAGCGACGGGTCAATATGATCGTTGTAAGAAGCTTTGACCGAGGTGACGGAACGATCTGTTTCGACGAGGCGTTGATAGAGGCGCGACGATTTGCCTGTGGAGAGCAAGGTCTCGATAACGTGCAGAACGTAGGCATCCGCGTCGCCAACGGCGGGCGCGTGATAGCCGATCAACAAGCGCTCGACAGGCGTCTCTTTTTTGACAACGATGCGCTTCTCGCCGCGCTGTGGCGGTTCGATAATATGGTGTTGCGTGACCGCTTGACCTGCGGGGATCGCGCCGAACAAGCGTTCAATCGTAGCCAGCGCATCATCTGTTTGGAAATCGCCGACGATGACCACCGTCGCATTGCGCGGATGATACCATTTGTCGTAGTACGCCTTCATATCGGCTGCCGTCGCCGCTTCCAGGTCTTCCAGCCAACCGACGGTTGGCCAATGATAGGGGTGCTGACGAAAGGCCGTCGCCCACACTTCGTTCTCTAACACTTCCCATGGGCCATCGAGTCCGATGCGTAATTCTTCTTCGACAACCTGCTTTTCGGATTCGAACTCCTGTTCGTCAAAGAGGGTATCGCGCATGCGGCTGGCTTCGATTTCGAGCGCCGCCTGCCAGCGGTCGGAAGCGAAGGTGAAGTAGTAAGCGGTAAAGTCGAGCCAGGTAAATGCGTTGTTCGCGCCGCCGTTTTCAAGGGTGATGAGATCAATCTCGCCTTTGCGAAAGCGGTCTGTGCCCTTAAAGAGCATATGTTCGAGAAAATGGGATTTGCCGGTCTGCCCCAACTCTTCGTTGCGCGAGCCGACGCGATACCAAATGATTGAAGCGACGATGGGCTTGTTGTGCAACTCTTTGGTCAGCACGGTCAAGCCATTGGATAAAACCGTTTGGCGAACCTCTGCGGTGATAAAGGCGCGAGATGGTTGCTCGGTATTGGTCAATGTATCGGTCAATGTAATGGGTGTCGTCATAAGAAAAAATTGTAGAGGTCGCTCGGACAGAGGTCAAAAAAGAATTGT
>CAYXVU010000226.1:0-9872 GCA_964468725.1 uncultured Clostridia bacterium
GAAAGACGACACCGTCGTCGGCAAAACGACGCTCGGTTATTTCCCTGCGACGATGGATATCACGCCCGATGGCAACTTTCTCTACGTCGTCAATTTCAATCTGCATGGTGATATGGTTGCCTCTTCGGTCTCCATCGTGCTGACCGATGCGATGAAAGAAGTGGCGCGCGTGCCGACCTGCGTGATGCCGCACGGTTCGCGCATCAGCGCGGCGACCGGCAAACAATACTCGGCCTGCATGATGAATGATATGCTCGTCGAACTCGACCTTAACACCCTTAAGGCGGCGCGCCATTTCGTGGTCACCAAAGGCAAGGAGAAAGGCATGCCCGGCTCGCCCGCCGCCCATGCCGCGATGGGGCAGATGAGTCATGACAGCAGCGGGCATGGGTCGGAAGCGCCGAAACCGGGCGATGTCGGCTGCTCGCCTACATGGGCGCAGCCCTCGCTTGACGGCGCATCGGTCTATGTCGCCTGCAACAAGTCGGACGAGATCGTTGAAGTAGATACAGCGACGTGGAGAGTGAAACGCCGACTGGCCGCGCGCGCCGGGGTCTACAACTTGGCGGTTACGAAAAGCAACCGTTTATTGGCCACCAATAAACGTGACCAGTCGGTTTCAATCTACGATTTGACGACCGGCACAGAGCTTGCGCGCCTAGCGACGAAGCGTAAAGTGCTGCATGGAGTCGTCGTTTCGCCCGATGATCGCTATGCCTTCGTCACCGTCGAAGGCATCGGCTCCGAACCCGGTACCGTCGAAGTGATTGACCTCGCCGCCTTGAAGATCGTCGCTTCGGTTGACGTACCCGAGCAGGCCGCAGGCATTGACTTCTATCACACGGAACCTCCGAAAACGAACCGCTAAGGCGAAACCATCGTGCAGTCCGAATCCGACTGCATTGATCCGGTAATCGTGAACGACACGACCATCCAACAGGCACAGGGAAAGAAGGGTTGGGTGCTGACGCAGAGCGCCCTTTGTCGGCTGTTGGCCTGGCTCGATGGCGAGAGCGATTCCGGCGGTGAGCGATATCTTGAGATGCGTCGCCGACTGGTCGCTTACTTCGACCGCAAAGCTTGTCTTGCGCCGGATGAGTTGGCCGACGAAACGCTCAATCGGGTGGCGCGGCGGTTGGAAGAAGAGGGCGCGATCACCGACGCGCTGCCCGCACAATACTGCTACATCATTGCCAAGTTTGTCTTTCTTGAATCGCTGCGTCGGGAAGAACAACGCGCTGTCAGTCTGGATGAGATGCCCGACTCCGGCGAGCGATTGCGCCACCCTGCGAGCCGCGCCGAAGCCGACGAAGAGAACCGCCGTGCAGAAGACCGACTCAATTGTTTGGAGCGTTGCCTGCGCCAACTGGATGCCGACAACCGTCGGTTGATTACCGAATACTATCAAGGCGAACAACGTGCGAAGATCGAAAACCGCCGACGGCTGGCCGAACAATTCGACATCAGCATCAATGCCTTGAGCATTCGCGCTTGTCGCCTGCGCGACCGGCTTGAAGCCTGCGTCAGCAAGTGTATGGGGAGTTGAGAGGCGAAAGGTTTTCCCGCTTTCGTCTCATCAAGATGGGAGGCTTGATACCCTTGAGTTCGCGCACCTATGACGATCAACTGATTACCGGCTACTTGCTCGGCTCGCTGACGGCGGAGGAAACCGAGTGGCTGGACGAGTTGAGCCTGACGGATGACGATTTCGCAGTGCGTTTGCAGATGGTCGAGAATGATCTGGTGGATGCGTACGTGAAAGATGAGTTATCGGGGCAGATGCGCGACCGTTTCGACGCGCACTATCTGGCGTCGCCAAAGCGCCGCGAAAAGGTGGCTTTCGCTGCCGAACTACAAAGCCGTCTGAAAAGAGCGCCGATCATCGGGCAGGCCGAATCGCAAGGCGATGCTTCCCAAATTGTGCCCACTGAGTCGCGCCCTGCCGACCCGCGTGGGATTGGCAACCTGTTTCGGCTTCCCCGCCCACTCTGGCAATGGGGGTTGGCGACGGCAGCGCTGCTCATACTGGCATTGGGCGGATGGCTGGCGATTGACAATTGGCGATTGCGAAATCGCATCAACCAAACGCTAGCCGAACAGTCCGAACGCCAACGACGCGAACAACAATTGCAAGCCGAGTTGCAAGCTCAACGCGATGCTGAGGCTGAACGCGAGAAAGAGCTAACCCGCTTGCGAGAACAACTGGCACGGATCGAACCCTCCAATGAACCTTCACCCAAGCAGTTGCCGCTGTCAGAGCGGCCTCCCGATGGCAATACGATTGCCCTTGCCTTGACCCCGCAAACGCGCGGCATCGCCGAGATGGCGAATTTGAGCTTGCCTGCTGAGGCCCATTTCGTGAAACTAGAGCTGGCGCTGGAGCCGACAGAGTTCACACACTATCGTGCCGAACTGGTCGGCCAAGCCAATCAAGTCATCTGGAGAAGTGGGAAGGTGCGCGCGACAAACGCAGGCAAGTCTCTTGTCCTGACCGTACGCGCCAACCTGTTGAACGAGCAGCGTTATCAAGTCAACGTCTACGGTATCTCTCCCACCGGAGCCGCCACGATCATCAGCAGCTATCCGTTTCGGGTTGTGAAGTAAATTGACTCGGTTGATGGCTTTCGCACAACCCGCGCCTTTCGGATATGGGAGGAGTCTCATATGACCAGCCATAAGGAGTGTCGTATGCGCGCAGATGCGTCGCCGATGCGAGCGAGGCGGCAAAACGGTCGGAGGCATCTCTTTTGCTTCGCGGCTCTGTGCCTGCTGTTGACGACCTGCGCATTCACCATCCGCGCTGTCGAAGCGTTCACTCCACCCGTATCGTCAGGCCAAGCCGGTTCACAGGCCACACACGAGATCACAATTCTCGAAGCAGACAAGCCGCTCGTCCGCGAAATTACTGGCGGGCAGGAGCACTCCTATCAGATCACGCTCGCACAGGGCCAATATGCAAAAATCATCGTCGAACAGCGGGGCATAGATGTCATCGCTTGGTTGTTGAAAGTGGTGAAGGATATCACCGGCGCTTTCGATAAAGAGTTGCGCAGTCAAGGAGAAGAAGAGATTGCGCTGGTTGCCGAAACGGCTGGCAGTTTCACGATTATCGTGGAGCCTTCTTCCAACCGCGCGCCGACCGGCAGCTATGCGATTCGCGTGGCCGAGATTCGCGCCGCCACCGAAAATGACCGGTTGCTCTACGAAGCCTGTCAGCTCAAATTCGCATCCGATCAGGCTGATGCTGACGGGCAGTATGACGAGGTGCGGCGGTGCCTTGACCGCGCATTAACCATCAGCGAGCAGGTTGTCGGCAAGGAAGACCGTTTTCTCATCACCCTGCTGCTCGATTTGGCCGAATACTACGACGATAGACAAGACTTCGTGAAGGCGCTGGCCTATGCCGAGCGTGCCTTTGCCATCGCCGAGAAAGTTTTAGGCGCGGAACATCCGCAGACCCTGATGGTCATTAACAAGTTGGCTTGGCTGAATAATCAAATGAACGACATCGTGAAAGCCGAACGGCTGGCACAACGCTCCGTTGAAGTGGCGCAAAGAACGCTCGGCCCGGAGCATCAGTTTGTGGCCGACTGCCTGCATACGCGCTCGCAGACGATCAATGATCTGAAACAGAAAGAACAGATGCTCCTGCAAGCGCTGGCGATTGCCGACAAGGCTTATGGCGAGCAACATCCCACTTACCAAGCGATCTTGATTGATCTGGGTGTCGTCTATACGGATCAGGGCGATTATCAACAAGCCGAACATTTCTTGCTGCGCGCCCAAGCAGTTTTTGAACAGTTCAAAAAACCGGGCAACCTCACGCAGGTTATTCTCCTCAACAATCTCGGCAGAATCGCCCGCGAACGCAAAGACTACGTCAAAGCGGAAGAGAATTATCGGCAGGCCCGCACCATCGTTGAGAAAGCTTTCGGGGCTGACAATCCGCGTCTGGCCATCATTTTGAATAATCTCGCCAACATCTATCGCGCCAAAGGCGAGTATGCCAAATCGCTGGACGCGCACCTGCGCGTGCTGCGCATCTCGGAAGTCAGGCGCGGCCCCTATCATCCGTTGACCTTGCTCTCGTTAGGCAACATCGCCAAAACCTACGCCGCGCAAGGCAGTCTGGCCGAAGCCATCAAATACCAAGCGCGTGCTGATGCGGTGATCGAACGCAATATCGCCATGAATCTGGCTATCGGCTCTGAACGCCAGAAACTGTCCTATCTCAACAGCGTCGCCGAACGTACGGATCGCACGATCTCGCTCAGCGCCAACCTTGCGCCACAGAACGAAACCGCCAGCGCGTTGGCCGCTCTCGTCCTGTTGCAACGCAAAGGGCGATTGCTGGATGCCATGTCCGCCAGCTTTGCCTCTCTCAGACAACGCGCCAGCGCCGAAGAGCAACGTTTGCTCGAACAATACAACGAAACCTCCGGGCAACTCGCCCGCCTCGTTCTGAATGGGCCGCAGAAGCTCGCCTTGGAAGAGCATCAGAACCGAGTCAGAGAATTGGAAGCGCGCAAAGAGCAACTCGAAGCCGACATTAGTCGGCGCAGCGCCGAGTTTCGCGCCGCCGCGCAACCCGTTACCCTGGCTGCCGTGCAAACGGCAATCCCTGCCGACGCCGCCTTGATCGAATTCGCCATCTATCGCCCGTTCGACCCGAAAGCCGAAAGTAACAGCGAAGCCTATGGCGAGCCGCATTACATTGCTTATGTTCTGCGTCAAACCGGCGAGGTGCGATGGCGCGACCTCGGCGATATGAGAACGCTTGACCAGAGCATTGACGCGCTTCGTCAGACGCTCGGTGATCCGCGTCGCCGCGAGGTGCGCGACCGAGCGCGCGCCGTTGATGCCGTCGTGATGCAACCGCTTCGCCCGCTGCTCGGCGATGCTAAACAACTGCTCATTTCGCCCGATGGGGCGCTCAATCTGATTCCCTTCGAAGCGTTGGCAGATGAGCAAGGGCGCTACTTGATTCAGCGCTATTCATTTGCTTACCTGACGACGGGGCGCGATCTGTTGCGCATGCAGGTTGAGAGAGCGGGACAGCAGACCTCGACGATTATTGCCGACCCGGCGTTCGGCGAACCGGCGTCGGCCAACGCCATAGAGAGCGCCGAGTTGGGCAGGCGCTCGTCCGCTGCGCTTCGCGCCAGCGTCACCAATGCAACCGATTTGTCGAACGTTTACTTTGCGCCGCTTGCCAACACAATTCGGGAAGCCCGCGCCATCCAGTCGCTGTTTCCCGATAGCCAAGTGTTGACGGGGCAACAAGCCACCGAACAATCGCTCAAACGGAGCGTTGCGCCGCGCGTTCTGCACATCGCCACGCATGGCTTCTTCCTAACCGACACACCGCCTACCGGCGAGGTGCGCGGCACTCGCGCCATCAATGCTCGTGCGAAGATCGAAAACCCGTTGCTGCGGTCGGGCTTGGCGTTGGCAGGCGCGAACGTGCAAAAGCAGAGCGGTGAAGACGGTATTTTGACGGCATTGGAAGCCTCGGGCTTGAATCTGTGGGGCACCAAACTCGTTACCCTTTCTGCTTGCGACACCGGGCTTGGAGAGGTCAAAAACGGCGAAGGCGTCTATGGCTTGCGTCGCGCCTTCGTGTTAGCCGGAGCGGAAACCCTGGTGATGAGCCTATGGCCGGTGAGCGATTATGTGACCCACGAGTTGATGATCAGCTACTATCAAAACTTGAAACTCGGACGCGGGCGCGGAGCCGCGCTCCGGCAGGTACAACTCAGTATGCTCAAGCGCAAAGGGCGTGAGCATCCCTTCTATTGGGCGAGTTTCATTCAAGCGGGCGAATGGGCTAGTCTCGACGGCAAACGGTAACGGCCACCGACGGCCACGCGGATTTCTGACGCACCTACGCTTCTATGGTTATCGTAACCGTGCCGGACATTGGATACGCAGAGAGACTTCGTTTGCTCTTCGCATCTTCGCAGCCAATTATCCGTTGCCTTATGAAAATCGGGCGCTGGCTGCTTTCCCTACCCTCTTTTGACACCGGCCATCACAAGAAACTTTCCTCCGGCTGAAATGTTTTCAGGGAAACATCTTATCAACATGAAGTGCCGACGCGACGTCAGGCTATGTCGCAACGGTTGGACGCAGTTTGCGAATCGGAGAAAGCCATCGTGAAACTCTTATACCGAGTTACAAATCAATCTGATACGGAATTGCAAAACAAGATGAGACATCTTCGTTGAGCGGCGGTCTCTGACCGCCTCCCTAGCCTTCAGTAACGGCGGTCAAAGACCGCCGCTCAACAGCGTTTTCTCATTTTGTTGAGCAATTCAGTATTACTTCACGCGCTCAGGATTCCGAAACGCAAAAGGTAGAAACAGATTATTCGAAACCATCAGTCAGGTGGCGTTCGCCCTTGCCAACCTCCTCACCGCTGGAGACGCGAGTTCATCTTCACTCGCCCTGCACAAGGGGCACTGCAGAGGACGCCTGCACGATATCTTGCGAAGGAGAAATGTTATGACGAAAAGAGTCTCTATTCCGACAACCCTTTTTTTGCTGCTGACCTTAACGACGGGTCTGGCGCTCGGTCAGACGACGCGCAAACCGAGTGACAACGCGCGGCCTGCAACGAGCGAGGCCAAGCGCAAAGTCGCACCGGCGGCGGCCAATCAACCGGTACAAGGAAGCGGCACAACGGATCGCTTGCCCAAATGGACGGGCAGCAATGGCAGCGGCTTCTTTCTCGGCGATTCGATCATCACCGAAACGAAATTCGGCAACATTGGCATCGGAACAACAACACCCGCTTCGAAACTTACTGTGCAAGGGATGATTGAAACGACGCTCGGCGGCGTGAAATTCCCCGATGGCACGTTGCAGACAACCGCCGCAGTAAGCGGCACGCTGGCCATCATCAGAGACGCCACCTTGACAGGCAACGGCACGACGGCGGAACCCCTCGGCGTAGCCGTGCCGTTGACAATCATGGGATCGGTTGACAATGGCAACGGGGTTATCACGATCACCAACACGGCAGCAGGCGGCCCGGGAATCTTCTCTACAGGCGGCAATGCCAATATGATAGTTGGCGGCGGCGCAGGCATGCTTGCACTGGGCGGCACGGGCGGCAGCGACGGTGCCACAACTCCCGGTGGTGTCGGAATTGTCGCCTTTGGCGGGTCGGCTACGATGGGTTCCGGCGGCACGGGCGGCTCCCTGATCGGGGGCGTGAGCACGGCTGGCGATGGCGGTGATGGCGCGTTTGCGGTTGGCGCGCTCGGCGTCGGCACCGGAAATAAAGGCGGCAGGGGCATCATTGCCATTCCCGGCGGCGGCGCGGGCGGCGCAACGCCGGGGCTTGCCGGAGAGTTTATAGGCGATGTCGAAATCACCGGCAATCTGTCGAAAGGCGGCGGCTCGTTCAAGATTGACCATCCCCTCGACCCGGAAAACAAATACCTCTATCACTCGTTTGTCGAATCGCCCGACATGATGAATGTCTATAACGGCACAATCACGACCGATGACCAAGGCGAAGCCATCGTCACGCTGCCGGATTATTTTGAATCGCTCAATAAGGACTTTCGCTATCAACTCACCGTCATCGGCCAATTCGCGCAAGCCATCGTCGGGCAAAAGATCAAAGGCAACCGCTTTGTGATTAAGACCAACGCGCCCAATGTTGAAGTCTCTTGGCAGGTCACAGGCATCCGCCAAGACGCCTTCGCCAATAAAAACCGCATTCCGGTTGAAGTCCTCAAACCCGAAATCGAGCGCGGCTCTTACCTGCACCCGGAAGCCTTTCAACAACCTGTAGAGCGAGGGGTGCAGATGATGCGATACCGCGAACAGATGGAGCGCGCGAAAGCGCGAGAGAGCGCCGAGTCATCTGCACAGCAGCCCACAAGAAAATAGCCCTGCGGCGTCTCGGCAGTCTCTTCGCAAATGTCTTGAATCGTCAACTATCCGAGGGGCACGATGGAGGCAGAGAAGATCGGACACAGGTAAACCGAGACAAGTCAGGAGGGGACGGAGGCTGACAACTTCAGTGAGCCTCCGTCCCCTCCATGTACGATTCCTTGCCGTTCAACCTCTGCCGCGTAGAAAACGGCCTGATCCGGGCTCCTGCCGCAGCCTTCTTTACCAAACCGCTTGTCAGCGATAGACTACCGGCTGTCGGAAATCTCTCCTCCGTCGTCCGCCGTGAATTGGTACTGAAACCCTAGAGAATCTTCGCAAAGCATTTCCAGCGATGAAAGGAAGGAGAAACCATGAGCAAAAAGTTTTTCGCCGGTCTGTTGCTGTTGGCGTGCGTATGGATTGTCGGCTGTAAAAAGGATGAGGAGATCGCTCCGGTGCTGAAAGAGTTCGATGCCTTCACCGCTGAACTGGTGCAGAAGGTCGAAGCGGCACAAGGTTCGATTGCCGGTATTGATGCCGCACAGCAGTTTCTGGACGCGAAAAAAGGCGACATCAAAAAGAGGCTCGAACTGCTGAAAGATGTGCGCGGCTTTCAAGTCAGTGACGAGATGAAAAAGACGATGACGGATAGCTTTGTGAAAAATGCAACGGCGGTCGCTTCCTTGCAGATCAAATATGTCGGTCTCAGTGTGCGCGATCCCAATCACAAAGCCCGCCTCGAAAAGCTGCTGAGCGATTATAAGAGCTTGCTGCCGACCTAATCCGTCAGGCCGCAGATCATGAGGCGGCTCGGCATTGAGCCGCCTCTCATGGGCTCGGGTTGGGGAGGAGAGAACGCCGCCGCCTTTGCCCTTTCGCACTTTCTCTGCAAGATGATCCTCTTATATCATTCGAGACTAGCAGGTGGGGGAAAATCAGATCGCTGAGAGTTTGAGGCCGTCAAACGTACGAAAAATCGGACAGCGCGAAGATTACCACCATCACTCTCTGTTGTCCTTGTTAGTGCTTTCGTCCCTTCACAGATGCCATTCTGCTCGTACGCTAGCCTGATACAACTCACGCTTTCTGACCTTCTGTTTGGAGGAGGTATCGAATGAAGAGAGTAATCGTTTCAGCGATGTTTCTATTCGGCGCACTAGCCTTTGGCCTATATCTCTTCACCCCTGCAAAGCGCGTGGCTCCAACCCGCGCCCGCCTGATCGCTCCGTCGCAACTCGAACCGCAAGCCGGACTCGATGAATTCGAAGAGGATGCGGAAAAGCGACAAGAGTGGTTCCGTTTTCAGCGCGCCTACCCGTTTGATGAGATTCCTGCCGATGCGCGGCGCAAGGCTTGGCTGACGCGACCGCGCGGCAAAGCGAAAAGTCTGGCCTTGATGCAAGCGCCCGCCGGTCGGTGGCAACCGCTCGGCCCTTTTCCAACCCTTTCGGCTCCTATCGAGCAATGGGGATTTACCAGCGGACGCATCAATGCAATTGCCGTATCGCCAGTTGATGAGAGTCTCATCTTGGCGGGCGCAGCAACGGGCGGCATCTGGCGCTCGACCGATGGCGGCAAAAATTTCGTGCCGGTGACGAACGATCAAGTGGATGCGGCAGTCGGCTCCATCGCTTTCTCGAAAAGCCATCCTGAAATCGTCTATGCCGGTATGGGCGATCCCAAAAGCGGTTACTTTGGGACGGGAGTGATGAAATCAACCGACGCAGGGGCATCGTGGAGACACCTTGGGACGAATTCGTTTACAGAGCGGATCGTAAAAATTGCGGTGGATGATTCCGACCCGGATCGAGTTTACATGGTGCGCCTGTGGGACGGCCTTTATCTCTCTACAGACGGCGGCATGAGTTGGCAAGAGAAACTAAGCTGCGAAGCGGCAGATATGGCAGTTCATCCGGCGGACGGAAAAACGATTTATGTAGCCGCTTCTTCGCTCATCGGCGGCAATGGCCTGCGCTTCGCCTTTC
>CAYXVU010000227.1:0-4300 GCA_964468725.1 uncultured Clostridia bacterium
GAATAATTGACAGCGCCGGAGAGCGGCAAAATGAGCACCGCGCCGGTGATCAAACGGGCGCGATAATCGGCCATGCGTTGACGACGCAACTGGTCGCGCGCGGTCTCTGCAGCACGCAAGGCATCGCCTTCGTATTCGCTGGCGCGACTCTCGGCTGCGGCTTTGAGGTTGGCGGGCAGATGCAGCCCGATCGCTTGTCCGAGCAGGTCTCCCAAATCGTCCTGCGCTTTCAGGCGGGTTCGCCATTGCGGGCGCAGGCGATCCAACAAAAAGCCATAAGCAGGCCCCGACCCGTAGGCAAACGAGCGCACAAAGCTTGGCCGTTTTTCTGCCGCTTCCAGATGTTTGGCCACCCGGTAAGTCGCTTCAGCGGCGCTTGGTTGACTCAACCGAAAGCCGGTATATTCGGCTAGCCCTTCGTTGATCTCCAATGCGCGTTCTGTGGTCGCCGCTTGGGCAAACTGTGCGCGCCGCTGGGCGCGAAAGAGGAGCGCGTCGTTGATGGCTTTGCGCGATTCGTTGCCGCGTTCGAGCAGAGCGCGTCTGAGCGCGCGCCATTCCAATTGCAACCACACGCGCCCGTCAACCGCATCGAGATGATCGTTTGCCGGATTCGTCGCCGGTAAGCCGATTTTTTCCTGAATGCGGTGGTAGAGTTCGTGCAGCATCAACGTGGCGCGCACCTGCTTGTCTTCGGGCAGAGGCCAGATGACCATTGTCCATTTCACACCTGCCCACTTGATGGCCGTGTTGGCCATCGGCACTTCATCGGGCAAGTAACCGAAGAAGAGATCGCCTTGCTTGGTCAAGCGGCCTTCCGCATCGCTTTGATTGGCGACGACTTGCCGATTCATCGGGCTGGCAAAGATCATCGGCCCACAAAGCGTGTGCCTCCACAAGCGCCCGTTGTCGGCGCGACACAGTTCTGCGGCTTCGCGGAAGTACTCTGCCGCTAAGGCAAAATTTTGATCAATCTGGCAACTTGCCGATTCACTGTGTCGGCTGCGTGCCTGCGGCGCAGCGATCAGCAACAGAGATAGACACACGACGAGATACGAAGTCACCTTTTGCATAAGAACCTCCCAGTCAAGATAACTAACGATTAAGAGTTGACGGTTGTGTGATGTACCGGATTGCGGAGTATGACCCGACCGGTCAGAAGTTGACGGCTTCGCAACGATCAGTTGGCGGTTTCGCTATCCGCCAACTTGATGCGGAATTGCAGCTCATACTTTTTATTTGACCCGCTTAAAAAATGATTGCTCAAATCGTAGTCCAAAGCGGAGTCAAGGGCAGCGACGCCCGCCCAATTCGACCCGACGACTTCGCGGTTGTCTCCCTGCGCCCGGTCGAGGCGTTGCAGATCAAAACGGATACCAAGGTTGTCGGTCGGGCGATTGCGCAAATACTCATCAATCGTCAGACGCACAGCTAGCGGATAGTTGTTGACATCGGCGCTCGCATCGGCGGTCGGGTGCAAGATGATCTCTTGCGCTTCTGCGAATAAAACATCCGCCGCGTTGCGCGCCACTTCGCGCCCGTCTTCGAGCAAAACGACTTCGGCTACGAAGCGATGGGGAATCTTGCGAGCTTGCACATTGATGATGCCGCCGGGGCTGACTTTCAAGACGTTGATTTCCAGCGGGCGCGTCTTACCGGAAGCGAGTCGCACGCTCTGCTCGGTCATCGCGGGCGTGATTTCAATCTTCAATCTCTGGTCTCCGCCGCCTTCGCCAAACGGCAGCAATACAATCTCTTCATCAAAACCGATTCGCAGAGCATGCGCTTGCCGGTCTTCTTCATAGAGCGGCAGTCGGCGCTCGGAATAACCATAGAGTCGTCGCGTCTCTAATTGCGTGCGCACCTGCAAAGCGTTTTCTACCGTAAGGTCGGTCAAAAATTTCGCCTGCATGCGAAAGCGTTCGCCATGCAGATCAAGGTCGAAATCTGTGCCCGGTGGCCCGGCAATCAGGTACGATGCGACTGTATTTTTCTCCTGGCCATTCTCTTCAATCACCGCCACGTGAAATTGGATGCGATTGCCCGCATCTGATTCGGCGGGCGATGCGGCCAATCGCGCATCGCTTTCGGTGAGCAGAGTCAGCAGGAAAACCAATAGGGTGAAGAAAAGTTTCGTATGCAATTTCATCGTTGGCCTCGTTCGGCGCGTTTTGCGGCATAGATGACTGCCCGTGCGCCGCGATCAAAGCGCGACAAATCGAAAGCGGTCGGCGCGGCGGTCTCATTAGGGGGCGGCACAATCACTCTACGCCCGTCGCTTGGCCCTTTCGCCGGTTGGATGGCGCGTTGCGCCACGAGCCACCCGCTCAGACCGACGAGCAGGCACAGCAGTAAAGCGAAGACCGGCGCGGGCAGAGCAATCGTTCGTTGCCACAACGGTGCAGCCTGTGCGCCGAGAATGCGGTTGAGCGCCCGTTGTTGTTGGGCGGGGTCGGGTTGAACCTCGTAGGCGACGAGTTGATGGCGCAGGCGCAGAAAATCTTTTTGCGCCTGCCGACAACTCGCGCAAACCGCCAGATGCTCAACAAGCGCATCCATCTCGGTCAGCGCCAACTCGCCGTCTATCATCAAAGAGACTTTTTCGGTCATCTCACAATTCATACTCAACCTCGTTTGCCGTTCCTGATGCCGTTTGCGCCTCTGTCCACTTGGCGCGCAACGTCGAACGGGCGCGAAAGATATCCACTTTGACTTTGCTCTCCGACACTGCCAGTACGCGCGCAATGTCGCGGTAGCTCATCTCTTCTTGCTCGCGCAACACCAGCGCCGCACGCTGCGGTTCGGGCAACGACGCCAGCCAGTCGAGCACCAGATGCCGCTGTTCAGCATCTTCAAAAGCGGCTTCGGGGCTGACCGTTTTAGGCCGAAAGACTTCGACGACTTTATCGAAAAAGCGCACCCGTGTTCGGCGGCGCTTCAATTCGTTTAAGGCCAGATTGCGCGCCACGCGAAAGAGCCAAAACCGCGCTTCTCCAATGGGCACGCGCCCGAACGCCTGGCGATAGAATTGCAAAAAAGTCTCTTGCGCAATGTCTTCGGCGGCGCTGCGACTGGCAAGCAGACAATCGAGAAAACGGCACAGCGACGGATAGACCTCGCTGAAGACCATCTCAAACTCTTCTCGCTCTCGCGCCATATTCGTTCCTACGCTAGAGAAAACAACTGAGCCGATGAAAAGTTACGGGCGGCAGAAGAATTTTATCGCCCTCGGGAGGCAATCCCGGAGTCGCAGGTGAAATGAATGACAACGGAGATGTCTCATCGCAGGTTCTCACCAGCCCAGCGCGCGGCGCTGGCAGACTGTCTCTGCTGCGAGTGTGGCGTGATGAAATCGGGCAGGCATCAGAAAATGGCTTGTGCGATCAGGTAGAGGAGCGAACGGCTGTCGCTGCCTTTGAGGCGTTGCGCCCATGAGGTCTCCAAATGCGGCCAGTCGGCAGGCGCAAGCACGCCGCTCTCTCTGATGGCGAAGCTGCTGGCAGCATAACGAACACGGAGCGTTGTACGGATAAACTCTTCGGAGAGCGGCTCGATGGCCAGCCGTTCGAGTTCGGCGCGGTCACGCAGCGGATCAAAACCGATGATGATTTCCAGCCAAGCCTGCGGCGCGCAGATGCGCCGCAGGTTGCTGAGCGCCGAGACATCGCCAGTTGCGACAGCGCCGAGCAAGCTGCCCCAAGGAAAGTGCACATGCACTTCGTCGGCTACGCCGTTTAACTCTTCAGGCAAACTTTCGATGGCGGACTGCACGAACAGCACGTTGGGCGCGCCGCCTTTACTCGGTTTCCGATGAATCTTCTCCGAGATTTTCGTCAACGCCTTCGGGCTCGCGTCTATGCCGATGTAGAACTTGTCGGGGTTGGCGCGCGCCGATTGGTAGACAAAGCGACCGTCGCCCGTTCCGATGTCCACAATCACCCCGCCGGTAGGGCGCGATGAGTTCGTCGAATGATCGTCAATCGAGTTAGTGAGTGGTGCTGCCACGAATAACCTTTAACATACAAACTTCCTTTCCGGTTGCGCGCTCTTTCTAAGAAGCCGGACGCGCTAACTCTGCAAACTGTTCGGTGAGCTTTTCGATTGCGGCTTTGTGGTGCAAGTCTTCCCCGGCGAGAATCTGAAGCTTGCGAGTGACCAAGCTGAAGCCTTCCCGAACCTCTTCACGAAGCTGTCCGATTTCACCCCGAACCTCTTCACGAAGCTGCTGATTTTCAGCTTGGTTTGCTTCACGAAGTTGCCCGATTTCACCCCGAACCTCTTCACGAAGTTGCCCGATTTC
>CAYXVU010000227.1:4400-9850 GCA_964468725.1 uncultured Clostridia bacterium
TCACGAAGTTGCCCGATTTCACCCCGAACCTCTTCACGAAGTTGCCCGATTTCACTCCGAACTTCTTCACGAAGTTGCCCGATTTCACCCCGAACCTCTTCACGAAGTTGCCCGATTTCACCCCGAACCTCTGCATGAAATTGCACCATTTCAATGCGCAAGGTTTCGCCTAGCGTATTGATTCGGTTGAGAATCGCTTCCACTCCGGGTTTGGTCACCTTGTCATCCGCGCTATCGTCTCCCGGTAAGCTCCGAGTGTATTCTTCATCGCTCATGTGATTGCTCCTTTCCACCGCTGTTTTTCGGTTGCGTTCAACGGGGGAGGAGATGGCTCATCATTCGCAATTACCAAGTTGCCTATGCGAGCTTGATTGTATCATTCGCTCCAATTTGGTCAATCAACTTCTGGGTAACCGATTCATTCTGCTCTTGTCATAGCGATGCGCCGTTTTGCCGCCTCATTGGCCATCGCCTGACTCGCTTTTCTTCTCTACCGGAAAGCCGTTTTCGTACCACGCGTTGAAGCCTCCGGCGAGCGGGCGCACACGGTCAATCCCTCGACGTTTGAGTAAGAGCGCTACCCGAGCGCTCGACGCTTCGTTCGGTCAGGTGCAAAACAACACGACTTCCTGCGCGCGCGGAATCTGTTCATGATGGGCTTCGAGTTCTTCCGGCGAGAGGCGAATGGCGCCGGGGATGGTTTGCGGTTCGGCTTCGAATTCGACCGCATGGCGCAAATCAACGACGACGACCTCTTCGCCGTGCGCCAAACGCTCGTTCAATTCTGAGGGCGTAATGCGCGCGATGCGAAGCTCGCGCAAAAATTTTCGGCGCTGCGCATACTTCCAGACAATGTAGGCTGCAAGCCCGCCGCCCAATAGCACTAGCAAGCCTGAGCCGAACTGCGCCGCATATTCGGCGACCCGTTCAAACTGATCGCTGAAGAGGTAGCCGACGCCCGCAAAGGTGCCGACATAGAGCAGCGCGCCGAGCAGGTCGAACAATAGAAAGCGCGGCCAGCGCATGCCGATGATTCCGGCAAGCGGCGGCGCCATGGTATTCAGACCCGGCACGAATTTGGCGATCAATAGCGAACGCGCACCGTGATGGGCGAATGAGTTTTCGGTCTTGCGAACACAAGAGTCGGGTTCGAGCGAGATGCGACAAAGCAAGTTCAAAACCTTGCCGCCGCGCACTCGCCCGATCTGATACCAGATAGCATCGCTCAGCATCGAAGCTGCAACCGCGACGGCAATACAAGCAACCGGATTCAGTCTCCCTTGGCCCGCCAACGCGCCCGCTGCCAGTAGCAAAGGGGTTGCTGGAATCGGCAGGCCAATCTGTTCGCCGAACATCCAAACGAAGAGAACCACGTAACCGTGGTCGATGAGAAATTGCAAGGTTTCGTTCACGCCTGTCTCCGTTCCGCAATCTGCGCCGACTCATCTTAGCGCAAAGCCCTGCGCTGCTGTCGAATGCTCTCTCGCCCGCACGCAACGCTCTGCTCTTTTCTTTATGCCGAAATCACTTTAGATTATTTCGGCTCGGAGCCATCAATTTGTTATTGCTCCTGCCCGTGTAGGAGCGACGCGCAGTTGTCGTTTACGTTGAACTTCGTTATGCAATGAGTCGCTTATGTCGAACTTCAGGATTCAGGACTCGAACTTTGAAACCCGCGTCCGAGAGAGCTTTGCCAGACAAATCATAATGCGGACAATCGGCGCGCAGATGACCAAAGTAGAAGCGGGGGCGGTCGAAATCGAACTGCCTTTTCGCGCCGACCTGACCCAACAGCATGGCTTTCTGCATGCCGGTATCGTTACAACGATTGTTGACAGCGCCTGCGGCTATGCGGCGTTTTCCTTGATGCCCGCAGGCACGGGCGTCCTGACGGTTGAGTACAAAGTCAATCTGCTCGCGCCTGCCAAAGGCGAAAAGTTGACGGCGCGGGGGCGCGTCAGCAAAGCCGGTCGCACCCTCACTTTCTGCGAGGGCGAAGTTATCGCCTTCAACGAAGGCAAAGAAAGTCGCATCGCTACGATGATGGCGACTCTGATGACCATACGCGACCGTCCTGATGTGATGGATTAGGCAGCTTGCCAAACCAGCAAACGCAAAGACGCAGAGAAGCAAAGGCGCAGTGCAACCGGACAGAGATAACTGACTTTGCGCTTGGCGATTCAGGGGTAAGAGAGGAGTTGAGAGATGAAGAGATTGCTTATCGCCTTACTCACATTCAGCATTGTCATCGTTGGCTCAGGGCTTGGCGCAGCGGCGCAGCAGCCGCCGTCAACCGAAATTTTTATCGCCGACCTGCAAACCCGCAACGGGCGCCTGCAGGTGAGTCGCCCTGTGAACATCACCAACCGCGAAGGCTATGACAATCAACCGGCATTTCTGCCTGACGGGACGAGCCTCCTCTTCACGTCGGTACGCGAAGGGACATTGCCCGACATCTTCCGGTACAACTTCAGCGACCAGTCTATCAAACAAGTGACGGCCACAGCCGAAGGAGAATACTCGCCAACGCCCATCGGTAACGGCGCGTCCTTCTCCGTCATTCGCGTCGAAGCCGACCGTACACAGCGCCTGTGGAAGTTTGCGATTACGGGCGATCAACCGCAACTGGTGCTGGAAAACATCAAACCTGTCGGCTATCACTGTTGGCTCGACGAAACGACGCTCGCGCTCTTTGTGCTCGGCGAGCCGCCGACCTTACAACTCGCCGACACGCGCACAGGCAAAGCCGAAATCATTGAGCACAACATCGGCAGGTCGCTACAGAAACATCCGTTGCGCGCCGCGCTCACCTTTGTCCACAAAGTCTCTGAGAGCGAGTGGTGGATCAAGGAGCTTGACTTGAAGTCCCGTACCGTCAAGCCCATCATCAAGACCTTGGCAGGCAACGAAGACTTCGTATGGACGCCCGCCGGGGTGGTTCTGATGGCGAGCGGCGCGAAGCTCTACCAATTCGATCCGGCGAAAGACCGCGATTGGACGGAGATTGCAGACTTCATGCAAGCCGGGCTGAAGAGGGTCACTCGCCTTGCGCTTAACCCCAAGGGCGACCGCTTGGCGCTGGTCGCAGTCCTGCAATCGGAGAAGTAGTCCGCCGGTCAAATCAATCTGCCTGAATAGCTGTGAAGCGGATTTTGATTCGTGACGATTCGCCGAATTCGCGGAGTAGGCTCTTTTGTCTTCAGGCAATCAACCGGCAAGGCGGCTGGCTGCGGCTTTCACCTCTCGCGGGTCGAGCGACGATTTGAAGAGGATGACGTTGGCAGGCAGATTCGTCGCCGCTTCGCGCGCCCCTTGTAACTCTTCTGACGCGGCCAGCAAAAACTCTTTGAACCCGGCGCGCTCGAACTCGCGCAACCGTTCTTCCAGATAACGCGGCGTCCAAAATCCCATGACCTCCAGATAAACGATCTTGCCGGTTGCGGCGCGCAGAATGAAGTCGGGGATGAACGCGCTGCCGCCCAAATCCACCACCTCTCGACAACTCTCCAGTTGCCAGCCGCCCTCTTCGGTCTTCCACCTGGCCGCCAGTTTCTCCCTGAAGGGATTGTCTAGCCCCATCGCAACGAAGTCGCTGACGCGCAATCGCGTCTGTTCACTCTGCAACTCGAAGAAGGCTGCGCCACGCGTTTTACTCTCTATCTCGGCGCGCAACTTCCACCCTCTGCACATCAGCAAGGCAGGCAGAAAGACCGCCATCTGCACGCCGTATTTTTGCGAGCGATGAAATATGGAGACCGGGCCGCTCAATCGAATCTCATAACCGCGCGCCGTGCTGCCGCTGATCTGATGAATCAAGCGACACGCCTTAATGGCATCGAACAACTGCCGATAGGCCGCAGGCTCTTGCGCGGCGACGGTGAGGCGCATCTCTGTGCAGCGATAGAGTAAGGCTTGCGCTTGCGCGAGATTGTAGCGGTCAAGCAACTCGCGCGCGTTGATCTCTTCAAAGCCGATGAGGCGCTGATTTTCAACCAAATCGGCATACATTCCATCAATGATCTCCTCTTCTGCACAGGTCAACTCCGTCGCTGCTTCGCTGATGGTCGCCGCGCGCTGGTCGCGGCTCACAGGATGGCGGGTGCGAGCCTTGAAAAAGAGAGAGCGCCGAATTTCCAGAGGGTCTATCGTGGTTGCCGTTTCAAAGGTAGAGCCATCGGTGAGCAATTTGATCAAGCCGCGCAGGATTTTGTAATCGGTGCCCGCGCCGACGTATTCATCGAGCGCCGCATCGAGTTCGACGCGCCGCCGCCCCCGGTGCTCACGAAACAGCGTCGCCAGGTCGTCGGCCACTTGCAAGTAGCCCGCGTCTTCTTCTTTGACGTAGCGCGGCGTGATGGTATTACCGCGCTGCCAACTCATCGCTAAATCGGCTGTCAGCATTGCCTCACCATCCTTTGAGCTTGGCCGGTTGAAATTGGCCGCTTGAACTGCGGCGCTCGCTGATGCGCTCTTCCGTTGTGTCGGCGGTAATCACTTCGTACAAGATCGCCTCTTTGTCGGGTTGCTTTCGCAAGATGCGACCAAGCCGCTGAATGTGTTCGCGCGTCGAGCCGGAACCCGATAGCACGATGGCAACCGATGCGGCGGGAATGTTGACGCCTTCGTTGAGAACTTTCGAAGTGACCAGCGCCAGAACCGCCTGGCTATTGAAGGCTTCAAGCCACTGGCGGCGTTCTTTGACCGGCGTTTCATGGGTGATGGCCGGAATCAGGAATTGTTCCGAGATGCGATAGACCATCTCGTTTTCGGCAGTAAAGATAAGCACCAATTCATGGCGGTGGCGTTCGAGCAGGTCGGCCAACACCCGCAACTTGGCTTCGGTTCCGAGCGCGATGCGTTTCGATTCGCGGTAGGCTTTCAGGGCGCGCCGTCCGGCTTCGCTGCGCGCGCTGGCGGCGATAAAGGTCTGCCAACCGCGCAGACTGGCAAGCGAAATGCTCTGCTCATGTAAGAATTGTCGAAAGACTGCGCGCTCGCTTTCATAGCGTTCGCGCTCTTCGAGGCTCAAGCGCACGGTGAGGCGCACGACGCTGTAATCGGCCAGATATTCGCCCGCCAAATCTTGCGCTTCGCGCCGGTAGACGATGGGGCCGATGAGTTCTTCGAGCATGACGTCCGCGCCGTCGCTGCGTTCAGGCGTCGCCGTCAAGCCTAAACGAAACGGCGCAATTGTCATATCCGCAGCGTAGCGAAAGACGCTGCCCGGCAAGTGATGGCATTCGTCGAAGATAATAAAGCCGAACTGGTCGCCTAGTCGCTCCATGAAGCGAAACGCTGATGAGTAGGTGGTGATTGTAATCGCGCCGCGTTCGAAATAGCCGCCACCGATCAGTCCGACTTCAACCGGAAAATTAGCCAGTATCAAGTCATACCACTGATTCATCAAATCGAGCGTCGGCACAACGATGAGCGTCGAACGTCCGACCATC
>CAYXVU010000228.1:0-9844 GCA_964468725.1 uncultured Clostridia bacterium
GCGGGTTCCAGTTTTCGCCATTGTAGACTTTGGCAAAACGATAGCGCCCGTTTTCGATCTGGTAATCGCAACCGAGCAAGCCGCCGGGTACGAAGTTGGGGCGCGGCATCTGCCCCCCGCCGACGAACATGTGCCCGACCGTCAGTTGGTTGAGCATCTCGCGGAAGAGGTAATTCAAATCTTCGCGGTGGGCGACGGCGTCGAGATACGGTTCATACAACTTTTCTGCGGCTTTTAAGTCCAACCCGTGCGCGTTCGGGTCATAGAAGAAGTCGCGCTCGCCGCGCCAGACTTCTTTATACATCTGCCTCCATTCGGCGCGCGGGTCAATGGCGACTTCCATTTCGGCGACGCGCAGCAGATTGGGGCCGCCGGGTGCGCCCGGCGGAATCGGCGCGCCGAGGGTCATCGTGTTGGCGATGATCCAACTGGCGAAGCCTTGTCGATAGAGAACCTTGTCGGCGCTTGCCGATACCGTGAAACTCGTTACGCCATCGAGAACTTTATCGAGTTTGCGTTTGTCGAAGTCGAATTTATGAACGATGAACGAGGGCGGCGCAAAGACTTCGAGGTTGATCGCCCCGGCTTCGACGATGTAGAGCGAGTTGGCTTTGCCCGCTTGCAGATCAATCAGGTTGCGGGCGGGAATGGGCAAAGCGATGATGCGCTGATCAATGCCTTCGAAATCAATGCGAACTGGCTCGGCCTCTTTCTTCGGCGGCATCATAGCGGCAGGCGGCGCCGCCGGTTTCTTCTCATCCGCTTTCTCTGCGTCCGCAGGTTTGTCAGCAGGCTTATCGGCGGGTTTCGGCTCTTCCTTCTTCTCTGGTTGTACCTTCTCTTCGTCGCTTTCGGGCGCGAGCGGTGACGGCAGATCATTGCGTAACACGATTGCATAGACGCTGCGCGTCGACTGATGAGCGATGCCGGAGAGATCGGCAAAACTGATCTGCGGGCCGAGGTTCGTGCTGGCGGTGAAATAGAGATACTTGCCGCTCTTGTCAAAGGCGGCATACCGCGCGTCACTCAGCCCGTCTGTGACTTGATTGCTCTTGTTCGCTTCCAGCGAATAGATGAAGACGGCACGCAACAAATTCGGCAGTTGTTTGGTGTAGGCAATCCACCGACTGTCGGGCGACCACACCGGCAGCATGACGCTGTCATTGAACCCGATGGGGTTTTTGTCAACTTTGACAGGCGCGCCCTTATCGAGTTCAAGATACCAAAGTTGCAGCTTCTTATCACAGAAGGCGATCTTTTTGCTGTCGGGCGACCAAGCTGGCGAATGATAAAAAGTCGGCGGCAGTTGAATCTTCTTCACCTCGCCTTTGCCAAGTTGGTCGCGCAGGTGCAAGGCATACTCGCCGGATTCATCCGAAAAGTAAGCGATCCATTTGCCGTCGGGCGACCAGGCCGGGTCGCGTTCCATCACTCCCGGCGTGTTGGTCAGATTGCGCGGGTCGCCTTTTTCAGCGGGCACGGTGATGATCTCGCCGCGCGCTTCAAAGACGGCGCGCGCGCCGCCCGGCGAAATGGCGGCGCTGGCGATGCGGTTGGCGACGCGCTCGAAGCGCGGGCGCACGCCGACAAAATCGCCTGCCAGTTGAATGTTCAGTTTGCGCGCTTTGCCGGATTTCAAATCATAGACGCTGATAATTCCGAACTGTTCGTAAGCAATGGCATCACTGGTGGCTGAAGCCGATTTGATGTCAAGCCCGTCATTGGCGATCAGTTGCGCCACCTGCTTCGATTTGGTGTCGTAAGCAAAGAGGGTGACCGCGCCGTTGCGATTCGAGAGAAAGTAGACTTTGTCGCCGACCCACATCGGATTTTTATCATTCGAATTTTTATCGCGTGGGAGCGCTTCAATACTGGAGTCGGAGAGTCGCGCAATCCAAATCTTTGCCGTCTGCCCGCCGTTGTAGCGTTTCCAATCGGGCTGCCACTGGGTCAATGGCTGATACGCGATGCGCGCACCATCGGGTGAAAACGCGCCCTCCTCGGCCATCGGCAGCGGCACTTCAGCAGGCAGATTGCCATCGAGCGACAGGGTGAATAATCGGTTATAAAAGGTTGTGCTGTTGCGGGCGGAACGAAAGAGCACTTGCTTGCTGTCGTTCGTCCATCCGGCAACTTCGTCAACTCCGGGGTGATAGGTCAAGCGTCTCGGAACGCCTCCCGCAGCCGCGACGACATAGACATCTGTATTGCCGTCGTATTCACCGGTGAAAGCGACCCAATTGCCATCGGGCGAAAAGAGGGGATCGGTTTCGATGCCGACGCCGGTAGTCAAACGCTTCGCGCTGCCGCCTTCGCGCCCGACCGTCCACAAATCGCCTGCGTAAGAAAAGACGACCTGCGTCCGGCTAATAGTGGGCTTTTGAAAGAGGGTCGGTTTCTCGGCTTGGGCGAAGCTGACCGAAGTACAAGCGAAGATCGTCGCAAGAACGACAAAGATTCTCTTCATGCGGTTAGGCTCCTTCGAGGGTGTCTCCACTGGCAAGAGGAAACGAGAGTATGAAGCATAAAAAGATGTATAGGCAAATCGGTTTAACGAATTCGAAAAAACGCAGGTTCCCGAAACTTTTCGAAGGTGAAGGGAGAAGGAATGAAAGAGAGGCGGCTTTATCCCATCAGTCGGAAAGAAAGAGAGCCGGAACAAGAAAGCGGGCGGCGACCTTCTCATCCATGCCATTCAACGCCATTCAACCGCTAACCTTCGACCTTCTATAGGCGTCCTTCAATTTTTCAGGTGTGAACTTTGCCTGAAACCGAAACCCGACCGCCGCCCTTTCAACTCTTGCCGAGCAGGTTGGCATAGATTACCCACTTGCCGTCCGCAAAGCCGCCGACCAGCGTATAGACCTCGGTTCCCGTAGCGGTCGAAACGCGCCAGTTGCGAAAGAGGGTGTTCGGCGGTTGGCGGTCTACTTCGATGCGCCCTTGCGGCAGGTTGTAGACCATCTTAGCGAAATTGGCGACCTCTGAACTGCTGGCGGTGGAGTTGAGGATAGAGGGCAAAAGCGCATTGAGCCGTGATTGAGCCTGGTCGCGCGCTTGTGCGGCATTGGCTTCTTGCTCGGCGATGGTATCGAGTTGTTTTTGACTCTGCTCGGCGCGCGCTTTCAAGGCGGCATTCTCTTGCGCAAGGCGAGATTTTTCCGACTCGCTCGCCACGTAGAGGCCATAGCTGGTGATGGTGAGGAAGACGGCCAAGCCCAATGCGCCGAGCGCGACAAACAGACCGAGCACCAGCGAGCGTCGCTTTGACGCCTCTTGATTCAGAATCTGCTCGCGAATCATGTCGAGATCGCTCTGCGTGTAGGAGATGCCCCACTCGCTGCGCGTCTTTTCCCTGCTCATCGCCGAGTCTCCTTCAGGGGAAAGGCCATCACGTCAACTTCGACACCAACCGCGCAGTGAATGCTGCGCTCAGGACAACGGACTGTACCGGGAGCCAAAAGAAATATAAAACCGAATGCAGAAAAAGAGAATCGAATTTCGGCTGTGCCGCGTTTTGTTGCGCGTGGACGGATTATTTGAACTGCCCGAACTTCTTTAACAGCTTATAAACATCAAGCCCGGTTGCCAATAGACCGAGAAAGAGCCAGATTAAGAACCACAGCGGCGACGTATTGTATCGTTTATCCAACCACCAACCGATCAGCGCCGGTACGACGATCATCCATGGGATGCCGATGGCGAGGCCGATCATGCCAACGGCTTGCCGCCAGTTCACTCCGTCGCCGGGCTTTTTCTCGTCAGCCGACATGCCATCACTGCTATCGGGGAGGCGGACTCGGCTGTCCCTCAGCCGGTTCGCTGGGTGTTGCCGCCGGGTCTTCCGCCTTCTTGTATTCGTAGGTCTTCAGTCCTTGCGCAGTCGCCGCCTTTTGGGTCAACCGAATGACCGGTTGCGGATAGATGCCGACGAAGATCACAAAGGCTACAGCCAATGCCAACGCTGTGTGCAAAGCGGGCGATAGCGTCACCGGACTCGGCTCGGATTCCGCTTCGATGTACATCGCGCGAATGAAGCGCAGATAGTAATAGAGCGACACGGCGCTCATCAGCACCGCCAAGATCGCCAACCGAACTAGCCATGGATTGCCCGTTTCAATCAGCCCCGCGAAGAGGTAAAACTTGCCGATGAATCCGGCAGTCGGCGGAATGCCGCCAAGCGACAATAAAAAGATCGTCATCATCACGGTCAACCACGGCGACTTCTTCATCAACCCGTTGAAGTCTTCCAAACGGTCGCCGCTGATGCCGTGACGACGCAGCGCAATCAAACAGCCGAAGACGCCGAGATTCATCAAGGTATAGATGAAGAGGTAGATCACAAATCCTGTGTAGCCCGTCTGATTGGCGGCAATCAGCCCGAGCAAAGTGTATCCCGCATGCGAGATGGAGGAGTAGGCGAGCAGCCGTTTAGCATTGGTTTGCGTCAAGGCTCCGAGGTTTCCCCAGATGATGGTAATGGCGGCGACCACTCCGAGCAGTACCGCCCAACCCGGAACCGCCGCAACCCCCTTTTCCGCGTTGCCTTCGATGAAGCCGCGAATGTCGGGCAATCCGTATAGAAAGAGCCGACCGAACATGGCAAAGCTGGCGGCTTTGACCGCCACCGACATAAAGGCTGTGATCGAAGTCGGCGCGCCTTCATAGGCATCCGGCGCCCACATGTGAAAGGGAACCGCCGCAACTTTGAAGAACATGCCCGCCGCCATCAGAATCATCGAAAGCAGCAATAAGTAGCGCAAATCGAGCGCCACTTCGCCATTTGCGGTCTGTATAAATTGCACCGCCATCACTTTGGGCAACGCCGCCGCAATCTTTCCGAGGTTGGTTGTGCCCGTCAGCCCGTAGATCATCGAGATGCCATACAGCAATATCCCCGATGAAAATGCGCCGAGCAGAAAGTATTTCATCGAAGCTTCATTCGAACGCTGATCGCGTTTGAGGTAGCCGACTAAGATGTAAACCGCAATGGCCATCAGTTCCAGAGCAATGAAGAGAGTCAGTAAATCGACGCCCGATGCCATAAACATCATGCCGACGACTGAGAAGAGAATCAGCGAATAATACTCGCCGCGTTGCGCCTTCTCTTCGTCGAGGTATTTGATCGAGAGCAGGATCGAAAGCGCCGTGCCGATCAAAAACATGAATTTGAAGACCACGGCGTAGTAATCAATCACGATCATGTCGAAGAAGCCGGTGCGCGAAACGCCGCTGCGGGCAATGTCGGTGTAGAGAATCCACAGCGAGATGAGCGCCAGTCCGACGCCCGCTAAACTCAACCATGCGACCGCCCGTTTGCGCCCGCGCGGCAACAACACGTCGAGCACCAATGCGGCGCAGGCAAAGAGCGTCAGAATGACTTCGGGCATGATGAGTTGCGCGGTTTGCCGCGCGACGAATTGCAAGTCTACGGGAGTTTGAATCATTGCCAACATCGCTCTCTCGATTGTAATTTCCGATTTCTCATTTCTGGTTTCTCGTTGATCAACCCATTCGCAAGGAGATCAATGAGAGGCTCAAACCGGAAACAAAAAACCAGAAACTATTTTTCGCTCTCTTCTTTGTCTTCTTTGGCGACCTCTGTGCTATGGGCTGCCGGAGCGTTCTTGAAATAATCCGGGCGCACTTGCGCGACGACCGCTTCGGTCTGCGGGTTGATGAAATCAAGCACCGGTTTCGGATAGATGCCGATCCAGAAGATCAGGATGATCAGCGGCGCAAACTGCCAAGCTTCGCGCGCATTCAGGTCTTGCAGTTTCTCGTTTTCGGGATTGGTCAACTGTCCGAAGAAGACCCGCTGATAGAGCCACAGCATATAGGCCGCGCCCAAAATGATTCCTGAGGTCGCAAACGCACCCCATGAAACGCGCTCTTCGAATGCGCCTCGGAGGGTTAAAAACTCGCCGATGAAATTGTTCATCAACGGCAAGCCGAGCGACGACAGGGTGACGATCAAAAAGATCGTCGAAAAGGTCGGCATCACATGCGCCAAGCCGCCGAATTCGGCAATCTCATAGGTGTGGCGGCGCTCGTACAAGATGCCCGCCAGCATAAAGAGTGCGCCCGTCGAGATGCCGTGATTAATCATCTGCATCACCGCTCCGTTGATGCCGTTCGGGTTGAGCGCAAACAGCCCCAACATCACAAAACCCAAGTGCGATACCGACGAATAGGCGATCAGCTTCTTCACATCCTTTTGCGCCAACGCCACCATCGCACCGTAAATGATGCCGATGATCGAAAGCACAATCATCACTTGCCTGACTGTCGGATGATTGGCCGCATCGGGAAAGATGGGCAAAGCGAAGCGCACGAATCCGTAGGTTCCCATCTTCAGCAAGATGCCCGCCAGAATCACCGAGCCTGCCGTCGGCGCATCATAGTGCGCGTCGGGCAGCCACGTATGGAAGGGAAACATCGGCACTTTGATGGCAAACGAGATGCTAAACCCGATGAACATCCAGATGACGATGCCGATGCCGTAGACGACTTTGATGTGCGGGCCGATGGCGGTCAGCGCCGCGATGTTGAACGAACTGCGGACGTAGCCGGAGGGCAGCGAAGTTTTGCCTTCGGCTCGCTTGATCGCATCGTCAATCAGATTGAGCATGGGTTGGTTGAGACGACCCGTTGAAATGTGAGTGGCGACCTGCGTAGCGGTCGCGCGAACTTCCGCGTTCTGCGCCTGCACGACCACCGGAAAGGCGAAGTAAAGTTTCAGCACGGCAAGCAACATCAAGACCGAACCGACCAGCGTGTAGAGGAAGAACTTGATGGCCGAGTAGAGGCGATTTTTGCCGCCCCAGATGCCGATCAAAAAGTACATCGGCACGAGCATCACTTCCCAAAAGACGAAGAACAGGAAGAGGTCGGCGGCAACAAACGCGCCGAGCATGCCGGTCTGCAACAGCAAGAGCATGATGTAGTACTCTTTCTCTCGCCCCTTCTCGCGGATGTACGACCACGAACAGACCACACCGATGACGCCGAGCAACGTTGTGAGAACGACGAGCACTAGCGCCAGCCCATCAACGCCCAGTTGATAACGCGCGCCGATGAAGGGTATCCATTCGTAGTCTTCGATGAATTGCAGTCCGCCAAGCCCGCGATCATAGCGCCATAATAACGGCAGCGAGATCAAGAAACAGATCACAATCCAGATGTTGGCAAACCAACGTATGGCGTCATTCTTCGTGCGATTGAAGAGCAATAACAGAAGGGCTCCGACCGTTGGCAGCCAGGTTATCAACGAAAGGATTCCGATTTTCATGCCGTGCAGCTTCTCCTTAATAAATGTGAGAGCAAACGAAAACGACCTTGATCCGTTACCCGGCGGTCTCTGACCACCGAACGGCTTGGCGGTCAGAAACCGCCGCTCAACTCAACTTCTTCTACTTGCCGCCAAACAGGATGCCGAAATTTTTGATCGCGCCGATAATCGCCGGGTATTGATACACGAGCACGATGACGAACAGTCCGAGCGCAAACAACAACACGTAGTTTTGCCACAGCCCGGTCTGAAAGGCGCGAAACACATATGATCCGGCGCGCGTTGTCCAACCCGTCAGATTCACTGTGCCGTCAACTCCCCATTTGTCGAACAAGCCGGAGAGTTTCGATACGAACCGCGTCAGCCAACCGCTGCCATTGACGCCGCCGTCCACCACATTGGCATCCACTTTCCATAACGCATGGTTGGCCGCTTTCGCCGCTTCGACGCCTTTGACATCGAGCAGCCAATCCCAATACCACTTGTTGAAACTGAGTTTGTAGAGCGGGCGCAATTTCTCTGCCCACGCATCGGCCAGTTCCGGCTTCTTTTCGTAAATGTTCTTCGCCAGAAAGATGCCGCCGAAGGCGATGGCAATCGAGAGCAACATCAACACATATTCCATCGGGCTGATATGATGGGCTGCCTCTTCGCCATGCGTTGCTGTAGCAGCCATCGCGCCGTGCGCGGGCGCTTCTTTGTGAACGTCGGCAATCACCGGCTCCAACCAATGCTCGAAGACATTGATGTTAGCGCCGAACGATAACGCATGCGGAATGCCGATCAATCCGACGAAGATCGAAAACGCTGCCAGTACGATCAACGGCGTCGTCATGCTCTTCGGCGATTCGTGCGGTTCGAAATCGCCGTGATGCCCGTGTCCGCCGTGCCCATGCTCATCGTGGCCGTGCGCGCCATGATCGTCGTGTCCCTGTGTGTCATGAGTGTGCGCGTCGCGGAAACGCTCCTTACCCCAGAAGGTGAGCGCCATCAATCGCGTCATGTAAAACGCCGTCATTCCGGCAGTGATGAATCCGACGACCCATAAAATTTTGCCGCCGCCGAATCTCTCCGTGCTGAAGGTCTTCCACAGAATCTCATCTTTCGAAAAGAAACCCGCCCAAATCGGGATGCCGCAAATCGCCAGCCAGCCCATCCGCATAGTCTTATACGTGACGGGCAGGTACTTTTTCAGCCCGCCCATCTTCGGCATCTCTTGTTCGTGATGCATGCCGTGAATGACCGACCCCGAACCCAAGAAGAGCAGGGCTTTGAAAAAGGCGTGCGTGAAGACGTGAAAGATCGCGCCGATAAATGCTCCGACGCCCGCGCCTAAAAACATGTAGCCGAGTTGCGAGACGGTCGAATAGGCGAGCACTTTTTTGATGTCGGTCTGGGTGATGCCGATGGTGGCTGCAACAAAGGCGGTCAAACAACCGACCAACGCTACGATCATCATCATGGTCACCGAACGTTGAAAGATGAAGTTGGTGCGCGTCACCATAAAGACGCCCGCCGTCACCATCGTCGCGGCGTGAATCAAGGCGCTCACCGGCGTCGGCCCAGCCATCGCGTCGGGCAGCCAGATGTAGAGCGGAATCTGCGCGCTCTTACCCGTAGCCCCGATAAACAGACCGAGCGCCAGCCACGACATCAGACCGAATTGCCACAATCCTTCCACCGAATAGGCCGCCGAAAGGGTTCGCAGTTGGCTGAACTCCAACGTGCCGAAGGTGGCGAAGACACCCATAATTGCCAACGCGAAACCGAAATCGCCGATGCGATTGACGACGAAGGCTTTCTTCGAGGCGTCGCCCGCCTCTTTGCGGTCAAAGTAGTAGCCGATGAGCAGGTACGAGCATAACCCGACGCCTTCCCACCCGATGAACATGATCATGAAGTTCGACCCCATCACTAACAACAGCATCATGAACATGAAGAGGTTGAGATAAGAGAAGAAGCGATAGAAGCCCGGATCGCCGTGCATATAGCCGGTGGCGAAGACGTGAATCCAGAAGCCGACAAAGGTGACGACGAACATCATCACCAGTGACAGTTGGTCAATTTGATAGCTCCACTGAATATGAAAATCGGCTAGCCCGCCTGTCTCTTCGCCTTGCGATTGGTGCGCGCGTCCACCCGGCAACCAGGTGAACGAATGCGGGAAGCCACCCGCTTCGGTGGAGATGTACGGTTTATTGTCGTGGGCGGGCGCATAGCTGAAGGCGTATTCGATGAACGCTCCGATGGTGAGCGCGGCGGAGAGGAAGATCACGCCGCAGCCGATCAACGATACGGCCTTTTCGCTCAGCCGCAGCTTTTTGCCGAGCAGGAAATTGATCAGAAAGCCGATGAGCGGAAAGACGGGAATGAGCCAAACGAGTCTTAACATATGATTTCCAGTGACGAGTGACGAATGACGGGTGACCAGCCGTGCGTGAGAAGGCAGGCTTGTTCATCCCTCATCCGTCAGCCTGTTCCTGCTACCATTTCAAAAGATCAATTTCATCAATCGCGATGGTTTCACGATTGCGGAAGAGCGCGATGACGATG
>CAYXVU010000229.1:0-9828 GCA_964468725.1 uncultured Clostridia bacterium
GTCTGCAAATTCTCTTCGATCATGGCGCAGGCTTGACGCGAGCGATCAACGAAGATGGCTTGACGTGCGCCGCGACTGAGGGCTTCGATGCCGACAGCGCCCGATCCGGCGCACAGATCGAGCACCCGCGCGCCGCGAATCATCGGCGCGAGGATATTGAACAACGTTTCGCGCAAGCGGTCAGAGGTAGGCCGCACCGCGAGCCCCGCAAGGGTGCGCAACCGTCTGCCACGATGGATTCCGCCAATAACTCTCATGGATTCGATTTACTGATGATAGAAGATCGTCGCGCCCGCCTCAACGTAGCCTGTGCGCGGAATTCGCGGTTGACTTTTGGGAAATCAAAAACGCAGAATGAAACCTCATCTGTCGGAGCCTCATCGAGAAGGGAAGTATGGCCAAAAGATTTTTCACTGCAATCATGGTTTCGTTGTGTCTGCTGACTGTAGCGATAGCTGCCGGACAGCAGACCGGCACGCTCAAAGGCCGCATCGAAGACCCTAAAGGCAAACCCGTTGCCGGAGCCGATGTGCGCGTCATGAACAGTCGCACCCGTGCTCTGAGCGAGACGCAAACCAACTCGGCGGGCGAGTACACCTTTGAGCTTGAACCCGACTCTTACACTGTGAGTTTCGACGCCGAAGGGTTTCAAGGCGGCAACTTGGTACAGATGCAACAGGTCGAAGCCGGTAAAGAGACCACCGTCAAAACCATTCAATTGCTAAAAGCCAAAAAGTCATCACTCATTCGCGGCGCGGTCTTTGACGCGAATGGCCAATCGCTGGCCGGTGTGCGAATCAAACTCGTCCGCATCCGCACAGAAGAGGATGCGAAGAATAAGAAGGGCTTCGAATCATTGAGCCGCGATTACGTTTCGAATTCGCGGGGCGAGTTTGCTTTTCGCCTGCCGTCCGTGCGGGCACGCTATCGTTTGACGGCGATGTTGGACGGCTACAAACCCGACACCAAAGAGGTGGATGTCAGCGAAAGCGAAGCCGTGCCGGTGGCCTTTTCGCTGGAACCTGTGACCAAAAGCAAGTGAGCGCAGAACGTCAAAAACTCCATCCCCGTGCGGTGAGCGAGGCGGAACCTGCTGAGCCACCGAAGGAGAAGCGCGTCGAATACCTGACGGCTCGGCAACTGGCCGAAGTTTTGCAGATTAGCGAATCAACCATTCATAAGCTCAGGCGGGCGGGGAAGATTCCGGCGGTGGTATTGACTGAACGGTTGATCCGTTTCAATTTGAAAGATGTCAAACATGCCTTGCGCCCTGCGCAGACAGCGCGCACCGCTTCCGAGATAGAAAACGAACCGGTTCATGAACCCAGCCCGCAACTCTCTTTTGATGACCTCTACGCCGAGTTCGACCCCAATCAGCCAGAGGCATAGCGCGGAATTTGGCCGAAAGGTATCTCTATTAACTCTCAAAATTCGCTGCGTGACACCGATTTGAACTGCCCGTCCTCTGCGGCCACAAAATAAAAGAACTGAACGTCGGTGTTGTTCGGATCATCTTCAGGCTGCGACTCGGTCGGATTCAAGAGCCGCATGCTGAACCCCATCACCACATACTGCGAGCCATCCGAGTTGCCCGATCTCCAAGTCTTCCCGTAAAGCGATTCAAAGAGATTCTCCATCTTGTCGGCGCGCAACTCCGGCCCCTTGATCCATAACTCTGTGGAGTCCGGTATGTCGCCGTCAACCCAATCATCGGGAACCCGGCAATAGATCAGACACGGTTTGGGCGCTTGAGCAACGAAACCTGTATGGGTACGAAGCCCGTCTTGCAGAACGATCATGAGCGTTTGACTCATAGTGGTCTTTCTTCTCTCTGCCCATGCGGTTGGGTCAATCTCTCAACGATAAGCCTATCCGGCTTTGAGGCCAGGGATTCACTGCCCTGCTTGCGCGCTTCTTCCCGCCCCCTTCGGTTGGTCGGCTAATCCGATTTTGCTGTCGCTTCGCCTTCCGCAGGCACGTAGGGGTCGTGCAGCTTGACCGGAGCCGCATGCGGCTTTCTCAATTTGGTGTTAAGCACTTCGACGAATACCGAGAAGGCCATAGCAAAATAGATGTAGCCTTTGGAAATGTGTTGGTCGAAGCCTTCGGCGATCAGCGTCACGCCGATCAGCAATAGAAAACTGAGTGCCAACATCTTAAAGGTAGGATGGCGATGCACAAAATCACTGATCGGTCCGGCGAAGAACATCATAAAGATCACCGAAATGACTACGGCAGCAATCATGATTTGAAGCCGACTCACCATGCCGACCGCCGTTATCACCGAATCGAGCGAAAAGACGATGTCGAGCAAGAGAATTTGCACAATCACTCAGGCAAATGAAGCCTTCACTCGTGCCGACGCCTGCCCCTCGTCGCCTTCCAGCTTTTGATGAATCTCGTGGGTGCTTTTGGCTAATAAGAACAACCCGCCGCCCAGCAGAATCAGATCGCGCCCGGAGATTTCTTGATGGAGAACCGTAAAGAGCGGAGCCGTCAGGCGAATGATCCACGATAAGGAAAAGAGCAAGCCAATGCGGATGAACATCGCCAGCCCTAACCCAACCGTGCGCGCGCGTTTTTGTTGGTCAGCAGGCAACTTCCCGGCCAGAATCGAGATGAAGATGACGTTATCAATGCCGAGAACGAGTTCGAGAGCTGTGAGGGTAGCGAAAGCTATCCAAGCTTGCGGATCCGTTAGCCAGTCCACGCCAATGATTCTCCTTATCGTAAAGTTGACGACGCGACATTATACACAAGATGGGCAGTGGGCAAAGCGGCTCCTCGCTAGACCCTCTACGAGGCGAAGTATCCGAACCAGGCGAAGTATCCGCCGACCCCTGTACAGACCGCCCAAACGACCTGGATAAACCCGGCTTGACCGAGCAAACGAGCCTTTGCCACAACAACGCGCGGGAAGAGAATCAACAGGCTCGCTTTCGCCATACCGCCCCACGCGATCAGGCGAATCAAAATTGCTGCCGGACTTGAGGTGTCCGTATGGAGGAGCGCCAAGGCAACGCAAGCCATCAACAGCGCGATGGGAAATAAGGAGAAGGCGACGGTTGCGCTCTCTCGTTCCAGACCATCTAGCATCTCTTTGAAATGCTGGCGATCCAGCAGAATGGAAACTCCGCGAAGCAAGAGAACGGGTCCCAAAATCTTCGCCAGCAGAATCGTCGTCTCCATACCCTCTCCTCCCTTCCCGACAGGCCACTCAATCCGTAGCCGGGTCTTTGACTACGCACTCACTCGGAGCAAGTCTTCCAGTATGGTTTGCGAAATCGCATCGCGCCCTGAGGTCGCGTGGACGAGAAGGTCACCGCGATTCTGTGTGCGAAAGACGGCGGCTTTTGATGTGCCGGTGACCGAGTAAAATGGCGAACTCGAATCAATGATCTTCGGCGCGACGCTCACCCGCACGCGCCCTTGCCAGATGCGTGCCCGCCCGAGCAGGCGCACGATCTGCCCTCTGGCGCGCGCCGTTTCAATCAAGGCGTCGGTCTGCTGACCGATGCCGATGCGCGACACCTCAGCCAGCGTGGTTGTTGCTCCCATCAATGACTTGGCGAGAATGAGAGTCTTGACGACCGTATCCCATCCGTCAATATCGAGCGTCGGGTCGGGTTCGGCGATGCCTGCCGCTTGCGCTGCGGCAAGCGCCGCGTCGAACGACACGCCGCGCGTCTGCATCTCGGTCAAAATATAATTGGTGGTGCCGTTGAGTATCCCTTTGATCTCGACGACACGCTCATGGTGTAACGCTTCCGGCGGGCAGACGCCGGTCGTACCCGCATGCGCGAAACGCGCGCCGCCGAGGCGTGCGGCTTCACTAAGCGCCTCAAAGCCATGCGCCAGCGAGCCTTTATCAACCGTGACAACGTGTGTGCCCTGTGCGAGCGCAGCTTGCAAATAATCGAGCGCCGGTTGGCCGTCCGTTAGATTGGTCGGCAGCGATTCAACCAATGCGGTGATGCCAGCGGCGGGCAAACGATGGATAAAATCGCCCACCTGTTCAACCCTCTCGCCTGCGGTTGCAACCCTCACGCGCTGTCCGGCGACTTTGCAGGCGATGATGTCTTGAATGCGCGCTTCGTCAGAGTGGATGACGCCGCCGCTGGTGTCGGCGACAGCGCCAATGCGAAACCGTATGGGGTATTGATCTTTTGTGCGTGCGAGGTAGTCAGCAAACGCGCGGCCAACATTGCCGAGTCCGAGCAAGGCGATCTTCTCTTCTCTCATAAGAGCGCATTGTGTACCGAAACTCCGTCATTTCTCAAATACGGCGATGGCATTCGGATAATCGATGGTAATGCGAAAATGGCGCAATCCATTGCCTCCAATCGCGCCCTCAACACGTTTGTCCATGAATTGCGACATGAATTGATGGAAATTTTTATCCGCCCGCCGCGTGAACCAAACGGGGCCGACTTCATATCCGGCGATAAAGAGGCTCGGCACTTCGATCATCGCTTCTCCCGTGCCCTTCTCGGCCTTCTCAATCACGCGCCAATCGGGGTGTCGTTTGCGCCACTTCTCGAAGGTTGTCGTGGTAATGAAACTGGTCGCCCGTTCTGAGGCGCGACCGTCTCGGAGGGCGGCCAATGCCTCATCGGTTAAAAAAGTCGTCGCGCCGGTGTCGAAGAGTAAATCCAATGTCTCGCCATCAATCCCGACCTGAATTCTGGGAAAGTTGAGTGCGCGTTCGCCGCTTGCGTGCCGTTTGAATCCGAGTGCGACACGCTGCGGCGCTTGTTTGTTTGGCACATCGCCCGCCGCGCGTAGCAACAGGCGACGCTTGGGATAATCGAATGTCCATACACGCTCGCCAAACCATTCCTGTCCGAGCATGCCATCGAATTGAAAGTGAGATTCGGGACGTTGATTAGAGGGGGGAGCAAAAATCGGGATGCGCCCCTCGCGCGTCGGCGGAGCAGGAATCGAAGCCTGACGCTGAAAGGCGGGCAGAGAGGCTACGTAAAATGCTTCTTCACCGCTGCCGCTCAGATTGATTAGTTGGAGCTTGAGCCGCTCCGCTGCATCTCGGTAAAGGAAAAGACCGCCGCCAGTGTCTGTGAAGAGATTGAGTTTAACGCCCTCGGTTGTTACCGGCTCAAGGTAAAAGCGATGCTCTTGATAGCGCACCGGCAAGGCGACGGGCTGGTGGCGATGTTGCCCGAGCGATGAAGCGATCAGCGACGTGGCCAGAACGCCGCTCAGCATCAACACCAAGAGGTTGCGAACGAGCGCCAAAGACCTGATGCGTAGCGTCATGGTGACCCTTTCTGTACCGGTTTACAGACTCGCAGCCGGAAGCAAGCCTTTGATGTCGCGCACGACACGGGCGACATCGTCTTGATCGCCGAGCGCCATCATAAAAAACTTATAGCCGTTGTGGAAACAGACCAGCCCGTTGCCGAAGAGCCAGATGCTTGACAGCAACGGGTTGCCGCCCAACACCAGATTGATTGGAAATCCGGTTACAGCACCGCCCGTGAAGGCTTCTGCAACCAACCCTGCACCTGCCGCAATGCTGAAAGCGCCGAGCAACGGCGCTCCGACATACTTGGCCGCGTCGCGTTGGAATTTGATGCGTGCGCGCTCCGCCTCATCGAGTTGACCCTCGCGGATCAGTTCTTCTTGTCGTTTGAGGTAGGCTTCGTATTTTCCTGAAAGTTTTCTCAGCCCATAGGGAACAACCGCCGAATGAAAGAGCCAGTTGCCCGCGCCGCCTGCGCCGAGCAAGGTCACATCCAATGCTGAAAACGCCGTGCCCGCGCGCGTCCCGGCAATCAAGGCCAGCGAGACGATGGTCGCTTTGCCGGGATGCTCTTTGATCCAATCGCGCGCGGTCGTGAGGGCGCTCAAAACCGAAGCGGGCAAGCGCGCCGCCGAGACGCTGGTTTTGGCCGCGCCGGTCGCCGTTTCATAATAGCCTTTGGCTTCTCCGAAGATGTCGTTGGCCGTCGTCTTGGCATCATCAATCACCTCTCCGGCTTTTTTTTTAATGCCAGTATCGGTCAACGTCTGATCAACTTTGTCAGCCGCTTTCTTCGCCGTATCGCTGACGCGCTCGGTGATTTTGTACTCTTCGTTGATGCGCGTCGCTTCGTTGCGCGCCGCGTCAATGCCGGAGGTGACCACATCCGCGCCTTTGCGCAGCGCATCGGTGGCAGCTTGTGTTCCTTTATTCACCTTGCCCGTGACGTCGTACTTTTCATCAATGTCGCGCGCCGTTTGTTCGATCCGACGGCGCAGTTCATCCAGTTTGCTCGGCATACGATTTTGCTCCTTCGCTTAGTGTACGCGATGCTTTGTGGCTTAGTTCAGTCCTTCCGGCGACCTCTAACCGGCAACTGAAACCGCACGATGATAATGGAGTCAGGATAACGCGAAAGAGCCAATCGGCTTCTTTCCCTTCCTCTCTGCGTTTGCCTTTCCACCCCTCTGTCTTCATCGCCTCCCTTGCGCGGCACTCGTCATTGGTCACTCGTCATCACCGACCGCGCCACGCGAAGGGTGTTGCAATGTGCTTCGACCGTGTCGGCGACGTTGCGAGCATAGCCGCCGCCGAGCGTGATGACGCACGGCAACCCCCGCAGGCGGCAAGCCGCAAAGACCATTCTATCGCGTTCGCCGAGCCCTGCGAACGTCAAGGCCAATCGTCCCAGACGATCACCCTGATAGGGGTCAACCCCGGCTTGATAAAAGACGATGTCGGGGCGAAAGCGATCCAATATGAGCGGGAGGTGTTCAGCCAACAAGCGCAAATACTCGTCGTCTTCCGTACGGTCGGCAAGCGCGATATCGAGCGTGCTTTGTTGCTTGATGAGCGGGTAATTCTTTTCGCCATGCAGAGACAGGGTGAAGACTTCCGGATCGTTGGCGAAGATCGCTGCTGTGCCATTGCCTTGATGGACATCGCAATCAACGACGGCGGCGCGGCGTATCAAACCTTCGGCGCGCAACAGCCGAATGGCGACGGCGATGTCATTGAGCACGCAAAAGCCTTCGCCGTGATCGGCAAACGCATGATGAGTGCCGCCGCCGAGGTTAGCGCTGATGCCCTCCGTCAGAGCCGCACGCGCTGCCGCAACCGTTCCCGCCACTGAGAAGCGCGAACGCGAAACCAAGAGTTCAGACCACGGCAAACCGAGACGCCGAAGCTCGCGCTCGCTCAACCTTCCTTCCACCAAACGGTCGTAATACTCCGGCGTGTGCACCAACAAGATCGTCTCTCGCTCAGCAGGCGCAGGCTCGCCAACTCTCTGTGCATCGAGCGTGCCTTCTGCGATCAATTGGTTGCGAATCCGCGCATACTTGCTGATGGGAAACGTATGCCCTTCCGGCAAGTTGATGACGTAGCGGTCTGAGTAGAAGGCTTGCATCGTCCGTTTTACGGTATCAGATTGCAGATTGAAGATTACAGGTCGAAAGCTGAAGGTCGAAGGTTGAATGACCTGGCCTTGCCGCAGGCAAGCAGATGAGAAGGTCGCCGCTTGCGTTCTCTCTGTATCACCCCATCACCCCTTCGGCGGAGGAATTCAAGAATTCAGCATTCAAGAATTCAGCAGGGGAAATGATGCGGCTTCGCCGTTTCCCGATTCATTCTGAATTCCTCGAATTCCTTGAATTCCCTGAATTTCTTCCCTCACCCCTTTATCCCGTCATCTCTTCATCCCTCTCACCCTGCTGCCTCTTCATCGCGTATGGGGATGGGATGGCGATTATCGTCAACCGCGACATAGATGACTTCGGCTTCGGTGACTCGCACGCGCTCGCGCGGATGGCGCACGCGCTCGGCTTCGACGATGACTTTGATGCTGATCGAAGTGCGACCAATCTTCAGCAACTCTGTGTAAAAGCTGACCAGATCGCCAACGAATACTGGCGCGACGAAGACGACTTCATGCATCGCTACCGTGACAATCGGTTTGGTCGTGTGTTTGCGAACTTCGATTGCGCCCGCAAGGTCAATGTAACTGAGAATGACGCCGCCGAAGATTGTGCCGTGCGCGTTGGTATCTTTAGGCATTAAGACGACGCGAATGGCCGGATCGCCGCAGGGCGTTTCCGTAAGGCTCTCATTACCGGATTCGTTCACGGGCAACAGCCTAGCGAAGACGTTCGGCGAGTGTCAACGCACTCCCCTTGCGCTCTTGGATTCGCCCATTGACCTGTGCCGGATGCGATGCTACCTTCGCTGCCATGCAGGAGAGCAACAGTCCCAAAGAGAAACTCGCAGCCGGTGGCATCGTCCTGCGCGATATGGGCAGTGCGTCGGCGCGTGTGTTGTTAGTGCACCGCCCGGAATACGGTGATTGGTCTTATCCCAAAGGCGGCGTTGAGGGCGATGAGTCGCTCGAAGATGCGGCGTTGCGCGAAGTCCGAGAAGAGACGGGCATCACAGCCCGCATTCTTCGCAAACTCTCAATCTCGCGCTACGATTACCGGACACGCCGAGGCGGCATCCGACCGAAGGCTGTGCACTACTTTTTGATGGAGCCGCTGACCGCAGAGATCAAAGTAGACGGTCACGAAGTTGATCATGCCGACTGGTTCGAGTTGGCTGAGGCGATGGGCAAGCTCAGTTATGCAGATGATCTCGAGACCCTCGCCGCGTTGTTGGTTCCCAAGACTTGAGGCAGGTTGCGGCGCTGGTGCGGCCATCGCTTCGGAGAAGGTTGCCAAAATATATCGCTGAAGACCTCCGCACTTGGGTATAGAATAAACTCCCCCACAAGAATCCGACTTCGTCTATTGGAGAAGCGCATGGCTGAACGCAGACCGCTGATTACGCTGACGACCGATTTCGGTGAAGCCGATTATTATGTGCCTGCCATGAAGGGGGTGATCGCCTCGCTCCATCCGGCAGCAGAGATAATTGACCTCACCCATAACATCCCGCCACACGATATCTATACGGCGGCCTTTACCTTGCTCTGTTGCTACAAGGATTTTCCACGTATGACGGTGCATATGGTCGTCGTTGATCCGACGGTCGGGTCGAATCGCCGTCCGCTGTTGGTGATGACCGACGAGTACAATTTCATTGGCCCGGATAACGGCGTCTTCAGCTATATCTATCAACGCGAGCGGGTCAACCGCGTTGTTCATCTGACGACCGAACACTACTTTCGCACGCCGGTATCGAGCACCTTTCACGGGCGCGACATCTTTGCGCCCTGCGCGGCCTATGCCTCGAAATTGGTAGATTGGACGAAGATGGGAGAAGAGATCAGCGACCCGGTGCGCTTCAACACCCCGACCCCGCAGGTAGTTTCGGAGAGACTGATTCGCGGTGCGGTGATTCATGTAGACCGCTTCGGCAACATCATCACCAACATCACCAAAGCCGAATTGAATTACGAACGGGTGCATGCTGGAGCGCGCGTGCGCCTCGGCAAACACGAAGCGTCGCGCCTCTTGACTCACTATGCCGAAGCGAATGCCAACGAGTTATTCGCCTATTTCGGCAGCGCGGGATTTTTAGAACTCGCCATCGCGCGCCAACCGGCGGCGCGCGTCATCGAGGCGCGCCGCGGCATTGAAGTCGAGGTCATCGTGCCGTGACGGTTCGGTTTGCCGGTGAAGGACGCGGGCGAAGAGGCTGAGAAGGCAGGTGGCAATCTGGCTTCCAACTATCTCTCAGATTCGTGCCGGAACAGGGGTAGGACGCAGGCCAACGCTTGCGCCCTTTTGCACGCGGCCTGCGAAAGCGCTGGGGCGCTCTTCCCGATGGCCGATCTCCTCATCTCGCTTGGTAGTTCTCGATTGCGTCAACGATGCGCCGCGCCGCTTGGCCGTCCCACAGTTCGGGCACGCGCG
>CAYXVU010000230.1:0-9710 GCA_964468725.1 uncultured Clostridia bacterium
GAGCAATCATTCTCGCACCGAACATCACGCGGAGCTCACAGCCGAAATAGAATCGTCTCTTGCCACCCAAACCGTAAGCGAATGGCTGCCGCTTTTGCGCAGTTCCGGCATCTCTTGCGGCCCGCTAAACGATGTCGCTGCCGTTGGGCAAGACCCGCAAGTTGTCAGTCGCGGCATGCTCATCCAATTGCCGATGCCGGACGGCACTTTGCTTACCTTACCCGGCAGCCCTGTGCGCTTCGCGGATGAAGAACCGACAGGCTTTACACCGGCTCCGACACTGGATCAGCATCGTCATGCCTTGTTGAAAGAATTGGAGTTGATTCCAAGCGAGGAATAAAAACACAAAAACGATTCCTCTCCATTGCCCGTCAACCTGCGAGGTAAAAGATGATCATTGTCACCGGCAGTATACAAGCCAGACCCGATACGCAAACTGAGCTTCTGCGCCTATGCCTTGAACACGTTGCGCGTTCCCGAACTGAAGAGGGCTGCCTCTCGCACGCGGTGCATCAAGATGCTGAAAACCCCTTGCGCCTCGTCTTCGTCGAAGAGTGGCGAGATCGGCAATCGCTCGTCTTGCATTTCGCTCAACCCGCGTCGCGCGAATTTGTTCGCAACGCTTCCCAACTGGCGGCCTCATCGCCAACCATCAGCATCTATGAAGCCACACCCTTGCCCTTCTCCGAATTGAGCGCATAAACAGGCACTCAATTCATCAATGACAATTCCCTTTGACGATGGTATTTTGGCTAGTAGGAGGTCAGTCTATGAATGAAGATGAAACCAAAAACCTATCCGAAGACCGGAACAAAACTCCGACGACAAATCCGATGCTGGAAGCGATTCTGGCACGGGTAACCGATGGCTTTTCGCAAACGAATCAGCGACTCTCTGTAATTGCAGATGAGATTGCCTCATTTCACACAGAGCTAACCTCGCTGAAAACGGAATTAACTGCATTCCGCGCCGATACGGAGAAGAATTTCAAGTTGGTCAATAACAAATTCAGCATCCTCACCGATCAGATGCTGGAGGTGTAGGCCAATCAGAAAGACTTTGACAAGCGCATCAGCGAACAAGAGCGCAAAGCTTCGTAGCCTTGTCCTTCAACGCCTCCCCCAATTGCTAACCGCAGATTCTCGCCTCTGGCTCACCCTGCTAAAAGCCATCTCTCTTTCTAAAATTTTTGCCATCCGCTTTTTCTCACCGATATAATCAAAGCGTTCAGGCCAGTAACGAATCTCACAAGGGAGAAATGCAATGTTGCGGCGCATCAGTGTAATGGCGATGGTTTTCCTGCTCGGCTCTTTCATCCCCACTTCGCTTTTCAAGCTTCAGGCGCAGGAGACGCCTGTAAAGCCAAAGACAGCGGATCAGTCTTCAACCGATGAAACGGCAAACGAATACACCTGCCCGATGCACCCTGAAATTCGTTCCGAGACCAAAGGGGTTTGCCCGAAATGCGAGATGGCTTTGATCTCTGTCATTCCGGCTATAGCGGAGGATTTCAATTTGATTATGGAGGCCACTCCAAAACTCCCCAAACCACAAGAAAAGTTGCACCTGCGCTTCAGCATTTTCAATCCGCGTACCGGCGAGCTGGTACGGGATTTTCAATTGCTGCACGAAAAAAAATTCCACCTCTTCATCGTCAGTCAGGATATGCGTGAGTTTCAACATATCCATCCGCTGTTTGAAACAGATGGCAGTTTCACCATCGAAACGGCATTGCCTCGTCCCGGCAACTACAAAATCTATTCCGATTTTCATCCCACTGATGGCGTGCCGCAAGTGATTCAGAGAAACCTACAGACCGCCGGTTACATCAACGACCTCTATGCCGCCAAACCCAAGCTTGGCCTTGATGCGACGCTGAGTAAGATCATCAGTGGCGAGCCAATCACGGCGGAGAATGCCGGTAACCTCGGCGTTGATTTGAAAACCCTCAGAAAAAAACCGATCAACCCAACAAAGATCGAGTTAAAATTGGAACCGGCAGAAATCATCGCCGGTCGCCCGGTTACCCTGACCTTCCTTCTGAGCGATGCGAAGACCGGCGAACCGCTACGCGACCTGTTGCCCTACCTCGGAGCAATGGGTCACACGCTTATCCTCAGCGAAGATCAAACCGATTATGTCCACACGCATCCAGAAGAATCGCAAGCAGATGTTGATGAAATCGAATCATTTTTAGGCGGGCCGCAAGTCGTCTTCGAGGCTCTCTTCCCTCGACCGGGAACCTATCGCATCTGGACGCAGTTTTTACGGAGCGACAAGATCATCACCGTTACCTTCACCGTCAAAGTTGACCGATTGCAATAACGGTTGGGTCGAATGATTTCGGTCAAAAACAGAAGGTCGAGAGCAAAAGCCTCAAGAAAGAGGGCGGAAACCGGCATACACGGAGGTTTATCTCCGTCTTCTTCATATCAACCTTACCCTCAACCTCTTCCCTCACCTACTTATTGGGGTCGAATGATGGGCGGTTGCCCTTGAATTGGTTCGCGCTCCCCATCCCCGCGTCTGGCAATCACAACCGTCGCCACAGTTGCACCGGCAGCGGCAGCGATAAGCGCAATTGTGGTTGTGGTGGCTAATCCGGTCGCCAAGCTGATCGAAACATTTGCTGTCCATGTAGCATTCGTACCGGGCACACTTGCCGTAATTGATGTTTGACCTTGTGTGGCACCGGCGGTAAATGAAGTCGTAGCCATACCCTGCGCATTGGTCGTCACAGTTGCACTCGCTGCTACCGTCGTTCCTGAACCGAGCGAACCGCCCGCCCCCTGTCCCAACGCAAAGAGTACGGGCACGTCAGGAACCGGCCTGTCGTTTTCATCCGTAACCTGTACCTGAATCTGGCGGGTCGCGCGCGCGCGAACGCTGAAGTTCGAACCAATGCCAATGGGACGAATTTTATACCGACGTTGCGCCGGATCGGCTTGTGCTTGCACCTTGCCATTTTCGATCTCAACAATCGCTTTGCCATCGCGCACAGCAAGCTGGAAATTGGCTCCGCGCGAAGACTGATAAGCCGAACCTCCGGCTTCGATATAAGAGAGCGCATTGCGTTCTAAACGAATTTTCACCGCTCCTGCTACGACTGAAGCAATAAGACAATCCGTACCGTCAGGGCTGGACGTTTTTGAAAGCTTGACCAACGACCCACTTGCTAATGACACTTGCCCGACATTTTCAAGCGTGAGATGCAGCGCGCCTCTGCGCGCATAGAGAGTTTCACCTGACCAAAAGGCACGCTCGCCGCTCACCAAACGCCCATTGATCGCAGCTTCATGGTAAGCCGTCAATCGGCCAATCGGCCCGGTCGTTGCTGTCGCCACTAAGCGAATCACTTCCAGTTCTTCTCCTAACGCACCATTTGCACGTACCGGATATACAACCAAGCTGCCAAGCAGAAAGAAAACTAAAGGCTGACTCACCGATTTCAGCAATCGTTTTTTCATCATGCGCACCTCGTTTCAAAACTCCAACGTCAGCTCTACCTACACAGTCACCGCAAAGATATCGGGCGTAAGATCAGCGTCGTTCGCAGCTTTCGATGGAATGCCAGCGCTGCCGTAGCACGACTCTGAGGGCTTACAGTTTTGCGACTGATGCTCGTGTTTCGGTCAAAGACCGTAACTCTGCCGCCAACGATTTCGGGGTTGGTATTCGCTCCCGTAAATCGCTGCTCGACCGTAAAGCTCTGCCCTTTGACGAGTCCGCGTTGACTGAGCGGTTCGGATAAACCGACCTCAATTGGCTGGCCGAAGACATTGCCGTTCGCATCAAGAAACTCATATCGCGCGTGCGTCACATCTAAATTCGAATCGAAGATAGAGTACTCAAAGATGAGCTCGTTGCCGCTTCGCGCAAAGGTCAGAATCGGTTTTTGGCGCGGGTTCTGTCTGTTGACAAATTTCAAATCGGTATCAATCCTTGCATCAACATTGATGGTAAACGGAGCGCCATTGGCCAGTTGAAAATTCACCGCTGATGCAATCACGTTCGGAATGACCGCAGTAGCAGGTAAATTATCATTCCTATCGGCAACGGCGGGGAGGAATGGAGTGAATCGCAAACAGAACTCGCGGCTTTCGCCAATGCCGATTCTAACGGTATCGCCGCGCGAGACAACGGTCTCCGAACGATCTGCATTGAGGATGCTCAATTCATACAAATTTCCTTCATTGGCATCTGAAATTTTGCCATCCGCAACATCCCGTCCGAGTCGTCGGATGGAATCCAGCGTCAGAACGGCAAGCGCAAACCCCCGATTGCGAATCGTGAAGAATGAACATGGACTCTTGCGCTTCGGCGATTTACGAACCGGATCAACGGGAGTGTCTTCACCAAACTCCAAACGATCATCGCCATTAGGAATCTCTACGCTGATCGTTGGCGTCCCGCCGGTCGCCGATACGGTGAACTGACACTGGCTTTGGTTGCCTTGCACATCGGTTGCCGTGCAGGTCACAGTAGTAATCCCTAAAGCGAATCTCGACCCGGAGGGCGGCTCGCACAACACTTTGACGCCGGGCAGATTGTCGGTCGCGGTCGGCGCAGGGTAGTTGACTAGCGCAGATGTCTGGCCGACCGGGATTTCAGCCGCTACGGTTGCCGGGCACTGAATCGTCGGATTATCTCCATCGGTAACGGTAACGGCAAACTGACAAACCGATTCGTTACCGGCATCATCACGGGCGCGGCAATCGACATTGCTAATGCCGAGCGGAAAGACCGAACCTGATGGAGGGGTACAAGTAACTGTACCACCCGGACACGGATCGACAGTCACAGGGTTCGGGTACGTAACAACTGCCGTCTCTTGTCCTCTTGTCGTTTTGACGGGCGGGATATTCGGGCAGGTAATCATGGGACGAGTATCATCAATGACCGTTACATTGAAGGTGCAAAACGGCCCCGCTTCAGTGACGCAAATGACCTGTGTCGTGCCAACCGCAAAGAGCGAGCCAGAAGGCGGATTACAAACGACAGTTCCACAACTGCCCGAGGTCATCGGCTGAGAATAACTGACAATCGCTCCGCACATCTCGGCCTGTGGGCGCACAATCGCTGCCGACAGTTTGGCAGAAGTTGGCATATCCGGAGAGTCCGATTTCTGCATTGTAGAGGCCGGGGCGATGATGGGAATTCCCGACCTACTTGTCAGGGCAAAGATATCGAGCGAGCAACTAATGCTACAAGCGATGACAATTGCCGGTTGGCATTGTGAAAACTCGGAGGTGCTGCCGCCGGGATTGGTGACCAATGAAGTGATAGATTGACCGGAAACAACGGGGACAGGAACCGTTGCCGTGAAAGCCGCATTACCCGAAAAATCTGTTGCCACTATGGTCGAGCCAAGCAACTGTTGCCCTTCCCCGAAGCCGGAAGGGTCGCAATCCGGGTTGCTAAAGAATTGAATTGTGAATGTCGTATTAGGCGTGCTATTGAGCGTCCCTTGAATGTTGGTGGTGAATCCGTTCGATTGAACAAGAGTCAAAACAGCAAAGTTTTGTCGGTCGTTGCCTCCCATATCAGCATCCAGCGAGTCATTCAGCGTCACCCCGCCATCGTCATGCAGATCAATGCCAATTTGAGCGTTTAGGAATATCGAGTTGCTCTCCAAGCGGTTGCCGGTTCCGGCTAAAACCAATACTCCTGCACCATCATTGAAGGCGATACGATTCGCGGCGCTCGGCGTACCACCAATCGAGTTATTCCCGCCCAGATTGTTAATCACACCACCCAACGAATTCCCTAAATCAAGCGTTCCGGTTATATCAGTGCCGATAAAATTACCCTGTATCAGGTTGCCATCTGTACCCGAACCCGAAATAAAGACGCCCGAATTGGCATTGCCCGAAAGGAGGTTGCGAGCCGTGACTGTCATGCCGCCTATCGTGTTGCCGGTAGCGCCGCCGCTAATGAAAATGGCCGAATTCGTATTGCCGAGGAGGGAACCACCGCTGACATCCGTGCCGATAAAGTTGCCTTGAACAAGATTATTGCTGGCTCCGGCTCCGTTTATCTGAATACCGTTTCCGATATTGCTCGATATGAGATTGCGGGAGGCAACAGTAACCCCACCAATCGTATTCGATTGACTGTTGGGAGTAATCAACACACCCTGTTGATTGCCCAACGGCATAATCCCAGCGGCAGTTGTCCCAATAAAGCAACCTTCGACGCGGTTCCCAATCCCGGTGATATTAATGCCTTCACCACCAAACCGATTGATAACTAGGCCGCGAGCAATACTGTCAGCCGTGTTGAAAATCAACCCTGCGCCGCTTAGCACATTTAAACCATTCAGTTCGATCAACGGTTGTCCGGCAAATCCCGGTTGGGTCGTTCCGTCAATGACTAATGTTTCAGTAATCATGGGCAGAGCCGATGCCAGCGTAATCGTTTGCAAACCACCGCCGCCGACGTCGAATTGAATCTCATCCGCGCCCGCAGAACTGTTGGCGTTCATAATCGCCTGCCGCAAAGAGTCTGCTCCCAGATCGTTGTTGTTCAACACCATAATAATCGCTGCCGGAGCGGATGGAACAATCGCGGCTGCCGCCTCACCACTTCGCAAAATCACCAAATCGCTCAAACCATCTTTATTTAATCTCATGGGTAAAACGGCAACCGGCTCTCTATCGAAATTGAGCTCGACAATCGGCGCGCGCTCCGTTGCCTGTTGATTGCGGTCGGTAACGGCAAGGGGCTTGTCGGATTCGAGTATGTGCAGTTGACGATTCCCCTTATCAACAATGAGCAGATTATCTCCCCCCCGACTTGAAACTCGCGCGCAAAGTAGACTCGTTGCGTACGGCCAAATTCCAGCATCCTGTTTTACTGGCCGATTACGAAGAAAGCCCGAAAGGTTTTTCTTTGCCCTCTTTGCTATCCCCCTACTTCCGCCGACGATCCGCACGGCGCCATCTTCGCCAAGCAGAGCTAAATCGGTTGCCGGGTCGCCGGTAAAATCTCCTGCGGCTATTGAACGAAGCCGAAAATTTAACTCCCGGCGTTCAACCTTGCGTTCAGGCAGTTGTGCCTGCACCGGTTCCCTATGCGGAAGCCGGTTACGACCGGATACCACTAACAATTGGATTCCTGCGGCAATCGCCAGATCATTTTCAGACTGCTGGGTGAGTTGTGCGAAAGCAAATGAAGTGGCGGCAACAGGCAGGCGTATGGTTTCAACTCTGGCGCGCAATGCTCCTTCGGAAGATGCAAAGATAAGAGCCTGTGCCCGACCTTTATTGACCACTCCGACAACCAAATCAGCAAGCCCATCCCTGCGATCAATCTCACCCGTTGCCAATGCTGTCAAGGTTCCGGGCAAAGTAATGGCAGTCGGCCTATCAAGCTGGCCTTTGCCATCACCGCGCAGAATGGTCAAACGATCATCACCGCGTGCCCCGATCACCACATCGAGATGGCCATCGGCATCAAAATCGCCCGCAGCGACCAATTCGGGAAGTTGAGGAGTCTGAAAGACATTGGCGGGCGCGAGAAAGGGTGAATCGGTGAAGGCGCCTTCGGCTCTGTGTCGTTGGGCTTCCGGCGCATTAGGAAAGATCGAATCCGCATTGCCGCGATGAAGAGTTAAAATTCCGCCCATTTGGCTTTGATAGGCGCTAATCAAATCGGGTACGCCATCTTCGTCGAAATCTTCTGCGGTCAGCGTCAGCGGTTCGACCTGCCCGTTTCGCAAAGCCAAAGCAGCAGGCGAAGCATCCGCATAAAGTAAGGGTAAATCATGCCCTTCTTGAAGATTGATTGGGCGGTAACCGTGCGATTGAACGCGAACGCTTACCCGCTCATTCAATGTCACTGATGGTGTACTGGTTACATTGTGAGCGAGCGCCGAATGGGTCGAAACAGTATGAAGTTGGCTGGCAATCAGTACACAGGAAGCCGAGGCGAGAAGAGCAAACAGCAATACAGGCTTCATTTTGATTTCTCCCATGAGCAGCGATAAGAAGCCTAAGATAACCGGTTTCTGCTCAGATTATAGAAATGTGATAACGGCAAAAAATGAATGCTGAAACGCGAAAGATTCTACTGCAAAACATCGAATTCGCAAACCATGTTACGGTCACTTCCTTCGTCGAAGATGCTCCCGAAATAAACAGTTATCCATCACAACGGCCAATCCGGCTTGCCGGGCTCGCTCTGCTGCAGCGGCATCAATCACCCCGTCCTGCATCCAAATTGCTTGCGCGCCTAAACGAATGGCTTCATCCACATGCTGGCCTGCCTCTTCACTGCGACGAAAGATATTGACCAGTTGAATCGGTTCGGGCACGGCGTCGAGAGTTGCGTAGGCGGTCTCTCCCAAAACCTCTTTTTCGTTCGGATTGACAGGAATGATTCGATACCCTTGCGACTTCATATATCGTGACACATCAAAACTGGGGCGGTAGGGATTGGAAGATAATCCGACTACTGCGATGGTTTTGCACTCCTCCAAAATGTAATTGATCGTCTCCTGTCCGTTGATCTCCACATAACCTCCCGAACCAAACCCATTGGTCTCTATTTACTCTGTAAAGTTTGTCGCACAAGTTTTGTCATTTCACGCCGAATCAGCCGATGAATTCCTGACGCCTTGGCATCATACTCTTTGATGTCGTAACGCGACACCCGCGTAATGCCCCTTGCCGTCGAGGTCAGAAATACTTCCGCAGCGCCTAACAAACGTTGCACAGGAAAACTCCCTTCAATCAGATTCAGTTTGCAGCGTTGTAAAATTTCACAGGTGAATGCGCGCATGACTCCGGCGACACAGCCGGTCGCCAAGGAAGGCGTAAAAACCTCATTGCCATCAGACCAGAAGAGATTGCCTGCTGTCGCCGAAACCATCTCTCCGCGTTCATTGAGCAATACGGCTTCGTCGAATTTTCTTAACCGTGCCTCTTCCATCGCCAGCAAGTGTTCAAGCATCGCCGTGCGTTTGATTCCAGCCAGCGGGCTGGATGACAAAATCCGATAGGGAGAGATCGTTAGCGCAGCATCGCGGGGAGATTGCTTGCGCTCTGTCGCTGTGAAGATCAACAAATCCGTTTCACGCCCTAAATCTTTGCGCCAGCCACTGGCTTTGCTCTTCAGCAAGGTAATACGCGCTCGCCCATCAATCACGCCATTAGCGGTTATCAGTTCGTTCATTGCAAAAGCTGATTGCTCCGCATTGACCTTCGTTGCAATCTGCGCCCGTTCTGCGTGTTTGAGCAATCGCTGCCAGTATCGTTCGAAAGCAAAGGCTTCACCGGCAATGATCCGCAAGGTGGCAAATACACCCCAACCGTACAGCAAACCGGCATTGTTCACTTCGACACCCGCTGTTTCGGCTTCTACCACCCGGTCGTTGTAATAAATCAGGCGATCCATTGCTCGATCAAAAGTCGAAAGTCGAAGTTTGACTTTCGACCCAGTCTCTCTCACTCCCTCAAGAATTCTCCGCGCAAAAAGGCCGCGTATTTCTCCGGCATCGAAGAGGGTCGGCCTTGCGCGTTCATAAAGACATGCTTGGTTTCGCCCGTAGCAATAGCCGCACCGTCAGATCGAACAATTTCATAACGGAAAGTCAGCGTCCGTTTCGTCAATTCTGCGATGACCGTTCGAACGATTAGATCATCTTCATACCGCGCAGGGGTTTTGTAGCGACATTTGGCTTCAGCAACGATCAGAAACAGCCCGGTTTC
>CAYXVU010000231.1:0-9613 GCA_964468725.1 uncultured Clostridia bacterium
AACTCGCTGCGGCAACCATCGCCGGTCATACCATCGAATGCGGCGCGCAATGCACAGGCGGCAACTGTCTGGCCGATTGGCAGGCGATTCCTGATATGGCGGACATCGGCTACCCCGTCATCGAAGCGAGCGAAGATGGCTCTTTCGTCATCACTAAACATGAGGGTACAGGCGGACGCATCTCCATCGCTTCGATCAAAGAGCAATTGGTTTACGAGATGGGCGACCCGCGCCAGTACATCACGCCGGATTGCATCGCCGACTTTACGACCATTCATCTGGAACAAGCGGGCGAAAATCGCGTGCGCTTCTCCGGCATCAAAGGCCGACCCGCAACCGATATGTACAAAGTCAGTTTGAGCTATTCTGCGGGATGGAAAGCCGTCAGTTCGCTGGTCTACGCTTGGCCGGATGCCTATTTGAAAGCGCAAGCGGCAGACCGCATTTTGCGCGAGCGATTAGATCGGCTCGGTCTGCGATTCGATCACCTGTTGACGGAGTTCGTCGGCGTCAATGCTTGTCACGGCGCGTTGTCGGGCGAGCCGTCGCCGGAGATTCCCGAAGTGCAGTTTCGCATCGGCGTGCGGTCGAGTGACAAAGCGGCAGTTGACCGCTTTGCCAGAGAGGTTGCGCCGCTCGTTTTGAACGGGCCGCCGACCGTCACGGGCTTTGCGGGCGGGCGACCGAAGACCGAAGAGATCATCGCCTACTGGCCTGCGCTTATTCCGAAAAGCGCCGTCGCCCCCGAAATTTCGGTGGTCGAGGCCTAACGGGAAAAAAGAGAGAACGAGGAAGGTGAGGCATTGCTGAATACGCATCGCTTCGCCGCTCCCTCGAATCGCTCCGTAAAAACATTATGGCAAAGATCAAACTGGTTCATTTAGCGCACGCGCGCTCCGGCGATAAAGGCGATACGGCCAATGTCGGCATCATCGCCTACAAACCCGAATACTATCCGCTGCTCGTCGAACAGGTGACGGCGGAGCGCGTCAAAGAACACTTCGCGGACATCTGCTTTGGCGCAGTCGAACGCTACGAATTGCCGAATCTCGGCGCTCTGAATTTCCTCTTGCACAACAGCCTGGATGGCGGCGGCACCATCTCGCTGCGGACGGACGCGCAAGGCAAGACCTACAGCGCGGCGCTGCTTCGCATGGAGATTGAGGTGGACGATGCGCTGGCGCGCGAACTACAAGCGCCTGCCGGTCAAGGGTGACGAAGCGATGGCGGATTATCAAAAAATTCTCTACAGCGTTGAAGCAGGCATCGCGCGCGTGACGCTCAACCGTCCCGATAAACGCAATGCGCTGAGTGCCGAACTGATTGGCGAAGTCCGCGCCGCAATGCAATCGGCAGCCGAAGACAACAGTGTGCGCGTCGTCTTGCTGACCGGCGCAGGCAAAGATTTCTGCTCCGGCGCAGACCTGGCGGCGCTTCAGCAGATCAGCCAAGCGACGGTGATGGACAACCTCGCCGATGCGCGTGGCTTTGCCGAACTGTTTCTCGAAATGCGCCGTCACCCGCGCCCCATCGTCGCCGCCGTGCGCGGGCGCGCGTTGGCAGGCGGTTGCGGACTGGCGACGGCTTGCGACCTGATTCTTGCGGAAGAGTCAGCGCAGTTCGGTTATCCGGAAGTCAATATCGGCTTTGTCGCCGCGATGGTGATGGCGGTTTTGAGACGGTCGGTCTCCGAAAAACGCGCTTTCGAAATGCTGACGCGCGGCGACATCATCGGCGCGCGCGCGGCGCAAGAGATGGGATTGGTCAATCGCGTCTTTGCGGATGATGAGTTCGAATCGCACGTGAACGCCTACGTCACCGAGATGACGAAGAAGTCTGCGGCGGCGGTGACGCTCTCGAAACTGCTGCTCTATCACCTGGATGGCATGACCTTCGAATCGGCTCTGCAAGCCGGTGTGCAGATGAACGCCATTGCCCGGCAGACAGATGATTGCAAACGCGGCATCGAACGCTTTTTGAAGAAGTGATGATAACCAGCGGGGAAGTGTCTTGCTTGCCATCCGCCACCATCTGCCTACTTCTACTTGCCGCGCCAGCTCTTACCTCGTAACCGGTTGTTCGTCATTAGTCACTTATCAACATCTGTCTGCGAAGTTGCCCGCAACTTGTTTAAAAAGGTTTTTACCTGTTTCAAAGGGCTGCTCTCTTGGTCGCCACGTTGCACCTCTTTATTCCAACAGTCTTGAATCGCCCGCTTCTGCTTTTCATTCAAGTGCCAGGAAAGCGGCGGCTTTTTTTCCGTGCAGGTGAAGTTCTTTTGATTGAATTCGAACAGAGCGGTTTCGATGGGTACGCCTTTGCCTGCCCATTTTTGTTGTAAGAGGTTGAACTCGATGTTGTTGTTCGATAGCTGCGCGGTCGAACGCACGCTGAAGAGAGTCGCAAGCGGTGCGAAGGCTTGATAGAACCACCCCCGCGCGTCGGCTGGGGCGGCAGCCTCGCTCGGCGCTTCGCCGCGAATCTGGATGACGAGGACTCCAGCTATCGGATTATTCGGGTCGCTCAAGGCCGCATCGAGCCATTCGACCAGACTTGCCATGCCGTAGTTGTCAAAATAGCCGCCGTCAACGACGTGATACTGCGGCGTTGTTGCGCCGCCGATGTCGGCGCGCGCTGCCGGTGTGACATAGGGAAAGCTTGCAGACAACCGCGCCGCCGTCACCGGCGCAATATCATACTTTTCGCCGTAAAGCTGATAGAACTCTCGTCGCCCTACTCTGTCGTTTGGTGACGAAGGAGCGCTCTCTCTTTCCAGGTCAGTGGTTGACAACAAGGCAGCGGTTTGCGAGCTGGTGAAATCGGTCGTTGAGATCAGCAGGCGTTGGCCGGTGTCGGTGATTGTTGCGTTGAAGATGTTGGCGGGTCGCCATCCGGCTTTCACGCCTTCGCGCCACTGGCTGAGGTGAGGTGTGATCGGCAACTCGCCGCTGTTGCGTTCCCACGCTTTTTCGAGCGCCAGACCGCGATCCGTTTTTATATCACCAACAGGAAAAATGACGCGGAGAAAATCGGGATAGACCAATCCCCAGGACACGGCGTTGAGGCTCGAAGCGGCAGCGCGTGCGACAATCTTCTCAAACTGATCGTTGGGAATGCCGTCTTGCCCGTAAGCGTCAACGACATACATCGCGCCGACGCTGCCGCCGGAAACCGAACTGATTAGGCGCACCGATTTATCGAACTCCGTGCCGAACTCGGCGCGCGTCGCTGCGGCGATGCCGGTTATCACGCGCGCTGTCCAGGCCGCCGACTGGATGCCGCCGCCGTTGGTCGCGACAACGATGGCATATCTTCTGTTGCCTGCGCGCAAAACCGTATTCGGCGGCAAGGCTTCGAATTGCCCAAGCGGCGAGGTGCGATAAAAATGATCCGACTGCGGAAACTGCGCCGTCATCGCCAAAATCAAAGCGATGGGAATCAACACCGGAAATCGGTAGCTGTCGAAAAAGAACGCCAGCGCGCTGATGCCCCAACACAAGAGCAGAATCAACAACAGCGCATACGCGAGCGCCGGTATCGCATCCATCTCGGTGCGCGGGTATTTCCCGGCCACCAGGCCAATGATCGCGTAGAGCAAGAGCGCGATCAAAAAGAGGGAGATTGCCAGCCCCTGACCGGGCAGCAACTCGACCGCTTTGCCATCTTTGTACCGAAAATAGCCGCGCCCTAAAAACTCCGGCAGATTGCGAAACCAGCCCATCAGTTTTTTACCGAGGCCGGAGGAGACATCCAGCCGGATGAGTCGCCTGAGAAACCCATCGCGCCACGAACGCGGTATGGGGAAGAGCAAAGCCGGAAGGTTGGCAGCAATCTCGGGAGGATTAAAGAGCAGTTGCAAAGCCTGCGCCAACGCTAGCAACAGCAAAGAGAGCAGCAGCCCGCCCGCGCTCCATAGCAACCTCTTTGATAGGCTCTCGGTTGATCGGACGATGGCCATCGCAACGATGGGCAGAGCGATAACGAAAGGCAGCAGGAGGCTGCGCGCGCCGATCTCTTTATCGGGGCGGACGCCGCCGATGCCGAAACGTTCGTAGGCGTAGAGGATTACCAATCGCCCCGTGACCATCACCGTCCACCCGGTTGTGAAGGCAGCGAGCGAAACCAAAAAGATGCCCCACCCATCGAGGTCAAATAGATTGCCGAGCAGCGTCTCTGCCGCTCCCGCCGCCGCCCATGGAACCGCCATCAACATCAGAGCGATGAGCATCGGAACGCGCAAGACATAGAAATAGGGCATGCCGCCGGTGATGCGCCGTAGGAGTGCGAAGACCCAGCGCACCAAGCGTTGCCAAAGGCCAGCTCCTTGGTCAGTCATAACCACCTCCTGGGGAGTGAGGAAGTATGCGAAGAGCCGCGTCATGAATATCACACTTTTTCGCCCTCGCCACGCGCCAATTGCCGGGAGCGAACCGCTCATCATCGCTAGCCGAAGGTCGAAACAATTTGTGCACTGAGGAGCATCCATTGCAGCAGAGAGCCGCGAGTTGATTTTTTCGCATTGGACAAGTACCTTTCGATGCCGCTTGGCATCGCGTCGCAAAGTGCGGCGCAATTTCAATTCAGCGAATGGAAAATTTCATGAGCAAACTTTCGATACGACTTTGCGCGCTCGCCCTTATCGGGCTATTGGCCTGCGCCTCTTTTTCATCGCCGATGACAGCCGCAAGCCAAACCATTGTACGCGCGCGGGTGCTCGTCGGCGGCACGATCATTGACGGCAGCGGCAGGCCGCGCTTTCGCGCCAATCTGCGCATCGTCGGCGACCGCATCGCCGCCATCGGTCAGTTTCGCCCACAAGCCGATGAAGAGGTCATGGACGCGCGCGGTCTGGTCATCGCGCCCGGTTTCATCGACATCCATAATCATTCGGAGTCGGGCTTGCTTTCCGAGCCGCAGGCCACAACGCAAGTCGCACAAGGCATAACCACATTGGCAGTCGGCCCGGATGGCGCATCTCCATTTCCCATCGCCGACTACTTGACCAAATTGGAAACCGGCGTCGCTCCCAATGTTCTTGCTTTCATCGGCCATGCAACCGTGCGCTATCGGGTGATGGGCACAGATTACAAGCGACTGGCAACCGCAGATGAAATCACCCGCATGGCGGAATTGGTTGAGCAAGGCATGCAGGAAGGCGCGTTCGGGTTATCATCAGGATTGGAGTACGATGTCGGCAATCCCTGTTCGACCGAAGAGTTGATCGCTTTGGCGCGGGTGGCGGCGCGGTATCGGGGCATTTATATGAGCCATATCCGCGACGAAGAAGAAGGTATAATGAGCGCCCTGCGTGAAGCGATTCGCATCGGACGCGAAGCGAAATTGCCAGTGCAAATCTCGCACATCAAGATGGGCAACAAGCTGGTCTGGAACCGAGCCGCTGAAGTCGTCGCCCTAATCAACCGCGCGCGCCACGCCGGTCTCGACATCACAGCCGATTGCTACCCTTATACGGCGTGGGCTTCGACGATCACCATCTTGGTTCCGAGCCGCAGACATGAAGACCGGCAGGCCGTCGCAACCGGACTCGATAATGTCGGCGGCGCAGATAAAGTGTTAATTACCAACTGCTCGGCGCATAGCGATTACGAGGGGCGGACGCTCGCTGAGATTGCCGCCGTCAACAAAACAACTTCGATTGATGCCTACATGCAGATTGTGAAAGACGGCGGCGCAAGCGTCGTGTGCAGTTCGATGAATGAAGCCGATGTGCGAACCTTCTATCGGCAGCGCTGGGTGATGGTTTCCAGCGACGGCGGCATCGGCACGCGCCACCCGCGCGGCGCGGGAACCTTTCCGAAAGTGCTCGGCCAATTCGTCCGCGAAAAACGTTGGCTGCCGCTTGAAGAAGCGATTCGCAAGATGTCTGCTCTGCCCGCCGCGCGATTGGGTTTGACGGATCGCGGTCTGCTGCGAAAAGGGATGAAGGCCGACCTTGTACTCTTCGACCCGCAACGGGTGACAGACCGCTCGACTTTCAAAGAGCCGCTGCTATTGGCTGCCGGTGTTCGTCAGGTTTTGGTTAATGGCGAAACGGTTTGGGAGGGCGACAAAACAACAGGTCGTTTGCCGGGTGCAGTGTTACGAAGGGGGAGATAAACTCAGCGGGTAGAGCATCAGGGTCTCGATAGCCATGCTACGAGAGAAGGCAGTCGAAACGAAGGGCGCACGGTAGCCAGTCCGCCCCGGCGGGACTTTGAGGAGTTCTTTGACCGATTACGCTTGCGCCTGTGCGCGACGCGAGTTTGTTTTGATGAAGGTCACAATCTCTTCCATGCGCGCGCCGGGGGTGAAGACTTCGGCAACGCCAGCGGCTTTCAATTTGGGAATGTCTTCATCGGGAATGATGCCGCCGCCGAAAATAATGACATCATCAAGTCCGGCTTCGTGCGCCAATTCTACGACTCGCGGAAATAGCGTCATATGCGCGCCCGACAGAATGGACAAGCCAATCGCATCAACGTCTTCTTGTAAGGCGGCGCTTACCACCATCTCCGGCGTTTGTCGAAGACCCGTATAGATGACTTCCATCCCGGCATCACGCAAAGCGCGGGCGATGACCTTCACACCCCGGTCGTGACCATCAAGACCGGGTTTAGCGAGCAATACTCTGATTCGTTCTTCAGACATAGACAGTGATTGATGAGAGATGAATGCAGCACGATTAATAGCGGCTCGCCGGTTCGGTAGACTCGCTCCTCATCATTCCTCAGTCATCGTTCATCCTTTCCTTATGAGCGCGCTCATTCTAGCAGTTTGCAAATGGCAACGTAAACCTTGCGGGCTGCGGAGGAGGAGGCAAGGTGAGAGTATCAAACTGGTAGGGATAAGGAGGCCGTTTCTGGCGTCTCTACGGGTCTGCAACAGCGGAAGGTTCTGATGGCGGGAATAGATCGGTGACAGCGCCGAGGCTGCTGGATGAAACCAACTGCGCGTATTTGGCCAATACACCATGAGTCGCGCGCGGTGCGGGTGCTTGCCAGGCGGCGCGGCGGCGAGCGAGTTCTTGGTCCGCAACGTTAAGTTGTAATAATCGTACGTCTGCGTCAATAGTGATCGAATCGCCTTCTTCGACCAGCGCAATCGTACCGCCGACTGCGGCTTCGGGGGCAACGTGGCCAACCACCAGTCCATAGGTTCCGCCGGAGAATCGCCCGTCCGTAATCAGCCCTACCGCATCGCCCAACCCCGCGCCAATCAAAGCCGAAGTCGGCGCTAACATTTCGCGCATTCCCGGCCCACCCTTTGGCCCTTCATAGCGAATTACCAACACCTCGCCGCGCTGAATTGTGCCCGCCAAAATCGCTGACAAACAGTCCTCCTCCGAATCGAAGACGCGCGCGGCGCCAGTCAGGCGCGGCTGTTTGATGCCACTCGTCTTGGCAACAGCGCCGTCGCTCGCCAGATTGCCGCGCAGGATGGAAAGGTGTCCTTCCCGGTAGAGTGGCGCGTGCCATTGGCGGATAACCTCTTGCTCGGATGACGGAGCAGCAGCAACCTTGTCGAGCGTTTCGGCAATCGTCTTGCCGGTAATTGTCAGCGCCTCGCCATATAAGCGGTCATGGACAAGCAGCATCTTCATTACCTGCGGAATGCCGCCTGCGCGATGCAGGTCGGTTGCCACATACTTGCCCGAAGGCTTCAAATCGCAAAGCACAGGCACCCGCTGGCGAATCACTTCGAAATCATCAAGCGACAATTTCACCTCGGCGGCGTGCGCGATAGCCAGCAGATGCAAGACGGCGTTGGTCGAGCCCCCGATGGCCATCACCACGGCGATGGCGTTTTCAAAGGCTTGGCGGGTGAGAATCCGGCGCGGCAGAATCTGTTTTCGCACAGCGGCGGCGAGCGCAACGGCGGAGGCGGAGGCGGAGGCAGCTTTCTCTTCATCTTCAGCGGCCAGGGTCGAAGAATAGGGCAAGCTCAAGCCCATTGCTTCAATGGCTGCCGACATGGTGTTGGCTGTATACATGCCGCCGCACGACCCGACGCCGGGACAGGCGCGGCGTTCAATCTCCAGCAAATCGCTAGGGCTGATGCGCGCGGCGCTGTACTGGCCGACCGCTTCAAAGGCGCTGACGACCGTGAGGTCTTGATCGTTATAGCGACCGGCTTTGATCGTGCCGCCGTAAACGAAGACGGCAGGGATATTCAGACGCGCGATGGCAATCATCGCTCCGGGCAGGTTTTTATCACAGCCGCCGATGGCCAATATGCCGTCGAGGCTTTGCCCCTGACAGACCGTTTCGATAGCGTCGGCGATGACTTCGCGCGACACCAGACTGTAGCGCATGCCGGGCGTGCCCATCGAAATGCCATCGCTGATGGTGATGGTGCCGAACTGTTGCGGCATCGCCCCTTGTTCGGCAAGCGCCGCAATGGCGCGTTCCGCCAAACGATTGAGACCCGCATTACAAGGCGTGATCGTGCTATAACCATTGGCGACGCCAATGATGGGTTTTTGAAAATCGTCATCGCCAAATCCGACGGCGCGCAACATGGCGCGATTGGGGGTGCGCTCAATACCGCTGGTTACGACGCGGCTTCGGGAATTGATGTTCATCACTTGCTCACTTTGATTCGAATCCATCTCAGAGCAACCGCCTTTCGTATCCAGCGTTGGTTGTAGATCGGATAACCGCCCGCTGCGAATACACGCAGTGCAAACCTGTTGCGTGCGTCAAACCGCTTGCCGGTTACGATCAGGCTTGCGGCGGATGGCTGACCCATTGCAACAGCGTATCGACAGCGAGGTTACCCCCGCACAGAATCAACACGACGTGATGATGGGGTAAAAATCGCTCGCGCATTTGGGCTGCCGCTGACAGCGTGCAAGACGCCGCCGGTTCTGCCAACACCTTTGCTCGTTCCAACAAAAAAAGGAGAGCATCAAGGGCCTCGGCATCAGAGACGACGACAACATCTTCCAGATAGCGTTGTGCCAACGCAAAGGGTAACTGACCCACTTCCGGTGCGCCAAGCGTGCGCGCAATGGAGGTGATTTGCGGTAAGCGAACAACCTGACCTGCGGCGCGCGCTTGCGCCATACTGTCTGCGCCTGCTGTTTCAACGCCCCAGATACGGGTATGAGGGCGACACGCTTTGACGGCTACCTGCCTTCGTCTACGATGGCGACGAACATTTCCCGTTGCAGTACTTCCATCATCTTCACCCATTTCATTTACATCACGGCTTTGACCGGCTGCGCCACCGGATGCAGCCAAGAGCGATAGCCCTCTTCTTGGCCGCGTACCGCGCGGCCAAAGACCTGTTGTATTGTCGCTGTCACCTTCCCGCGCCCGCCGTTGCCGATGGGCCGTTCATCCACTTCCCGAATCGGCGTAATTTCCGCCGCCGTGCCGGTGAAGAAGGCTTCATCCGCTTCGAAAAGTTCCTCAAGCGTCAAAGCGCCGATTTCAACTGCATAACCCAGATCACGCGCGATCTCAATCACTGCGTCGCGCGTGATGCCAAGCAGAATCGAATGACCCGCGTCATTGGTCTTGAGAGTGTGGTTGCGCACGAGGAAGAGATTTTCGCCAGCGCCTTCAGCCGTTTCGTAGCAACGCAGCCCTTCAAAAACACCGCTGCCATA
>CAYXVU010000232.1:0-9600 GCA_964468725.1 uncultured Clostridia bacterium
ATCAAGCAAGGGTCGAATCTTCAGATCATCGCCTTGTGCCTCTTTGTCTTGCGCTGACTTTTGGACGTGAAAATCCTGAAACAGGCTCTGGAAGGGGGTCTTCTGAGTTTTACCGGGGATAAAGTGGAGGTACATATCGGTGCGCTTCGACTCTTCCGATTGAGTGATCTGCAAAAACCGCTCGGCAAAGACCAGCCCGAACGGTTCGTTGCTGCCGTCTCGCGCATAAACACTCGTATTCGAAGCTCCGAAGTCTACGCCGACGCGAAAAGATTTGTCTTGCAGTGGCAACTCCTCTGGCTGTTTTAACAGGACGATGCCTGCCGCTTGCGTGACCATCTTCTTGGTCGCTAGGTTTGCCACCTGTGCTTGGCAGATCAGAGCTTCGGGAAAAACCTTCATCCGCGCGACGTAGCGCTCCACCTGTCCGCGCTTACCTTTGAATTCCTGCGTCACGGTTTCGCTATGCTCCGGGTAGGTCTTTGCCGAGAAGGTCTCTTCTCCGGCGTTGTTGTAGTAGAGGAAGTAGGCTTGCCAACTGCCATCGCGGGTCTTGAAATTCGGCCAGATTTCCAAAACCGGAACCGTGCCAATCGAGATCAAGTTATTGGCTTGCGCGCTGAACTCTTTGCTAATGAGAAAGTCTCTCTCTTTGCCATCTGGCCCCGAAAGCGGCAAGCGGAGATATACAATGATGCTGTCGCCGCTTTGCTCGAAGCGGAGGCGTACATTGATGTCTTCCGGCGTCAAATAATCGAGCAACTCGGTGCTGAGCGGCAGCAATGGTGTGACGAATTCTCCCTGATACTCAAGGGTCACAGGCGTGATCGCAGGGAGCGAGCCGGGTAAAGCTTCACGGATGTTCACCACAAACAGTTTCTCTGTGAAGAAGTCTTGCGGTCGTCGCTTCTCAACTAGATTGACCGTCTTGCCGCCAATCTTACCTTTCTCAAAAGCGGCTGCACTATACTGATTACCTTCTGTGTCCAATGTAACGCCGCCCCATACGAGGATGTTGTGCGGCACCATTTTCCATTGTCGGGCGATTTCCGGATCCACTACTAGCAGGGTCTTTTGCGGAGCCGGGTCACGCGATGGGACTAAGCGCACATGCGAATCGACAATCCCATCGCCTTCAATCGCCTTATCCAAATGTTCAAAGACGCCCTGCTGCAAACCCAACCTGGTCAGGCTATGAATGATCGCTATCGAGGCTGTGCCTGCCAAATCACCGATATAGTCATCCAACCCTTTGAGCAAGTCGCGCCATTCTTTCCCGCTGTGATGGAGAAAGGCATGCCGGTTCAGATCATCTTGTAGCCTCTTCAACCAACCCGCCATCATGTCTCGCTGGAAACGTGCCAGTCTGGCAATGGGGTCTTCCAAATAGCGGCCATCAAACCAGGGAACGTTGCAAATTCGATTGAAGTAATCGGTCGCCGTCACCACCAACGTCGTCGGGGAGGTCATGCCAATCGAATTGTTGTTAAACAGGATGACATATAGCTCCCGCCAGTTCGTGTCCGAAGCGATGCTTCGTTCCGGAGCCAATTCGGACAAGGCGCTGATGAACGGGGCAGGAACAGATTGAGGAGGGGAGGCTTCCTGCGTTGACGGCTTACCGATATTGATCAGTTTCGCACTCAGTCCGCTGATGCCGCTTAATTCCCTGAGCGCCATAAGCGCCAACATTCCGCGCCATTCGCCGCGTATGCGCTGATGTAACAGATGCCCTTTGTCAAACAGCGCCATCTCAAACAGTAGCGGACGCGCCCACATATCGGGGATTGAATTGATTTCGATGGTCACCTTCTCAACTTTCAGACTCTCGCTCACTTTGTGCAGTTCGTCTTCCTGACGCCAATCCCAGTCGCCGGACTTTTTGAAGTTGGCAACGGTGCTCTCTTCTTTCAGTTTTGGCAATACCGGATGGTGGCTCTGATTGCTCGACATAAGGCCTGCTCCTCGCTCTTTCGATTTGTTGATAGGAAGGGGGAATCTCAGATCTCCGCGCACTCCCGATAGAGGGCGTGAAGAAACCGACCAACCTCGACCGCCTCGCGATCTCGGACACGCGCGTTTGACATCCGTTCCCATAACCGGGTCAACGCATACGGATGGCGGTCAGGGGCGGCTAGCGTCATATTGCCGAATTCGGCGAGTTCAAAGCTGTTGGGCTTCAACTCGACGGCCGTTTTCCCCTCTTCATCGGCGATCACCTTTTGTGCGAAAGCGTTGTAATTGATCAACCGTAGATTGATACCGGTCGCAGAGGCTTGTATGTTCGCCAGCCATAACAACAGGCTGTCACAGTACTCTTTGACGTATCCGAGATCAGCATTCATGGCCTTATGCAGATCGATTTCCCGACGCTCGAAGAAATCAACATACCAAGGCGCACGATACCCTCTGCCGTTTTTGTGAATATCGGCCAGCATCGGGTAATAGGCACAGCGATAGGCAAATGCGAAGCGGGCGAGTTGCTCAACCTTTTGCCGCAAGGCCTGTGGGTCTTGAAGGTATGGCAGGTCATTCCAGGTTAGGCTTTCGGCCTCCTGCCGCGCCACCATAAAGTACTTCTCATAATTTTCTCTATGGAAAAAATCTAAACAGGCAAGCGCGGCATAGAGTTCTAAAAAGTGCGGCTCATTGCGTTGCGTCTTGCCTCCGATGCTGGGATCTTTCATCGGGCTTAATTCCTGCTCGCCAAGCAGGTAAGCCGAATCGTAAATGCCGAGTTGGTCTTGTTGGTGATAGTACTTCAGAGCCGCCTGCGTGTTGAGCAGAAAATCTTCCGCATCGGCGCGCAGCTTTTCACCTTTTACGGGTGAAAACGAAAAGTACGGGAGCATCAAAATGCTGCCGATTTTGGCCTTCTCCTGTCCGAGTTTCTCTAATTCATTGCGAATGAGCCGGGCGATGGTCGGCACGCCGGAGGCTCCGGTTCCGCCGAAGATCGAACCGATCAGCACGATCTTCGCGCCGTCACTGGCTTTCACGTCTTCAGCAATCTTATCGCGAAAGGTTCGCCAGGGTTCGCCTTCTCCAAGTTTGACGGTGGTAGCCATAACCGCCGCCCCAATGGATGGATGCCCGCGAAAGCCATTCTCCAACGAGGTCTCTTTTTCGAGCGGACTGTACAGAACATCGAACAGGTGTGCAGCCGCCTCATCATTCATCTTGAGGTTGGTATAGCGAAAGAACTTTTCCAAACTGGGGTTGGCTTCGCTAAACGGCGACCAGACATCGGGTCTGGCAACCGTAATCGGCGTCTTGAGCAATTGGGTAGAACCGAGTTTGAGTTGGCGAACCCGTGTGTATTGTTGCAACGTGATCTGGGCACGCTCCAAACTCCCGTTCGATTTGTCGGGATCAACGAAGAGCGCATATAACTCGCCCTCCGGCATAAGTCCTGCGGCGCACAGATGGGTTATGGCTTCGACACACTTCGCCCCTGTCCCACCGATGCCAATCACATAGTAACGCATAAACACCTCGATTGATTGGATTCAACCGCACCGCAGTAAACTCCTACCAACGGCGCAGGAATTTGGCTCCCAAAGGGTCGTACTTAAAAGCCGAAGGAGAAAAGAAAACGGTTGCCAGATAGAAACAGATGACCCAATTCACCGCATAAAAGATATAGGCCAATATCGCGCCTTCTTGTGCCTGCTCCGTAAAGAGGATTCCCAATATCACTACCACCACCGGCGCAAAAAACATCACAACCCAAACCGGACGGTTATTAGCGCGACGCCAATCGTTCACCTTAAATAGCCATTGTCCCTGCACATACCACAGAAGAGAGGAAGCCCACGAAGCGGTAATCCCCGCCGTACCCCACCACTTGAAACTCTCCAACCAGTCCTCTAACTTGACATTGGCTGGCGGGACGATTCGTTCAAAGAGGAAGACATCCTGTTCAAGAGTGATAAGAAAAATAAAGTATACGAATACGGCGATGCCCGTCATAAAAGATAGATTCGTCAGGTGCCTCATAAGGCTCTTCCTCCTGCTAGTCGTTTTGCACGCAGAATTGCAACTCGGCAATTTTTGGTTGATGAACCTGCACGATGGTTTCCCATAAGTCATGAAGAAAGGGCTTCAAGTTAAAGGTCGTTGCGCCGTTGAAGCCGTTCGGATTGCGCTTCCACCCTTCAATCATCGTGACCGGCATATCCCAGGCAGAAACCCATTCGGGCAATTTGTATTCTTGCGGACGGATCACCACTTTGAAGCTGTGCAGACTATTGGCCGGAAGCTGTTTGCCGGAAACCGAAACCGTCAAAGTCATACGGCTGTCGCCGACGGATAAACCACTAATCTTTATGGCCTGTGCAGCTTCCCTATCAGCCACAAATGTGTTGCCGTCATATTTCCAAGCCTGAATCTCCGCCTCTACCTTTTGCAGATCAAAGCCTATCGTATTGGGCAGAGGCGCATAGGGAAGGACGGCCGTAAAGGTAGCCTCCGCCGCCCGGTTTCGCAGGCGAAATTGCTTGAATCGCTTCTTTTCCCCATCCGCGATCTTCGGAGAAAGGATGCCCGAGGTCTCGACAATTTGAGTTTGGCTATCCAGACTCGCGCCCTCAAAAGAAGATAGGGGGTCTTGCAGATAGCGCGATAAGATGAGGAAATGCCGGTGGGGAAAGGCGTGCAAACCGGCTTTTTCCAACTCTTGAAAATATCGCGCGACATCGGCGTGCTTGCCGAATAACAGCAGATAAAATGGCCTGAATGCTGTCTCACCGCCCTTTCGGCTATCGTAGGGAAAAGAGTAGTTTCGTACACCGACATCATAGACCGTGCCCGCGAATTGACTGCCAATACCGACGATTCCGATGGCGAGATTCTTCCGCAGATACTTCTCTTTCAGTTTTTCATTCAACAGGCTGATGTCGGCTCGATCTTGAAACAAATCGGTTACGATCACAGTTAAGTTTTCGACATTGGCGAATTCAATGACCGATTCAATGTGCGTCTTTGCTGTGAATCGCTGATCGGTATAAAAACCGGGTTGGATAGCATCTCGATGCCCGCGATCCTTGATCTCCGAAAGGCTCGTGCCGAATCGGTAAAACGTATTCTTACCATTCTTCCAACCCGTACCGATGGGGCGTTCCAGCAAGTGCAAGGTCTGCTCGTACGTGCTTGAAGTGCCATCAACCAAAAATCCTTTCATCGAAAGGGTGGAATCGAGAAAGATGTCAACCGCCAAGCTATCCGATACGCCTTCCACTCGCTCGACTTCTTCTTGCGGCGGTAGCTCGCTAACCTTCTTGGGGCAACCCAATAGGGGTAGAACCATAAGGAGCAAAAAGAAAGTTATCCACTTAGGTCGAATCATCGCTTCTCGCTTAGCACTGTCTCTAGCAGCTTTACTAACAGCGAAACTGCCAGGTAAGCCAAAACGACGGAGTCAGAAATGATTGACTGACAGTCGCATCAACCGACTTCGGCTTCCATCTAGATGTTTAGCGAAAAATTCCTCCTGAAAGACACTTCAAGAGCAATAACAATCAACTTGAATTTTTATACCTAACCCTGCAAATCTTCAGGTAACACAACCATCAAGAGCCTTAGAAAAGAACAGATTGAGAATTTTTAGTGAAAACGCGGGAATTTATACACCTAAATTAAGCAACGATTCAAGTCGTTTTTATCACTTTCCTCCTTTACCAATCTCATTGAGCGCCATTGCAACCGTGTCAGGTTCTTCGTAAGCTGGCATCGGACACGTGTTGCGGAAGATCATCAAAATAGGGCAGAGGCGTTCGGGACGTGATGCCCCTCGAAGATGAAGGAGCTTTGTAATCTCGTGTGGCAAACATCCAACCATTCGCTTCCCACAATTCAAACTCCCACAATGGCTTTCGGTATGATGGAGCGAGAACGATGACAACCCGGCGACAATTCATCCCGATTATTGGCTTCCTCACGGCGGAATGCTTGTCGTTGGTGGGCAATCAAATCGTTGCCGTGGCTTTGCCCATTTTAGTCCTACAGTATACGCACTCAGCCCTTGTCACAGGGATTGCCAGCATCGGCAATGTCCTGCCGGTCATCCTCGCGGCCTTCTTTGGCGGGCGCGCCATTGACCGCTTTGGCGCGCGGCACGTAAGCATCGTTGCAGACCTCTTGAGTTCTCTTTCGACGCTCGCTTTACCTCTGGCATGCCTTTACTTCTACCGCCCCTCTCCGCTCGTGCTCTTTTCGCTTGTATTGCTGGGCGCGTTGTTCGACCCTACTGGCATTGCGGCCAGGCAAACGCTTATACCAACTCTTTCGGAGATGTCCGGAACAACGCTAGATAAAATCAATTCATGGCGCGGTAGCCTCGAAAATGGTACAGACTTTTTAGGCCCGGTCATTGGCGCGGCGCTGATCGGCTGGATCGGAACAGTACCTACTTTTTTTATCAATGCCACATCTTTTGTTGTCTGCGCCTTGCTCTTCTCTCTCATCATACCGACAAGGCGAGTCGCCGCCGCAAAGCCGAACGAAGGTGGCATCTGGCGCGGCACGCAGTTCATCCTCCGACACCCACAACTTAAATCGCTGGCCATCATCGGCTTGATGACGGGATTCGTCATTCTCCCTTTTTTAGGGCTCCTCTTGCCGGTGCTGACGGTGCGGAAATTTCAAAGTTCAACCTTGCTCGGCATCTGCCTCTCGGTCTTCGGCATAGCAGCAACCATCGGAGCAGCCGCTTATGCTTGGCTCGCTAAACGACTCACGCTTTCGGCAATCTACTACGGCGGGGGGCTGCTGACCGGCAGTGCCATCATGCTGTGTGCACTCGCCACCCGCTCTTATCAGATGATCGGAGCCGCAGGGCTAGCGGGCCTCCTGTTAGGCGCGGGCAATCCCTTGCAGCAAACGGTTCTGCAAGAAGAGACGCCGAAAGCCATTGCCGGACAAGTCTTCACCTCTTTGACCGCAGTGCAATATCTGGGCGGACCCTTGGGGTTATTTGCGGCGGGTATAATCACAGAGTATCTAACCATTGAATTGGCTCTGTTGATGATGGGGGCTTGGTTGGTGCTCTCAGCCTTTTTTGGCTGGTTCGTTTTGCCGCTCCGATCTTCAAGAGAACCAACCGGGTGACGGCGTGCAGCAATTGGCGCGGCCACGACGTGATGGCATTTCTGTGGGCAACCCGCGTGCTGGCAACCGACCTTCAGCCACCGCCAAAGCGAATTGCATTCGCTTTGCACGCCTGCGACAATCCCTACTGATCTTTGTCAGTGGCCTATCCTCGACAGCAAACAACGCTCGTCCACTCTCATTCAAGGTTTCGATTATGCCCGACAAACGAATTTTTTCCCGGCTCATCGCCTTTGTTTTACTCATCCCCGCCTTTGCCATTGCTCAATCACAAGGCAATGTGTCATCCGCAGGTGCAGGGAGTTTCGACCTGCAAAAGATTGCGGATGGCATCTATGCAGCCATCCGCAAAGAGCCGCCGGGGCTTGGCTTCGATGCCAATGTCGTCTTCATCATCAATGACCGCGATGTCATCGTCGTTGACACCAATGTTACGCCAGCATCGGCAAAAGAGTCGCTCGCAGCCTTACGAATGTTGACCGACAAACCGGTCAGCTACGTCATCAACACCCACTGGCATGACGACCACATATTAGGCAATCAGGTCTATCGGGAAGCCTTCCCTGCCGTCGAGTTCATCGGCCACACCAGCACCTTGCAAGACTTGCCAACCGTCGGCGCGTCCAATCGCCAGCAACTCCTCGCAGGCGGGCCGCAAGTCGTTGCCCAACTGAAAAGCCTCGTCGAACAGAACAAGAGCCTCACCGGAAAGGCGCTGACCGAAGAAGAGCGCGCCAGCTACCTGAGCGACATCAAGTGGGCAGAGCGATACTTTGCAGAGGCTCCGAAATTTCAGGTCATTCTCCCCACCATAACGATTGCTGATCGCTTGACTTTGCATCGCGGCACTCGCGTCATTGACATTCGCCACCTCGGGCGCGGCCATTCCGGCGCAGACCTTATCGTTCATTTGCCGCAAGAGAATGTCGTCATCACCGGCGACCTGATCGTCTGGCCGGTGCCGTTGGTCGGTTCAACTTCCTATCCGAGCGAATATCTGGCGACCCTCGAAAAGTTATTGGCGCTGCAATCGGGCGTGATGATTCCCGGTCATGGAAGAGTCCAACGCGATGATGTCTATGCCAAGCTGATGGTCAGGTTGTTGCGCGCCATCACTGAACAGGTGGCCGCCGCCGTCGCGCGCGGCGAATCGTTAGAGCAGACACGCAAGAGCGTCAACCTTGAAGAGTTTCGACAAGCCTTCGCGGGAGATTCGCAACTGCGGAGTTTTATCTTTTCTTATTACGTTTCGGGACCTGCCGTTGCCGCAGCCTATCGGCAAGCGACGGCAAAGAAATGAAAGAGGATCAGCCGATCAAGGCAAAGTAACGCAATTCGCCATGAGACATTCGGGAAGAGAGGAGAAGGTTCGTAGCAGTTTTTCCCGACACTCAATCGGTGCTGAGGTATTCTTCGACCGTCAGCCCGACGCGATGAAAGAAGCGGTCGGCCAGGGAAGGAATATCATCAACGGCTTCGTCAAGCACAATACGTTCGACGCGCCACATGGGCAAAAACATCCGCGTCAGTCCGATGTTGCGCTCGCCTCTGGCGATCATCTGAATCCAATCGTCAAAGGTGTTGAGATCAATGCCGCGCAGGTATACGCCCGCCGCGTTCAACTCTTTGAGTTGGCCCCAAAGTTTTTCTTTGGGGCTATGCAGATAGAGGATGACGGGAGCACCGATGGGCATCCCATTGTCATTCTCTTTGTCATCGGCCATAGCATTTCCCTATCGTTCAACGATCATAGCGATGCCTTGCCCGCCGCCGATACAGAGCGCCGCCAACCCGCGCTTCACGTCGCGTCGTTGCATTTCATAGAGCAAGGTGACGAGAATGCGCGCACCGCTCGCGCCGATGGGGTGGCCAAGAGCAATCGCGCCGCCGTTAACGTTGACACGTGCTCCATCAATGCCTAACTTCCGCACGACGGCGAGGCTTTGCGAGGCGAAGGCTTCATTGAGTTCGAATAGATCAATATCGGCAAGCCTCAGATCGGCTCTCTCCAATGCGCGCTCAATTGCCGGAACCGGCCCCATCCCCATCACGCGCGGCTCGACGCCCGCCGAAGCATAGCTAACGATGCTCGCCAGCGGCGCAAGCTCCATTAACCGCGCCCGTTCTTGACTGGCAATCACAAGCGCCGCAGCGCCATCATTAATTCCCGACGCATTGCCTGCGGTCACCGAACCGCTCTCTTGAAGAAAAGCCGGTCGCAATCGCGCCAACGACTCCGCAGTCGTTTGAGCGCGCGGGTGTTCGTCAACTTGAAAGGGCAACGGTTCGCCCTTTTTTTGTGGAATGGGTACAGGCGTAATTTCGGCTTCGAACCTTCCCGCAGCAATTGCGGCAGCCGCACGTTGCTGACTCTGTGCGGCAAAGGCGTCTTGGTCGGCGCGCGAAATGCCTTCTTCCGCAGCAACGTTTTCTCCCGTAATTCCCATGTGACAATGTTCCAGCGCACAGGTCAGTCCTTCGCTCAACATCGAA
>CAYXVU010000233.1:0-9498 GCA_964468725.1 uncultured Clostridia bacterium
CCTGACGAAAACAACATTCGCCAGATATTTAAGAAAGAATGCTCTCAGGTCATCGTTGATACGCTTTACAGCAGTGATTTTCTTAGCAAACGTAATGACATTGAAGAAATCTGGAAGACTGTGACGAAGGCTATCTATAAAAATAAGTTCCCAAAAATTAGCAGGCACATTGAGACAACCATCTTAGAAAAATATCTGCCCATAAAGGTAGATTTCTACTACGAAGAGTTTTTTCAAAGAGTCGAGATTACTCCCGATCAAGTAGACCAGAATCGCTATTATTCAACGGAAAATACATCTTTTGTGATCACAGCAGCAGATAGCTCTCAAGAAATTGTCTGGCCTTACAGGACGACGATTGATAATGGTAGCCCTGTACGGTCGCAGGCTTGGGAATTACTATCTTTAATGATCGACGATCAGGATGTGCGTGATGATTACCCGCCGCAAGTGATCAACGAGACAGGTCAGTCTCAGACCATAGAAATCGACATTCGATTAAGGGGGAAGAATGAATATAAGATCAACATGTCCTATCGCAAGCTGTATATCAATGAGCCAACTAATACGAAGAGCTTCATTTCTAGTCGGTTTATGCATACACTGGAACTCCATTTAACATACCCAAGAGACTTTGATATGGACTTTATCACTATCGGCACTACAGAAAAATGGATAGATAGAAATGGCAAGAGCCTGATTTGGCAAAAATATGCAGGCTTGATTTTCCCCGAACAGGGCTATAGACTCACATTCAGGCGGAGGTGATTATGGCGTACGTAACAGAGAAAGAAATTATATAGCCACTCATCATTTGGCATCCCTTTCCAGCAACTGGCGCGTGGCGTCGAAGCGACCGAGCGACTGCATGGCCGTCAGTGCGCGGTCGAGCGCGGGAGCGATGTAGGGAAGGTAGATCGGATTGTCAATCGCCGCTTGCGACGCATAGGTGCCGATGGCTTTGAGCATGCGCTGCACGGTCGTCAGTTGTAACTCGGCGCGAAGCTCATCGGCTTCCATCAGGCTCTCTCCCGATGCCGCTTTGCCCGCAAGGAAGCGCGCGATTAAGTCTTCAATCAACCCGGTGTCAAGCGTCGTGTACGGATCATAGAGCAATGAAGCCAGATCGTAACTGGCCGCGCCTAAGCGCGCATCTTGAAAATCAATGATGAACATTTCGTCGGCGCGCATCATCAAGTTGCGCGCGTGATAGTCTCTGTGCGCAAGCACGCGCGGGCGGGCGGCCAGTTCTTTGCAAAGCGTGTCGAAATCCTCTTTGACGGCGTTTGCGGTAACGGCATCGAGCCGCGCTTTGCGGTATTTGCCGAAGTAATTCACAAAGAAGAAGCTAAGTTCCCATCGCAACTTCGCCGCATCGAAGGCCAAATGGGCGGTGATCGAGTTGCTGCGTTGCGCTTGCCAGGTTGCGCCTTGAATGCGGACGATGAAATCAACGGCGCGGCGATAGGCATCGGCCACCTCATCCGCCGATTTGTCGTGCAGCCAATCTTGCAATCGCACATCGCCGACATCTTCGATGAGCAAGGCGCGCTCTGCGCCGCAGGCGGCGAAAATACGCGGCACAGGAAGTTGGGCGTCTAAAAACAGGGCGGTGGTCTCCAGATGGGCGCATGGGTCATTGGCGAATTTCAAGCGCGCAGTCGGATCAACGCTCTCTTGCGCCATCAGCCGATCTAAAGCGCTGATTCGTTCATCGAAAGGCGCATTGTAAAGCGCGATAATCAAGCTCTTGCTGCCCGCGCGGGCGCGAAAGTAGGCGCGCGTCGAGGCATCCCCTGTGACTTGGGTAACCTGCACATCGCACGCTGATGCGCCCAACTGTTTGGCTGCTAATTCGATAATTTGTGGCGTCATAAATCAGTGGTTCGAGATCAGCGCCAGTCATCATTTGTCGGTTGTCGAACTCCAATGATGAGCGCACAATCGGAAACCTATTCGCTGCGATCTTCGCCCTTCACCCTTCAACTTTCAACCAGCTTTCAAATGCACGATCAGGTTTTCGCCCGCCTCTTCGCAGTCTGCAATTTCAGTTTGGCGGTCTTCTGGCCCGCGGGTGACGACATCCCGGCGCACTACGACTGCGCGTTCGATTACGGCTCCGGCAGGAATGCGCACCCTTTCGCCGAGCACGGCTTGGCGCACCTGTGCGCCTGCCTCGACCGTTACCGCATCCCATAAAATCGAATCGCTGACCGTCGCGTTGTCGGCAATCTGGCAGCCTGCGCCTTGAAAAGAGGTCTTCCCCGCTGCCCGCATCAAGAGACAACTGAGTTCAAGATAACGGGTCAAGGTGCTGAATTCGTACCACTGCCCATCGGCAATGTGAGCGATGACCGTTTCACCGGCTTGCATCGCCTGCGGATAGACATCGCGCACGGTGTCGGAGAAGCGGTGGCGCGGAATGTAATCGAATATGCGCGGCGAGAGAATATGGATGCTGACGAACATCAAAGGTGCAGGGTCGTCAGCCTGCCGCTGGATTGCCGGATCAGGAAACCCCGCAAACCGGGTGATCGCGCCTTGGGCGTCAACTTCGACCATGCTGAAGCGCTCGCAGGCGCGATTCTCTTTTAAGACGAGCGTGGCAAGGGCATTGCGCTCTTTGTGCGTGCGGATGGCAGCGCCGAGATCAATGTCGGTGACGATCTTGCCATTGACGACGACGAAGTCATCATCCAGAAATTGCTCGCGGACGTAATCAAGACCGCCCGAGGTGCCGAGAATTTCGGCCTCTTCAGAGTAATGAACCCGCACACCGAAATCGGAGCCATCGCCGAGCGCGCGGCGAATCGAATCGGGTTGGTAATGAAGATTGACGATCAGGTCACGAATGCCCGCGCCTTTGAGGTATTCGACGGAATGAGAGATGAGCGGGCGACCCAAAAAGGGCACAGCCGGTTTGGCGCGGTCTTGCGTCAGTGGCCACAAGCGATTGCCGAATCCGGCTGCCAGTATCATTGCTTTCATGCAGTAGTCCATCGTCCGTTCTCCGTTGCCGGTTGCAAGTCGTAATGTAGCTGCCCTACAACTGACAACGGACGACGGACTACGGACAAAAAACGAGGTCTTCGAGCGGAACACCGCGCGCGGCGCAGCGAGCGGCTTGCAGTTCCGGGTAGCTTTCGCGAATGATGTCCTGCCAGGTGAAGCCCGCCACTTCAAGGACGTGAAGAACCTTCGTTTCGTCTCCTTCGATTTCGATGAAATTTCCCATCGGCGTTTCATCAAAGACGACTTCGAGCTCTTCGCCGTCAAGGATGAGGCTGTAAGTGGTGCGGTATTTTTGATAGCGAAAGGCGCGATAGAAACCGAGGCGTTCGAACAGGGCGACCATCTGATCGGGGTCAGCCGTATCAGTTTCGATCTCCTCGCGCACCTTCAGTTTTGAATCGGCGGTTTCCTGAACCATGCCTTTGTAGGTAACCAGCCCGTTGCCGCCGACCGAGCGCACCCGCAAAGCTGCGCCCGCCCGCATCAGGGCTTTGTCAGGAGAGTCGAGCAACCAGTTGTCTTCGAAATGGCGCGCACTGATGAGGGTAAGGTCGAAGCCTGCGCGCCGGAAGTGGTCAAGATGATCACACCTCAACTTCACTTCGATTTCCAACTGCGTATTCTTCGGGGCTTGCTGGCTCATAGGCGAGGGCTAATTATTCACGCTGCCTGCGCTGCGCGTCAACGCCGATTGCCAAATTGAGTGTGCCGCTACCGGTTTGCTGTTGCGTAGCTGAATGGTGTACTTTGTAGCCGTCTTGGGGCTGGTGAGTTCTCGCGCATCTCGGTTTTCCTCGCCTGCCCATCACTCATCAACTCAGCAGCAGCCCGACAAGCAATCGACGGAGGAGCACGCGGCTTATGGCAGTGAGCTACAAAGCGACTCTCGGCACGCCTGCCAATCTTGCAGACAACCTCTGTCGTTGGGATGGTCAAACCCCCGGCCATCACGAAGTCTGGTTTCTGATGCTCAATCATCGCGCCAGCCGTCGCGGCTTCTGGTTTCGCTACGCCCTTTCCATCCCCGAAGAACGAATTTCAAAGACCGATAGCGGGCGCTTGCGCTTCTTTCTCTCCGAGCCCCGCGTCGGACTGTGGGCGGCAACCTTTGACCCGGCACAGGCGGAACAGAATCTCGGCCTCAAATGCGAGTACGGATTGGAACGCTTCGCCTTTGAAACAGAGGGCGGCTTTCGTTTACAGGTCTGCGAAGGCCGCTTCTCTCCGTCGCAAGCATCGGGGCGCGTGACCGACGATGCCCATACGATTGCTTGGGATATGCACTTCACGCCTAATGAGGAGACCCATCATCAAGTTGCGAAGACCATCAAACGGCTGGCGCGACCGGCCATGCAGGTCTGTTCGCCGAATCTAGACACGCGCTTCAGCGGGGTGATAACGGTTGATGGCCGCGAATTCGTTTTAGAAGATGAGCCGGGAGTGCAGTCGCACCTTTGGGGGCGCAAACAAGTGGATGAATGGGTATGGGTTCATGCCAACGCTTTCGAAAAGCATGAGGGTACAGTCTTTGAAGGATTGGCCGCGCGGCAGCGTGTAGCCGGACGCCTTGCGCCGCCGCTGCTCTCGCTCTTTTTGCGCCATCGCGGCGAAGAGCATCACTTCACGCGCTTGCGCGTTGCCGAACAGTGGCGACGCAATCTCGGCGTTGGCTTCTGGGCGTTTTCAGCGCTCAATTCACAGGTGCGCATCGAAGGCACTGCGCAATGCCACTTGCGCGATATGCTGCAAGCCGAGTATCGCGACCCGGACGGCGAACCTCTCTATTGCCTCAACAGCGAGGTCGCCAATTTGAAGGTGAGAATCTTTCGCCGCACGCGCGCCCTGCGGTGGCGGCATGTGGAGACGCTCAAGTCGCGTTCAACGGCGCGGCTCGAACACGCCTGCCGCAACCTTGACCCGACCGTGAAGCTTGCCTTTGAAGGATAACGAACGCGCCGGTTGTTATCCCGCGCTGCAAATCCCGAAGAGCTGTATTGAGAAGCAGTCTCTGACCGCCAGGTTTGCAGGCTGCTAGGATGATCGGAGACCACCTCTCAATCGCGATGGTTTACTCTGGTTTGTCAGCATATTTCTGCTGCGATTTATTTTTCCACCTTTTCAAACCAAACCGCCTGCCCGCTCGTCCTATCTTCTGAACCACGAACCTAACCATTCACCATCGTTGACGGGGCGAGGTTCGATCATCACAGAGGGCGGTAATTATGAAACATCGAAATCAGTTGGCTTCGAAATTGATGAAGGAGCGCGCGCTGCATGGGAGTCTGGCAGTTGCTCTCGTTGCAGTACTGGTGTCGTCGGCGTTCGTTCCGGGTTGGGCAGAGGCGAAAACGGCTGCGAAGAAACTCAGCGAAGAGCAGAAGATTCTGCATGTGCTCAATCGTTTGGGATTCGGGCCGCGCGCGGGCGATGTAGAGAAAGTGAAACGTCAGGGACTCGACAAGTACATCGAGTCGCAGCTCTATCCCGAACGCCTCGACGATGTGGCGCTCGAAGCGCGACTGGCAGCCTTTCCGTCGCTCAAGATGGAGATTGCCGAAATCAATGAACAGTACCCGCAGCCGCAAGACATCGCGCGCAAATTAGGACTTCGCCTGCCCGGTCAATTGAACCCGCAAGCGCCGCTCAACGAGCCGAGCGACAAGATGGACAGCGAAGAAGCGCGCGAAAGCGAACGGCAACAGCGCGAATATCGCCAACAGATATTTGCGTACTACCGCGACAACAAGGTCAAGCCGCCGCAGTTCATCCTTCAGGAGTTGCAAGGGCAGAAGATCGTTCGCGCCGTCTATAGCGAACGCCAACTTCAAGAGGTGATGACCGATTTTTGGTTCAATCACTTCAATATCTTCTGGGCGAAGGGCGCAGACCGTATGCTGACCACTGATTTTGAGATAAATGCCATCCGACCGCACACCTTCGGCAAATTCAAAGACCTGTTGATGGCGACGGCGAAAAGCTCTGCGATGATGTTCTACCTCGATAACTTTCAATCCATGACGCCAAACCCGCAGATGCCGCGTCGCGGCGAAGTGCCCAACCGCGCCTTGCGCCGCTTGCGACAGCAGCCAGTCGGCAATCGCAATCAACAACCGAATCAAAATGGTCAGGAGCCTGCACCGAGGCAGATGAGCGAAGACGAACAACGCCGTCAACAAGCCCTCAATCAACAACGCAACCGTCAACGCGGCATCAATGAAAATTACGCGCGCGAGATTATGGAACTCCATACGCTCGGCGTGGACGGCGGCTACACGCAAAAGGATGTGCAGGAAGTCGCTCGTTGCTTCACCGGCTGGACGATTGATCGCCCGCAGGTCAACGGCAAATTCATCTTCCGCGAGTTTATGCACGACAAGGGCGAAAAAGTTGTGCTCGGCCAGGCGATCAATGAAGGCGGCATCAAAGACGGTGAACGGGTCATCGAGATTCTTGCTCGTCATGCGAGCACGGCGAAATTCATCTCAACCAAATTGGCGCGCAAATTTGTCAGCGACGCCCCGCCGCCTTCGCTTGTCGAGAAGTTGGCGAAAGTCTACGCAAAGACCGACGGCGACATCCGCGAAATGCTGCGAACGCTCTTCACCTCATCGGAGTTTACCTCTGCCGACGCCTATCGCGCGAAGATCAAATCGCCCTTCGAACTGGCGGTGTCGGCAATTCGCGCGCTTAATGCCGAACTCGTCACCCCTCTGCAAACCGCGCAATTCGTCGCTCGTATGGGGCAGCCGCTCTACCTCTATCAAGCGCCGACCGGCTACCCCGACCGCGCCGAACAATGGATCAACACGGGCGCGTTGCTCGAACGCTTGAACTTCGGACTGGCGCTCAGTACGAATCGTTTGCAGGGCGCAAAGATCGAAGTCAAATCCATCGCGCCCAATCTGGCAGGCAGCGATAGCCAAGCGGTGATGAATCGCGCCATCGCGCTGTTGCTCAACCATGATGTGTCGCCGCAAACGCGCACCATTCTCGATAAGCAATTGAAGGAAGGCGTCAGCGTAAGCGGGCAACTTGACGCGCAACCATCCGCCGCGATGCGTCCGAATCAACCGGATGCGGAGATGCTGGCAGGACAAGACCCGGCCAGCCGTCCCAACGGCCCCGGCGCTCGCTTGCAACGTCTCAGCGAAGCCGCGCGCGCAACCAACCAGCCCGCACTGACCGGCGCAGATTTAGAGATCGCCAAAGTCTTCGGTTTGGTGCTCGGCTCACCCGAATTTCAACGACGATAAAGTTGTGATGAGTGACAACCTGATGAGTTTCCTTGCTTGTCATCCTTCATTCATCGCTCACCACTCAAATGGAGTAAGTTATGGCAGTCAACAGAAGAATGTTTCTCAAATCGTCCGGGCTGGCATTGGCAGGCTTTGCCGCCGTCCCGACCTTTTTACGACGCACGGCATTTGCCGACAAACTGGCGACAGCGGGAAAAGATCGCCCCATTATCATCGCAATCTTTCAACGCGGTGCGGCGGACGGTGTTTCAATGGTCGTGCCCTTCGGAGATCGCGCCTACAGCACTGCGCGCCCGCAAATCGCCATTCCGGCTCCAAAGAGCGGCGACGCAGATGCCGCGATTGACCTCGATGGCTTCTTTGGGTTGCATCCTGCGCTTGCGCCCTTCAAACCGATCTACGACGCGGGGCAACTGGCCATCGTGCATGCGGTTGGTTCTCCCGATAACACGCGTTCGCATTTCGATGCGCAGGACTACATGGAATCGGCAACGCCGGGTCGCAAAAGCACGCCCGATGGTTGGCTCAATCGCTACCTGCAAGCCAATGCCAATGCGCAGGCGACGCCGTTTCGCTCGGTCGCCTTCAGCCAGAATATGCCGCGTACTTTGATGGGCGAAGCTTCGGCAATTGCTATGACGAACATCGCCGATTTCGGGGTGCGCGGGCAGGGCAACAATCAAGCGGCGAAAAGCTTCGAAGCGCTCTATGCGCAAAATACCGAAGACGCGCTGACCGGAACGGGCAAAGAAGCGTTCGACGCCGTGAAGATGCTCAAACAAGCCAACCCGCAACAACATCAACCGGCCAATGGCGCAACCTATCCGCGTTCGCCTTTCGGCCAGTCGTTATTGCAGATCGCGCAACTCATCAAAGCGAACATCGGCCTCGAAGTCGCTTTCGCGGATGTCGGCGGTTGGGACACGCATGCCAATCAAGGGGCGGCGCGCGGTCAGCTTGCCAATCGCTTGCAGGATTTCAGCCAAGCCATCGCCGCGTTGTACAAAGACCTCGGTGACCGTATGAATAACGTAGTGATTCTGACGATGACCGAGTTCGGGCGCACGATTCGCCAGAACGGTTCCGGCGGAACCGATCACGGACATGCGAGCGCGTTGTTTGCTTTGGGCGGCAATATCAAAGGCGGCAAAGTCTATGGTATGTGGCCGGGATTGGCGACCGAGCAGTTGTATGAAGGCCGCGATTTGGCGTTGACCACAGACTTTCGCAATGTCTTCGCCGAAGTCGTTGCTCGCCATCTGCGTGCGGCGAATTTGAATGCCATCTTTCCCGGTTTCAGCCCGAATCCGGCGAACTTTCGCGGCTTGATGCGCGGCTAGCGCAGCGCGTACGTTGATTGAAAGCGAAGAACGGAGGGGCAAGCTGCGGCTTGCCCTGCTCGATTTTTAACCTAAAGATTGCCCGTTGCCTTAACGGACGATGCTGATAAGAAAGTAGTCTATGTGATGTTGAGAGTTGCTCGAATCGGTTTCGCACTTTTGTTCTTTGTGCTGAGTGGTGCGGTGACGTTGACGGTTAGCGCCCAAAGTGGACGCACTTCTGCGCCCGCGCCGGAGAAGGACGATGTCATCAAACTGCAAGCTTCTCTTGTTGCTGTGCCGGTTATTGTCAGCGACCGCGACGGGCGTTACTTCTCCGGGCTGAAAAAAGAGGACTTCAAACTTTACGAAGACCGCAACGAGCAGAGCATAGCGGTCTTTGAAGCAACCGAAGAGCCGATTCAAGTCGTGCTATTGCTCGACACCAGTCGGAGCACGCATCGCGTTCTCGATGGCATTCAAGACGCGGCAAAGAGCTTTCTCAAACATCTGCGCCCGCAAGACCGCGCCATGATCGTCAGCTTCGATTATGATGTGCATGTCTTATGCAACCTCACCGCCGACCGCAAAAGATTGGAGCATGCGATTCAAGATGCGGAGATCGGTCAATATGTCGGCACGACTTTGCGTGATGCCATCGCGGAAGTGATGAACCGGCATTTCAAAAAGGTTGACGGTCGCAAAGCCATCATCCTACTCACCGACGGCAAAGATCATGGCAGCGCAATAACCGAAGACCAATTGCTCGACGACGCAACCGAAGCGGGTGTGATGATCTATCCGATCTATTACGAAACCGGTCTTCTTTTGAACGGTGACCGCAATCGCCCTTTTCCGTTTCCGCGTGGGCGGCGCGATAGACCGGGCGGCAGGCGGCGATTTCCCGCGCT
>CAYXVU010000234.1:0-2228 GCA_964468725.1 uncultured Clostridia bacterium
GCTGAAGCCGCCGACTTCAACGCATTCGAACTGCTGATAGCGATGCGCCCTCGATGCGCCGCAGGTCGAACAGATGATCGGAGAGGGTGACTCAACTCGCATGATCTTCTGAGCAGCCGAATAGCATTCTTAACCGACAGGCTTGACGCTATCCCTCAAAGCTTGTGCTGCTGTGCGAGCCGTCGCAGAACGGTTTGTTTTGCGACCCGCCGCAGCGACAAAAGGCCGTCACATTCGCGCGCCGCATTTCGTTTCCTGCTGCATCTTTCACCATCACATTGCCGTGAATCAGCAGCGGGCCGTTTTTAACCAACTCGATCATCGTCTCCGACGCTGTGGCTGTATCAGCAGCGTCGGCCTCTCGATTCGTTCGATACGACAATGCGCTCGACGGGCATCTCCTCACCTGTTCAACGATGCGTGTGCTGTCGGCTGCGGCGATCTTCACCCACGGGCGTTCGTTAGGCTGAAACACCTCCGGCAGACCGTTGAAGCAGAGGGTCGAATGGATGCAGAGATGAGGTTGCCAGATGACCGTGACTTCGCCATTGCTATATTCCTTCACAATCTTGCCTTCGCTCATTGGGAGGTCTCCTTCGCCAGAGAAATCGGGACCAGACGAATGATGGCTGGCTTTCTACCGGCGCGCAAGGCGGGCGGCAATTTCCGCAACATGTTTGCCCTGAAAACGTGCAATAGCCAGCTCGTTTTCGCTCGGCTGTCGCGCCCCATCGCCGCCTGTGATCGTCGAAGCGCCGTATGGCGAGCCTCCGGTTATCTCATCAATGCGCATCTGTCGTTGTTCGGAATAGGGCACGCCGACGATAACCACTCCGTGATGCAGCAAGGTCGTATGAAAACTGGTGATCGTCGTCTCTTGTCCGCCATGTTGTGTCGCCGTCGAGATGAAGAGGCTGCCAACCTTGCCGATCAGCGAACCGCGCAACCATTGCTGACTGGTTTGATCGAGAAAGTTCCGCATCTGCGCGCACATATTGCCGAAGCGTGTCGGTGTGCCGAAGATCAGCGCATCAGCTTCGCTAAGCTGAGCGGTCGTCGCTACCGGTATATGCGCAAAGGCTTGTCGCGCGGCTTTTGCGCCGCTCTTTTCCAACGCTTCGTCGGGAATCAGTTCAGGAACTTGAAGCAGGATGGCTGCCGCGCCTTCGACCTGATGCACCCCTTCGGCGATGGCTTCGGCCATCCGATAAATATGTCCGTACATACTGTAAAAGATGATTTGCACATTGACGCGCATAAGACTCCTTTGTCGTGACGGGTGAATCGGTGCAAGTTGAGAGTTGCCACCGCGTCACAACCCTCAACCTTTCGTTGCCGAGCGGGAATAACGCCTCTCCGTTAGGGCAAGTCAATCAAGAAGACTTCCGCGCTTGTCATCACCTTGAACGTCAACGCCGATTCGTCGGTGATGCGGGCTTGATCGCCGCGTCGGAGTGTGTGGCCGTTGACCTCTAGCTCGCCCTCAATGATGAAGAGGTAGGCTTTGCGACCGGCAGCCAGTTGATGGGTTACGTGATCTTCGGGACGCAGGATGCCGACATAAAAGGTGGCGTCTTGATAAATCTTTAACGCGCCCGGCGCATCACTGCCGGAAACCACTGGCAGGAGGTTGCCGAGTTGTTGTTCTTTGGCAAACTGCCTCTGCTCGTAAGCGGGCGGCAAGCCGCTGACCGCAGGCGTAACCCAAACCTGCAATAGATGCACAGGCGTATCGGACGACGGGTTGTACTCCGAATGGCGAATCCCTGTGCCCGCGCTCATGCGCTGCACTTCGCCTGCCCGAATGCGACCCGCACCGCCAGTGCTATCTTTATGCTCCAACTCGCCTTCGATGATGTAGGTGACGATCTCCATCTCGCGGTGTCCGTGCATGGGGAAACCGGAGTCCGGTTGCACAACATCATCATTGAAGACGCGCAGCGAGCCAAACCCTACATTATTCGGATCGTAATAATGGTCGAAACTGAAATGCCAGTAGGTTGATAGCCAGTCACTTTGAAAGTGATAGCGTTTGGCGCTCTCAATCACTTGAAACATGGTGTTCCTCTCTTTATTTACGTGTTATAACACATAAATAGGAAAAATCTTTATGCCTCGTCGTAAATCCCTTCGCAGATGCGCGACAATTCGCGGCGATCTTTTAACGAGACGCGGTCGGAGAAAAAGGTTGTGACCTGGTCAATAGCAGGCTGCATCTGATCGAGCAA
>CAYXVU010000234.1:2328-5827 GCA_964468725.1 uncultured Clostridia bacterium
ATCAGCAGATTCAAGATCGCTTCGTGCGCCGGGCTTTCAATGCGCACCGCTTTGATTCTTTTTTGCAACGCTCCTCCCATACGCCTTTTCTTTATATCATGAAAATATCTGTGTTACAACACGTATCTGTGTGTGATAGAGATGGCCATCAGGCGCGCGCCGGGCTTATACGTGGACATCGCCGTAGGCGAGTTCACCGGACGATTCGCGGTATTTGAATACCAGATAGATCATCCAGGCGAAGAAGAGGAGGATGATGGCGAGAACGACCCAACCGGGAACCGAGAAGATGGAAGCGTTTTGTATCCACTCGCTGGTCGAATGAATGAATTCCGTGTCGCCTTCCTGTTGTTGCAGACGGCGAGCGGTGGTTTTGAGCAACCAGGCAGCAAGCAGAATCAAGAACAGCCAGATATAGTTGCGGCGCAATCGTCTGGCCATCGCTTCTGCATAGCCCATAGTAAAACGCGGCAAGCGCAACTCTTCGCTCAATTGATTGAGCCAGATGCTCGGATCAATCGTGTCGCGCGGTGAGAGGATGCGGACATAGTAATTGCGCTCAATCAGACGCACGCGACTGCGATAGACATGAAAGAAGCGATAGCGCCGCGACTCAATACTCAGTAATAAGAACACCACGATCATGGCAAAGAGCAATACGCCATGATGCGATGTGGTCGAAGACAAGGAGACCGAGAGCATAGCGGCGACCGCTGCGATAGCCCAATTCGTTGTGCGGTCAAGGCGGTCACGCCAACTCATCATGCGCGATAGTTCGCCGCGATAGAAGTGGGACAGGGCATTGACATATTCGACAGAGTTGGTCGGAAAGATCGGCAACGCCGTTTTGCTCTGCGTTTCTGGTCGAATCGTGATCTCTTTTTCACTAATCATCGCGCGCCTCATTCTTTAGACAACGGATTGAAGCTCAACGCCGATCAGAGCGATTCGTTGGGGGCTGCGTTTGCTTCGGATGAGTGCGGTTTACCATAAGCGAGTGATGAGTGACAAGTGACGAGCGACAAATCCTACTGCTCTGGGTTCATTGGAAATCGCTGAATGATGAATCCGTATTCATCGCCTTTCCTATCACTCCTTACTTCTTCCGGTTATGAGGGAAGGTTGGCGGCGGCGGCGGCGGAATGCGCGCCGCTTCTTCGGGGGAGCGGGCGCGGCGGCGCAAGAGTTCAAGTTGCAAACTCTCTTCGCCGCGCTTCATCGCCCAATGATGATTGGCGGAGAAGATGGGCTTGAGCAGAAACGAGAAGGCGCGCAGCAGCGGTTTATCGGCGCGCAATCGCCAGTCGTAGATTACCTCAACAAACTCGCCGTCCTGCCGGAGCGTCCAGATGCCGCGTCCGTCAAAGTCGCCTTCGGCGCGCAGGCTGAAGCCGTGCGGGTAACGCGATTCGGTGACGCGAAATTGCCATCGCAGCGTGTAGGGCAGCCAGCCTTTGGTGTAGAGGCCGACGAATTTGCCGATGCCATCTTCATCGCCCGGTTCCAGCACTTCGACTTCGAGATAAACCGACGGCCACCAACGCGGCAAGTCAGCGGCGTCTTTCAAAATGTCAGAGACCTCTTCGCAGGTTCCGGGCATGCGCCAATTGGTGATGAAGTGATAATCGTTACTGGCCATCGTTTGACTCCCGATTAATGATCTTGCCGCGCGTTGCCAACCCCATCGCGCGCCAGTAGAAGGACTCGTATTCGTCGGAGGGCAGCCGATGTTTTCGACCTGCTAGATGCCCGTGAAACGCATCCAGCACATCCGATAAACCGAGATGACACCAATCCCATAGCATGGAGGTGAAGTTGTAATCCATCATGGCTTGGCTTACGAACTGACGCAGGGAGGCGGATTCATCGCGCGAAATGCCGCACTCTTCAAGGAGTCTGAGGGTGCGCTCTTGATCTTCTTTTCGAAATTCGGTGTCAAGAAACGGCTCAAGCAACAGATCCCATACGTCGAGTCGGCTGATGATGGGCAATTCGTTTTTCTGCGCCCATTGTTGCAACTCTTCTTTGCAGGTTGCGGGAAGAAAGAGGATTTCGCCATACAGGGTTTGTACTTGCGGCGGTGCCATATCGAGGTTGATCTCTTTGACTTGATCGAGCGTCAGCTTACCGGACGGATAAAGGCGCGATGGCGGGTATGGGTAGCTCAGAAACTCCAGCGCGTCATCGTGTAAGCAGATGGCGATTTCGCTACGTTCTGACATAAGAGCCACAAGGCGCAACTGACACGGTGAAGAATCTCTATCCGGCCTGATTCGCAAAGAGAGTCAACTGCGAGCCTGACCGGTTTTTCGACAAGCCGACTTCCGCGACAACGGCGGCGGGCAGCGGCAATTTTTCTAAGGCGCGCAGTTCTAAGGGGTTAATCACCTGGCAACCTCTCCTGATAGGTTCGCAAAACCTCCGGCGTTACTTCATCCGGTGTTACAAGTCGATAGTGAGCTTCTTCAGCAATTTTCACCCCGTCCGCTGTACTCTCAAAGGCGAAAAGAGCAATTAAATTGTTCTCCATGAATTGGGCGCCAAGCGGTTGGCAAATAAGGTTGGGAAATTTGCTTTCGCAGAGGGCGAAATCTTGTTCAATCTGCACAATATTGAGGTTGTCGGAATGCCCTTTGGCTTGTATCGGAAAGATGTAGTGCTTTCCTTTTTTATCAACGCCAACATAAATTTCGTCTGTCTCAATCTGCCCGATGCCAGCCAGATAGGTACGCAGATGATTTTGCAGTGAGTAACAAGTAATGCCTGTAAATATGTCGATGAGTCGATTGTATCTCAGCTTCGCCAAAAGAGACTGCTCATCATCAAGGGAGTACAAGGTGACTAAGCCAGGAGTTGCATCAGGTATTTTTGATTCTGTCTTCAAGGCTGAGGGTGTGATGCTGTGCTGTGCTGTGAGAACGAAACAATAGCGCGAGCGTCCTGCTGGCCGGATAATCCACTGCGTACCTTCTGAGGCTTTGGCGCTGATTGGCGCTGGAAGCGGAACTCGATAGCGAAAGCTGTACACGATGTCGCCGAGGTTCTTCGGCAGATTGATGCGTAACTCTTGAGCAACATTTTCAATCTCGCCCCTTTCGAAACAAACCTCTGTTGCTCCTTCTATATAGTGCGAGAAGAAAATACGCTCAATGATTTGCGCATACCGATTTGCAGTCTTTCTTGATGGTTCGCTTTTCGCCATAAAACCCTTCCTATTGTTAAAGCGATGCGCAGGGGCAAGCATTCTAATTTTGCTGTCCGGCCAATGGAGTAGGACAACCTCCTCACGAAGATGATCTTTTGTCGCGGTCGCCAAGCGCGAGCGAAACAAATCGATATCCACAAGCTGGTAACCGAGCGACTTGGCAATATCAGCCAATAAATGACCGGTGCGAATCAGCACACGAAAAAAAGAAGCTTGATCGCCAACCACATAAGCTAGGTAAGCACCCGGTCGTAGCTTCTCTCGTAGTTCGGCAAGATGTCGCATCAGGCCACC
>CAYXVU010000234.1:5837-9471 GCA_964468725.1 uncultured Clostridia bacterium
ATAACTTTGTTACTTTTGCATAAAGTTTCTCGAAACCGCTTGTCTTGCCCAGCGCAAGTCGCCGGGCTTCGATCTCCTTCGCTAGGCGTTGAATTTCGTCATGATCAGCAATCCATTCGTCATCGGTGTCGCCCTTATATACTGTACGAGTATTTGAGCGTAGCAGCCGACGCTTTAGCGATCTCAACTCTTCTTTATTATTGATAAAACCGAGAAGCACAGATTCGAGGCGTGTCGTGCGAGTGTAATCTTTTTCATTGGGATACGGCGGAGAAGTGATGACGGCATCAATGGAACGTGGCTCTATGAGATGTTTGAGGTGGCGAGCATCGGCGCAATAGGCTCGAGCCGCCGCATCGCCGTGCATCTGAAGCTCTCGCAAATCATTAGCCATCGCTCGCAGGTTGGCAAGCCAAGGGGCGATTACAGGCGCATCCGGCTTTCTGACTCGGCTAACCCCGACTTCCGGCCCGAAATGCAGATTGCTGACCGAAAAGACGAGAGCCTTTGCCATCGCTAAGAGTTCGTGTCGGTAATATCGTTCGTCCAGGTTCTCTTTGATTACATCGAGTAGCGCCAGTGCCTTGTGAAGGGGGCGCGGGCTGATAGAGTTTGTTAGAAGTAGGTCGAAGCGCTCTGGCGGTAACGTTCGATAATAGCTTGCTCCCTCAAGGGAGTATTCTTTCCCCGCCCCAAGAGTCGGATAGCCCTTCGCCGTCGTCTCATCTATACCATCTGCTTCTAATCGCTCAACCGCTATGGACGCTACTACGTTAGCATGCTCAAGTAATCCCTCTGGTGCAGGGCGCCAATCAAGTTTGACCTCACTTGCGAAATGCGCGATTGCATTCGCTTCGATACCAACACTGGAGATACCTAATTTTTTGCACTCCACTAAGGTTGTACCCGTACCGCAAAACGGATCCAAAACCGTGTGGCCATCACCCAACGCAAATCGCTGAAGGTAATCACGCACTAAATGCGGGGGAAATGACAACACAAAGCGATACCAATCATGAGCAGCCGCATCCTCAGCATAAAGCTTATTGTTATATCCTTTGGATATTGCTCGAAGAAAAGTCATCCCATCGGCCTTTCAAACTCCTTAACTTTGTCAACAAGCATCAGGTGCTTTTGACTTGCTCTTCGACAAACTCGGTGAGGGCGGCGCGCCAGTCTCTAATCGGAGCTAGTCCGATCTGCTCCGATACCAGACAGCGTAGGGCGGAGTTTTGCGGGCGCGGCGCGATTTGATTCAACTCGGCGCGCGTTACCGGTTCGATGGGTACGCCCTTCAACCCCGCGAGGTCGAGCGCCAACCGCGCAAACTCTAGCCACGTCGTTACGCCGGTGTTGGTTACGTGATAAAGTTCGTGCACGCCGCGCGCGATGATTTCTTCGATGCGGGCTGCCAGATCATCGGCATAGGTCGGAATCGAAGTTTGATCGCTCACGCCTTTTAGCTTCGCGCCTGATCGCGCCAACTCAATCACCCGGCTGCCAAAGTTTTTGCCGCCCGTTCCGAAAATCCATGAAGTGCGAATGATGTAGGTGAGAGAGTGTTCGGCGCGCGCTGCCTGTTCGCCTGTGAGTTTCGTTTTTGCGTAGACGCTCAACGGATTCGGCGTGTCGTCTTGCGTGTAATAACCGGACTTTGTGCCATCGAAAACATAATCGGTGCTGACGTGAACGAATTCGGCGTTCGTCTCGCGGCAGGCGGCGGCTAAAAAGCGCGGCCCTTGTTCGTTGACGGCAAACGCCCAATCGGGTTGACGTTCGCAAGCGTCAACGTCGGGTGTCGCGGCGCAGTTGATGACGACGGTGGGAGCGACCCGCACAATCTTTTCGTGCACCTCATCACGATTGGTGATGTCCAAATCCGCGTGCGTGAGCGCGACAACTTGCCAGCCGGAGGCTGCGAGCCGCGCCGCCATCCGTCTTCCTAACAGACCCGCCGCGCCAGTAAGCAGCGCACATTTTGAGGTGTCTGTATCGGCCATTTCGATCCTATCTGCCGCCGTACATGCGTTCGTAGTAGTGCTGATATTCGCCTGACCGTGTGCGGGCCACCCAATCGCGGTTATCGCAATACCAGCGCACAGTCTTTTCGATACCGCTTGCGAAACTCTCTTGCGGTTGCCATCCCAACTCGCGTTCGATCTTTGCCGGATTGGTGGCATAGCGGCGGTCGTGACCCAGCCGGTCGGTGACGAATTGAATCAACGAATGCGGTTTGCCGAGCAGATCAAGCAGCGTGCGAACGATTTCAAGATTGGTTTTTTCGGCGCGCGAGCCGATGGTATAGACTTCGCCCGTCCTCCCTTTGTGAAAGAGGGCGTCGAGCGCGCGACCACAATCTTCGACATAGAGCCAGTCGCGCACATTCAAGCCATCGCCATAGACAGGCAACGCGCGGTCTTCGAGGGCGTTGCAGATCATCAGCGGGATGAGCTTTTCAGGAAACTGATAGGGACCATAGTTATTCGATGGGCGCGCAATGACCACATCCAATCCGAAGGTGATGTGGGCGGCGCGCGCCAGATGTTCGGCAGCAGCTTTCGAGGCGGCGTATGGGCTATTGGGTTGAATCTGTGACGCTTCGGTAAAATGTTGACCCTCGGCGCACGACCCCATCACTTCGTCCGTTGACATCATCAGCAAGCGCGCAACACCGGCATGGCGCGCCGCATCCAGTACGCTTTGCGTGCCGATGACGTTCGTAATGATGAAGTCGGTTGCATGGTCAATCGAACGATCAACATGGGATTCAGCAGCGAAGTGTACTACGCCGTCGGCGTTCGCCATCGCCTCATCCAATGCCGTACGGTCGCAAATATCGCCACGCACGAAGGTGTAATTGGGGTGCTCGGACAGGTCTTGCAGGTTGTCGAGGTTGCCCGCATAGGTCAGCTTGTCATAATTGATAACGCGGTAATCAGGATAGGTGTGCAGAATATGACGGATGAAGTTTGATCCGATGAATCCGGCTCCGCCGGTGATGAAAAGTTTCATAGATTCTCCTGCAAGGTTCGAGCGGGCATTCTAACTGCACAACGATACGGGCATCAACCAATGGCGTGACAAACGGCTTGCGTGCTGATGCAGGCACAGGCAAACGCCTTTCTGTCGAACCTTGCAGAAGAGATGATCCTACGGGTTCTGAATCTCTAACGAATCTCCGGTCTGATGATCGGTGATTTGAAAGCGCAAAAACTCATGAATAGCTGCCCGCGCTTCTCCATTTGTTGAAGAGATTCGCACCCGTCCGCCGGATTTCAGGGCTTGATATTCATAGCGAATTTCGGATTTCAATCTCTTCATGACCGGCACGCCGGGAGGAACTTTTGCGTGTACAGCCATCGGCGTCTCGAAATCGCCGTCGGCAAAGACCTGCGCAATGTGCGCGAGGTGCTGTTGAATGCGGTTGCGGTTCTCGTCATCCGCCGGGTCGTTGACTTCGACTTCGATGGCGCCGCCATCCGTGAACAGTCGAAAGTGATGCGTCGTTTGCGATTGCGAAAAGCCCATCGCTTTTTCACCACGCTGATTCACCTCTTTCAGATGCTCGCTGTGTTGGTGTTGTTTCTGTTCGGCTTGATGCTGTTTATGCAGCGGGCACATCTCCATCACCAGT
>CAYXVU010000235.1:0-9406 GCA_964468725.1 uncultured Clostridia bacterium
TGGACAAAGGCCAGATTTTTTCAACTGTCCTGAGATAATCTCAGCCCACGACCTGGAATCAAGCTACGAGGGAAAAGAGGGAATAAACCGACTTACAGGGAAAGCTTTTCCTGCACCGCCTGCCATTGAATTGCTGCGGTTTACGTCCGAATCGGACAGGCTAAGCCTATGAAAATTCAGCAAAATCGCTTAGGTACGGGGCTTGCGATCAGGGTAGGCGTGCAACGGGTACAAACCTGTTGCCGGAATCCAAAAACGATGAGAGTCGTTTCGGTCTAACACGCGCACCCGTTCTCTGAGGCGCGGCGCAAGGGCGAGCCAAAGCTACCGCTTGGCGTCGCGTCGCACAGGACGGAAGGGAGAATACCCTCGCCGTGACAGACCGGGATTTCGATGAGGAGAGCGAGTCGTGTTTACAGCCTTAGCCTTCGTTTACGGCATACTCATACTGGGGATGGTGATCTATATCATCGGCAAGAGCGGCGCACGCGATAGGCGACCGGATAAGATCAAGCCCGGATGAGCCGAGTCGGAGAGAATGGACTTTCCCGGATCAGGGTCAATGGCGAGCGACCTTGAGAGGAATCCGGGAATGAGCGGCTGCGGGATGCCTTGATTCGACCGTGTGAGATGACAGAGGCCGCACGCGCGATGAGGTGACGATCAGATAATTTCCCGCAGTCGCTCTGATCTACAGAAGTCAAAATTCAGAATGTACGATATGGAATCAAATAGAAGGGAGGCGCAGCGTGCCTCCCTTCTATTTGATTCTGACTTCTGACCACTCGCCGTTGTCACTTGGTTTTTGTGCCGGTCGCTTGGGTCAGTTCAACGCGCACTTCGCCCCAACTGGGCGCGGCGCTGATGAGGACTGGCAAACGCCGATCATCGTCAGTCAAATAGATGCGCAGCTTGTAGGGGTCTTCTTCTTTACTGCCCGCGAGTTTTTTCGTCGTAATCTTCAATGCTTCGTACTTGCCCAAGCGGGTTTCGATCTTTTCGCGCTTTTCACATTCGACCTTCAGCCCGTAGAGTTTGCCGTCTTCGAGTAAGGTGAGCACTTGCGCTTTGCCGGGTGTGAGCGCCATCGCACGAATGGCATAGATCAACGAAGCGAGATCGTAGGTGTCGGGCGGGATTTCGATGGTCTTTTTGCCATCAATCCGCGCCGTGCCTTGTTCGTGATCAATGAGCACCGAAGAGGCTTCGCGGCGGTCTTTATGGCGGGTGCGTTTTTCGGCGCGAAAGGGTTTTAAGGTCTTTGCATCGACGAAAGATTGATACACATCTTTGACTTTATAGCCGAGCAGGCTGACCATGCCGACCGATTGCGCCGTTGCGTTCATTTGATAAGAGTCAATGCCGTCGAAATTTTTACGGTCGGCCACTTCGAGCGTCAACTCTCCAGCGACTAAAAAATTTGACCATGAGACTTCATAACTAAGCCGCTCGCCGACTGTGAAGGGCAGAGCGATTTTCGCTTTTTCTTCAGCAGGGTGCGCGCCCGCCTTCTCCTTCTTTTCGGTTTTGGCCTGCGCGGGCACAAGCGCTACCATCAGCGCCAGAATCAATACGGCGAATAGCAATCTGGAAAACAGGTGCTTCATTTCGTCACTCTCCTGAGTATGATTGTCTCGGTTGAGATGAGAATTGGCAATTCTATGATGCCTTCTCAGGAAATCATATGGCCGCAATCGAAACAGCGAGCCGTTGACGATTCACAGTCGAGCAGAAGAGCGAGGCCTCACGCCAGACAAAATTTCTTGAATCAACATAGATGCCGGGTCTTCGCCGAATATGCCATAGGGTTGATCCGCGTGATTCGCGTACTTGTCTGATTTGCACCCCATCGCAATTTGCTATAAAAAGGCGAACCGCGCGAAGTCGTAAGCCTCGCGCGGTTCAGCTTTTGATCTCTGAAGGTGGCTTAGGGTTTCTGTTCCGGTGTGCTACCGGTTGTCGTCTTCTCTGTGCGATTGGCCGCAGCCGCATTGAAGAACTCAGATTCCGCATCCAGTGCCAAAGCGCGCAACGGATTGAGCGGTTTGCCATCAAGGCGTACTTCGTAATGCAAATGCGGAGAGGTTGCTCGCCCCGTGCTGCCCGCATAGCCGATTAAGGTGCCTCGTTCGACCACATCTCCGACGCTGACCGCAAACCGTGACAGATGAGCGTAATGTGTCGTCACGCCGCCGCCGTGATCAATGACAACGAGATTGCCATACCCGCTTTGCCAACCGGCGGATTTAACTACACCCGCATGGCTTGCGCCGAGAGGCGTACCCCATTTGGCCTTCAAATCAATGCCCGAATGAAAGCGTGCGCCGCGAGTAAAGGGGTCGCTGCGATAGCCGAAGAAGCTGTTGACGCGCGTGTTGGACGAGACGACCGGTTGTTCTGTGAATTCGCTTTCATCCTCAGTCGGTGCAACCTCATTGACCGGGATGGTGATGGCTTGCGGATTGCGCTTGATGACGATCAGCGCGGGCGGGATGACGAGGTCGCCAACGCTGACCTCATCAGGCAAAGCCTCCGTCTGTGTGGTTGGCGACGCCGTTTTGTTCGGCTGCTTTTTGATCTCGCCGGTAAGCGGCGGCGGTTGTGAAAGACGAACGATGCCATCTTGGGCAGCCGCCGACTGGGTAAAGCCAATGAAAAAAGAGGTACTCAGAAGTGCGATAAGAATGTGGTGTGAACGTTTTTGAATCATCAAATCGTTGTCCTCGCGAAACCAACTCAACAACCCGCTTCAGGAAGCGAAGTTGACTGCCTGCTGCTGAACTGATAAAGGGAAGGTTGTTTGCGAGTCGGCATTGTATGGTTCACAACCGCATCTGTCAATCAAAGGGCAGGGAAATCAGCGCGCGGAAATCTTGTGAATTTCTTGCAGGTTTGCAGCCATCGCAATATAATCGCACGCCATTAGGCGGATGCGTTGCTCAACATTTCAACAGGGGAAAATCAATGAACGAGGTAACACCGCGGGAAGCCTACGACCTGATGCAGAATGACTCGGAATACACTTACCTTGATGTACGCTCCGAGATGGAATTTGCAGAAGGCCGCGCGAGGGGAGCGATCAATATCCCAATCATGAACTTTGTGCCTGGTTTGGGCATGACCCCGAATCCAGCATTTGCGGAAACGATTACCGAGCGCATTCCGAAGGATGCCAAGCTGGTTGTGGGATGCAAATCGGGTGTTCGGTCGGCGCGCGCGTGCGAGATTTTGGAACAGCTCGGCTATACCAATCTGGCGAATATACGGGGCGGCTTCGTCGGCTCCTTCGATCAGCGAGGGCAGGTAGTCGAACCAGGTTGGAGTATGCTGGACTTACCAGTAGAGAAATGAGGCGAGGAAAGAGGCGCGGGAGCGTCTCTTTCCGAGTTGGCGTTCAATTCCCTGCATCTTGATTTTGGAGTCAGTCACCGACCTGCAAGGGAGGCATAGCCGGTCGGATTATCCTTACTGTGCTGTGAAAGCCGCTTTCAATCGCTGAAGGGTCTCACTTTTAGCGGGTGACTCTGTCAATGATTCCGCCTTCGCCAATGCCGTCTGCCCGTTGTTATTTTGCGCGTTGAGGTCTGCGCCGTGTTCGATAAGGAGAGTGATTACGGCGGCCTGTCCTGTGGCAGCGGCACAAAACAGAGCGGTTTCGCCATCCGTTGCCCGCATATTCACATCCGCACCGCGTGCGATTAGTTCACTAACGATGTCGGTATGGCCTTTGAAGGCGGCGCGCATCAGGGCTGTCCAACCGTTGCCATCCTGCGCGTCCGTTTCAGCCTTCTGATCGAGCAATTCTCTCAAGATTTCCAACTGATTATTCCATGCGGCGTAGTGTAAAGCGGTCATACCTTTGTTGTCTTTGAGGCTTACCTTTGCGCCCGCCGCGAGCAATGCCTTGACGATCTCTTGATTGCCTTTCCATGCGCCGTTCATCAGCGCCGTGCCTTGAAAGCGATTGACGGCGTTTGCATCTGCGCCGCGCGCCAGCAGCAATTTGACGGCCTCCGTTTGATTGGCGATGACGGCAGCTTCGAGCGCAGTCTGCCCCTCGTTGATCTTCGCTTCGATCTCGATACCGGCATCGAGAAATTGTTCGATGGTGGCCAGATCGCCCTGTCGCGCACTCTCGATAAAGGCTTTCTCCGTGAGCGGCAGATTCTTCTGTGCCAATTGGTCGCGCGCGGCGTTGACCTTTTGACTACAACCGCTGACGGCGGCCAAGCCGATCATCAGAAGACTCCAAAAAAACAGACGATGCATACACCCTCCTTGTGCAAAAAGGTTGCGGCGCGCCGAGAGGGGCGCGGCAAAAATTCGCGCGAGAGGCGTGTGGTGTCACCTCCCGCGCGAGTGATTGGTTTCAGGATCGTAGCTCGTTTCTTTTTTTGTTGGTTTATTGACTCTCCTTAAAACTGAAAGGCTGGCACATTGACGACCACCATATCGTCAACCGCTTGCTTCTTGAGCGTCAGCGCCTGATTGAGCAAGTTGTTTCTCGTTGCTAGATTGGTGGTACTCAAGGCCTGATTGTCCAAATTGAGCGCCTGTGTGATCTTCTGTTGTGCGATGGGATGGAGATTGGCAGCTCCCAATACTTCAAGCGCATCGGTCAACTCGGCGATGGAGAGACGAATCAACTCTCTGCCCGGATTGAGGGTCGAGAGAATCGCCCGTTTTTCCAGATCACCGGCTGAGCGGACATTCTCCAGCGTGTTGAGGACACGCAGGAAAGCGGCAACCGCAACGGTTTGCGTGGCTTCCAGATTGATGCCGCCGATGACCTGTCCCGAAGGCGAATTGTTGAACGCTTGGCTGTTATAGAACGCCACGCTGCCTTCGATGGTATCCACTGCATTGTTATGGAAGAAGCCTCCGGTGTCTGCCGCTTCGACCAAGACCGGCGTGTTAAAGGTGCCATTGCCGCAGCCGCCGGGCGGGCAGGGTAGGTTGGGCGGAACCCCGCCGCTGCCAAACCCGCCATCATCGGGATTCGGTTGACCGGCTAAGTCCGCAGGCAAGTCGGGCAGATTCTCTACGCCAGTGTTGAAGTTGGCGTTATGCAAGCCGTTAAAGCTGGCTCCGGCATTGAAGTGGCAGAGGAAGCATTTACCGGCTCCGAGTTGCGGCACGCCAAAGGTTCCGGCGTTGAAAATTTGCTGCCCGCGCGCCGGGATGATGCCGCGCAACTGCAAGACCGAGAGGTCGGGGTCAAGACGTCGTCCAAGCGATTTTTGGAATGCTTCCAAGGCATTGAGTTCGGCTTGCGTGGGCAAGCGGAAATCGAAGGGCAGGCCGGGGAAAGTAAAAGGCTGACGCGCTAAGGTTCGCGGGTAGTGCTGAATGATCGCCCCGATGATGAAGTCGCGCAAAGTGCCCAACGCCTGATGCGCCGACCCGTCAAAGAGTGTGAAGGGGCCGACCGGCGCGCCATCACCGCTCCATCCCGTGCGCTCGTTGGGCGGAATTGTGCTGCCATCAATCGCCGCAGGAGCTAAGGTATTCGGGTTCAGAGCAAGGGTGTGCGGGATGCCGCGCATCGCAAAGCGTTGAGACAGGTTGCCGAAGCCATCAACGTTTTCAAGGATCAGCGCGAAATTTCGCATCAATACGGGATTCTCAAAATTCGCGGCGAGTGCCGGTTGCGTCTCGGCAGCAAAGAGCGGGTCTTGAATGGGCAACGAGGCGATGAATTCGACGCCAATCGTCATATTGTCGTTTTCCCGATGGCAGGTTCCGCAGGTTCTGCCGTTACCTTCAAAGGTCTCATTGAAGAAGCTCTTGCGCCCATCGGTGATGAGTTGTTGGAGCGGCGTCAAGGGTGGCGGGAGCGGCCCGATCTGCGCTTCAGCAGTCGGGTCGAGGGTGGCGCCGAGTTGAGTCAACAAACCGGGCTCCCCTTCATTGGCGGAGGGCGGCATATCATTGAGCATGCCAAAATGGCCTTGTTGACGGCTCAGATACATCTCATGGTAGACCGACATCATGCCGACTAGCGCACGGCTCTCCACCGGACTCTTGCCGCTGCGCGTGATGGTAATGAGATCGGGGTCGAGGGTGGCGAGGGTTTCGGCATCGAGTTGGGCTTCCAGCCGCGCCGCACCATTTTCAGACTGTAAGGTGCCGACGCGCGTCATCTGGTCGCCCTCTTCCGGCATAACGGTCAGCCCGGAGGTCGAGACGTTATCAATGATCCACACGTCCCACTCTTGCGCGGCAGGCAGGCCGATGACTTTGACCGCGACCTTGCCGCTCTGCAAAGAGATGGTCGCTTCTCCGGTTGCGCCGAACTTTTCGGTTGAGAAGACTTTCGACGGTTCCAAAGCGAGGGCTAAATTTCCTTCGCCGACCTTTTTGACGTACTCCTTTTCCCAAGCTTCATATTTGGACAACAGCGTTTCCGCGTTGCCACGCCCGGTATTGAAATTCGATTCTTCCGTAGCTGACGACTTGATTGCTTCCGCCACTAAGACGGGTAAGATCAAAGCCAGCACGAAAACGACGGCTATCACTTTGATGGTCTTTACGCTCATGTCTTCCTCCATACGGTTGCGAGAAGAATCTCAGTTGATGACGCCCGCAGCGGACGCCTGATCGTTGTGCAGGAGGTGGGCAACCCGGTCATCACGATTGCCGAATCCGCCTGAACTCTTGACGCGCCTGCCGTCAGCGAACTCCGAGAACGTGAACGACCGGCACGATACAATCTCCGATGGCCGCGTACTGAATGACGTACTGATTGTTTCCGGCAGCCATCGGCAACGAGACGCCGTTGAGGCTGCTAAATGAATCGGTGTGCGTATCCCATAGCTGATTGAGCGGCGCGCCATCGTGCCCGTTCCAGTCCGAGTCTGTGTTGATGGTTGACCCATTGCCGCGGATTTGCCGCATCACCGCTGTGGTATTGCCAATCAAGGTATTCTCGCCGGTCGCATTGACAACAAAGGCGCTGCCGGTTGCAAAGGTCGAGCATCCCACTTGTCCGTCACCGCCGAGGCGTGTGCTCTTGATCGTCGAGAAGGTTGGCAGGACAGGGATGAGCGGATGGGTGAAGGTCGTCGTGCCGGTTACCAGAGTCGGCATTTGATGGAGATAAACTCGCGCATTTGCCGGGACGCTGCTGTGCGCGTAGATAACGACCAGACTAGCGCCTTCCGATGTTGGAGTGGGAGGCGGCGCAAAGGGCGGCGTGCAGGTGAACGCATCGCGCCCATTGGTCACGGCGCTGGCCATCCCAGTGACGCGGTAATCCGCATTGACCGCGCCGGTCAGCAGGGTTCTTACATTGGCGCGATAAACGGCGAACGAAGCATTGGGAATCAACCAGCACGGTTCTCCGGTCAGGCCGATTCGTGACCCCGTCACCGTGACGCCGTTGAAGACGACGGTTGCCGTTAGCGGAGCGGGGTTGGTATAGATGGTCGCCCAGTATAACCAGGCGCGCACGACGAGAGATCCAGCAGGGACGCCGCGTAAGCGAATGGTTCCGAATCCCGCGTTGCGTGTGCCGGTTCCGGCTGCTGCATGATCCAGGCCGCCGGGCAGAATGATGATGGGCTTGATCGCTAATGAAGTTTCTGTCGTCACCGAAATATCGTCGGCTTGCTCGATCTTTTCGGCTCCGGAGTCGAAGGCCGCCTTATCGAGACTGTTCTCCTGCGTCATAACCACATCTTCTAACTTACGGGTTTTATTGGTATCCCGCGTCAAACCTTCGCCTTCAAATTGTTCGGCTACCTGTGCCAGGGACGAGGGGGAAATAGAGGGAATTGCGACTAGCCCTACAGCTAGGCACAAAGAAAGGCTGAAGAGTAACATCCGCCTGAACATATTCTTGAACCTCCTTTGGTAGTGGTGCGGACTGCTCATGGTGTTGGGATCGCTCCCGATCAAGCAGCCGGGATGGCAAACCGTGAACAATCCCTGATTGATGGCATTCGGTTGCCGTTGGCGGTTACGTCTCGATGCGGTCAACCGGCTCTTGTGAGGCGTCGCAATCGCAGATTGTGGGGTTCAAAACGCAGTGGGGTTCGATAAGCCCGTCTGCCCTGCGCGTTAGGCGCACTTATCCCTCGCTCAATCTGCTTGATTGAGTAGAACAATCAACCTCAGATGTGCAGACCGCAAGTTATCGCTTGCCGAAAACGATCTTGCAATCGCTTGCGATCTATCCGAGATTAAATTTCCGTAAGCCGAGGCGCTGCCGAAAACCTCACTGTGTTTCCCACCCGATCACTTCAATTGGATTCAAGATTCAATTCACTTGATCGGCACAACCTTGACACAACACCTTAGCCGTCGCGTTGCCATCCGGCTGATTGGAAAGGGAGCTATCGCGCACTCCGGCGCACCTTTCCTCAGTCTCTTAGGCGCAGAGAAGGCAAAGTATGATGCGAGGTCTTACGGGCTATGCCCCTATCCGATTGGAAAAGAAATTCCGTCCTAATCTGCCTGATAGAGTAAGTCGGGTACCTATCAGAAAGGGAGAGGTATAGAAGAGAAAAACTCAGAGCCCAAATCCAAATCGTATTGGATTAGCCGGACGCAGTGTAAAAATTACCACACATAACAGAACGACACGCAGTCTGATGCTGCAAACTGCTTTCACTTCGTTTTGATTTGGTTGAGGATTGATCGTTGTCAACTAGAGCAACGCGATTCTATACCATGCTGCTTTTCGTTGCAATAAAATTATTCTTGTTTGTTAGCCCAAAGTAGTAATGCCTCCTTTCTCCAAAATAGAATTGTCCCCTTTGGTGATAATCAAGCCGAGCTTCTACACACAAAGGGGGACACAGATTGGCGGATATTCTTCATCATGAGCACTCGTGAATTCACTCGTGCCGAAGCCCTGCAGTACCTGCGACAGCACGGCAAACCCGTTGCCTTTTACCCCGATAAATTCAATGTCTTTCGGCCAATCAAGAGCGAAGCGCTCTCGGGTCAAGGGCTGACGCAGTTCGGGCGCGCGATGCAGGAGTTGGGCATCGAGATCATCTGCGCCCACACACCGCAGGCCAAAGGACGAGTCGAGAGAGTCAATCAAACCCTGCAAGATCGGCTGGTCAAAGAATTGCGGCTGCGACGCATCGCCAGCCAAGCCGCAGCCAATGACTATCTGCCGGAGTTCATCGAAGCCTTTAATGAAAAGTTCGCCGTCGTGCCGCGCTCGGAGCGCGATGCGCATCGCTCGCTGCAAGCGAGTGAGGAATGAGAACGGATCCTGGTGGTCAAACAAAGTCGGGCGCTCTCGAAGAACTTGCAGATCAGCTATAATCGGGTGGTCTATCAGATCATCAGCAAGCGCCGATCTATAGGATGCGACAGCAACGGGTGTGGGTGTATGAGAAGGCAGGGGGAGAGGTCGAAATCGAGTACCAGGGGAAGGCTCTGGCGTATC
>CAYXVU010000236.1:0-9322 GCA_964468725.1 uncultured Clostridia bacterium
AACGGCGAAAACTGGAACCCCAACCTGCGCGCTCCGCTCACCCAACCCGGCGTTGATGTGAAAGAGGGCGAATACTTGCTGGCGGTCAACGGTCGCAACCTGACGGCAGGCGACAATGTCTATCAAGCCTTCGAGAGCAAAGCGGGCAAGCAAGTGGTCATCAAAGTCGGCGCTAACCCCGATGGCTCGAATGCGCGCGAAGTCACGGTCGTGCCGACCGCCAATGAAACGGCGCTACGAAATCTGGCATGGATCGAAGGCAATCGTCGCAAAGTAGATGAACTGAGCGGCGGCAAACTCGCCTACGTTTATCTGCCCAACACGGCCAACGGCGGCTACGTCAGTTTCAACCGCTATTTCTTTGCACAGACCAACAAAGACGGCGCAGTGATTGACGAACGCTTCAACGGCGGCGGGCTGCTCGCCGATTATGTGATTCAGCACCTGACCCGTCAGCAATTCAGCATGATTCATTACCGCGAAGGCGGACAGGATGTGCCGGTTCCGGCGGGGGCAATCTACGGGCCGAAAGCCATGATCATTAACGAATTGGCCGGTTCCGGCGGCGATGCCATGCCTTGGTACTTCCGCAAAGCGAAGGTCGGGCCGTTGGTTGGCAAACGCACATGGGGCGGGCTGATTGCCGCTTTCGGTCTGCCGCCGTTGATGGACGGCGGCGGCGCGACAGCGCCCGATGCGGCGATTTACGGACTCAACGGCGAGTGGGAAGTTGAAAACGCGGGCGTGCCGCCCGACATTGAAGTCGAATTCGATCCCGCCTTGTGGCGACAAGGGCGCGACCCGCAGCTTGAACGAGCCGTCCAGTACTTGCTCGATGATCTGAAAAAGAACCCACGCCCGAAATACAAGCTGCCGGAATTTCCGAACTATCACAAAGGCAGTTCGATGGGCAATAAACCCTGAGGTTAATGAAACCGTTCAACCCGCTTGCCGGAGCAGGCGGCGCAGATAACATTGCACTGGATCATCAGGAGCGCGGCTTGAGGCGGGGGATGCCGCCGCGCTCGCCATCAAAAAGTTTCACACGAGGAGACGTGATTATGAAAAAAGGAATGCTGTTGCTTCTACTTTTGCTCATGCTCGCAAGCGTCGGCGCGGCGCAGAATCCGCAACCGCTACTGATGCGAACGCCGACCGTTAGCAAAACTCATATTGTCTTTGTCTATACAGGCGATTTGTGGATCGTGTCGCGTGAGGGCGGCGAAGCCACACGCCTCACCACTGGCGTGGGGACAGAGACCAATCCGCTCTTTTCGCCCGATGGCTCGATGATCGCCTTCACCGGCGAATATGATGGCAATGTGGATGTCTACGTCATTCCGGCTGCGGGTGGCGTGCCCAAACGCCTGACCTATCATCCGAGTGCCGACGGGCTGATGGGGTGGACGCCGGATGGGAAGAGCGTTCTCTTCGTTTCCGGTCGCAACAGCGAATCGGGGCGCACGGCTCAACTCTTCACCATGCCGATTGATGGCACCTATCCGACCGCTGTGCCGCTGCCGATGGCCTACGAAGGCTCCTATTCCGCAGACGCCTCGCGTCTTGCTTACGTGCCGCTGCCGCGCGCTTTTCAAGCGTGGAAACGCTATCGCGGCGGGCGCGCAACCCCCATTTGGATCGCTAACCTCGCCGATTCGAGCGTTGAAAGAGTGCCGCGCACCGACTCGAACGACTTCAACCCAATGTGGATTGGCAACAAAGTCTATTTCCTCTCTGATCGCAATGGCGCGGTGACTCTCTTCACCTACGACACGGGGTCGAAACAGGTCGCGCAGGCGCTACGCAACGATGGCCTTGACATCAAATCGGCCTCCGCCGGTGCAGACGCGATTGTCTACGAGCAATTCGGCTCGCTCAATCTCTACGATGTGAAGTCCGGCAGGTCGAAGAAGATCAATGTCACGATCAATGCTGACCTCTTATCCGTGCGTCCGCGTTTTGAGCGCGTTGCTGGCAATATCAACAATGTTGAATTGTCGCCGACCGGCGCGCGGGCAATCTTTGAAGCGCGCGGCGAGATCATCTCCGTGCCCGCCGAAAAGGGCAATGCCCGCAACCTGACCAATACCTCCGGAGTTGCCGAACGCGACCCGGCCTGGTCGCCCGATGGCAAATGGATCGCTTACTTTTCGGATGAATCCGGCGAATACGCCCTGCACTTACGCGACCAGACCGGCATGGGCGAGGTGAAGAAGATCGCGCTCGAACCGACGTTTTATTATTCGCCGACCTGGTCGCCCGATAGCAAGAAGATCGCCTACAGCGACAAGCGCGGCAACCTCTGGTATCTCGAAATCGAAAACGGCAAAGCGATCAAAATTGATACTTCACGACGCGGCAACGGCTTCAACCAATCGTGGTCGCCTGACAGCCGTTGGGTGTCCTACAGCAAACCGTTGGAGTCGTGGTATAGCGCCGTCTTCGTCTATTCGCTCGAAGACAAAAAGACGACACAGGTCACCGATGGCTTAAGCGATGCGCGCAGCGCGACTTTTGACAAGAGCGGCAAGTATCTCTACTTCACCGCCAGCACTGACATCGGCCCGGCAGTCTTCGGGTTCGATATGAACAGCTATCCGCACCGCCCGACGCGCAGCATCTATGTCGCCGTGCTACGCAAAGACTTGCCGTCGCCGATTGCTCCCGAAAGCGACGAAGAGAAGGTTGCGGAAGAGAAGAAAGACGACGCGGCCAAACCTGCCGAAGGCGAGAAGAAACCCGAGATGGCTGCCGCGATGAAACCCGGCGACAAGAAAGAAGCGCCGAAAGTCACCATTGATTTCGACAACCTCGATCAACGCATCCTCGCCCTGCCCATCCCGGCGCGCAACTTTGTCGGGTTGGCATCTGGAAAAGCCAACAACCTGTTCATCATCGAGTTTCCCAACTTGCCCGGTTCGACCGGCGCAGTGCTTCACAAATACGATCTGGATAAACGCAAATTCGACAAGGTGACGGAAGGCATCGGCGGTTTCGTGCTGTCGGCTAACGGCGAGAAGATGCTCTACAGTCAAGGACCAAACTGGTTTATCGCTTCGACGATGCAACCGCTCAAACCCGGCGAAGGCCGAATCCGCACCGACGAGATGGAAGTCGCCGTTGACCCGCGCGCTGAATGGAATCAGATGTATCGTGAGACCTGGCGCATCGAGCGCGACTTCTTCTATGACCCCAACCATCACGGTTTGGATTTGAAGGCGACGGAGAAGAAGTACGAGCCGTATCTGAATGCCCTCGGTCATCGCGCCGATTTGAACTATCTGTTTCAAGAGATGCTCGGCGAGTTGACCATTGGCCATCTGTATGTGCAAGGCGGCGATGTGCCCAACCCGAATCGCGTGCCGGTCGGACTGCTCGGCGCGGACTACACGACTGAAAACGGGCGCTATCGTTTTGCCAAAGTCTACAATGGCGAAAACTGGAACCCGCAACTGCGCGCCCCGCTCACTCAACCCGGCGTTGATGTGAAAGCGGGCGAATACTTGCTGGCGGTCAACGGTCGCAACCTGACGGCCAGCGATAACCTCTACAACTTCTTTGAAGCAACGGCCAATAAGCAAACGGTGCTGCGCGTTGGCGCTAACCCCGATGGTTCGAACTCGCGCGAAGTCACCGTCGTGCCGGTTGCCAACGAGGGCGGTCTGCGAAATCTGGCATGGATCGAAGGCAATCGCCGCAAAGTGGACGAAATGAGCGGCGGCAAACTCGCCTACGTGTGGTTGCCCGACACCGCGCAAGGCGGTTATCGAAATTTCAACCGCTACTTCTTCGCGCAGATTCACAAAGACGGCGCAGTGATTGACGAACGCTTCAACGGCGGCGGTCACGCGGCGGATTACATCGTGGACTATTTGAAGAAGCCTTTGAACAGTTATTGGGCGGTGCGCGATGGCGACGATTTCCGTCAACCGTTCGGCACGATGGCGGGGCCGAAAGTCATGATGGTCAACGAATACGCGGGGTCGGGCGGCGATTACCTGCCGTGGTTATTCCGTCGCGCTGGCGTTGGCCCGCTGATTGGCAAACGCACGTGGGGCGGACTGGTCGGCATCGGCGGCTACCCGTCGCTCATTGACGGCGGCTCGGTGACCGCGCCGCACTTCGCTTTCTACAGCCCCGAAGGCAAATGGGAGATCGAGAATCACGGCACGGAGCCGGACATCGAAGTTGATCTTGACCCGAAAGCCTGGCGGCAAGGTCGGGACACGCAGCTTGAAAAGGCTGTTGAAGTCGCGCTCGACTTGATTAAGAAGAACCCGGTCAAGAAGACGGTGCGTCCGCCCTACCCGAACTATCACAAGACGGATCGCGTCAACCCTGCGCCCTCAAACGGCAATGGCGCAAACCGCTAAACCAACCATCGGCGGGCAGCCATCGCTGTAGAGGGCATGCCCGCCGGTTATTCATAACCGAGCGCCGAATCGGCATTCCTTTTGCGTTGAGTGGCGGTATCTTACCGCTGATGCCCCATGCCATACCTCGGCGGTCATAGCCCGCCTCTCAACCCTAGTTCTTTCAAATTCTTTATTACCGAGCGCCGAATCAGCATTCCTCTTACGTTGAGAGGCGGTCTCTGACCGCCGAGGCCGCTTTCAGATTCTTCAATCGTGTATAAGGAGAAATTTTCATGAAGGTTCGTAGTTGGCTGATTCTGCCTTGTCTCTTGCTCGCGGTCGCTATCGGCGCGGCGCAAAGTTCGCAATCCGGTCAGCAAGCTCCTGATATTGCGGGCGAATGGACGGGCACATGGTCATCATACAATCCGGCGCAAGGCGCAGCATCGCAAAGAGAACTCTGTAAGAATCTGACCTGCAAAATCGAGTTCAAAGATGGCGTGTGGCAAGCAAGCTTTGAGGGAGATTGTGGTCGCCCCTACAAGTACAACATCAAAATGGAAGGCCGACAGGCGGGCAAAGCCGTCCTCTTCAAAGGCACGACCGATCTTGGCGCACAAGATGGCGGCGTTTACGATTGGATTGGCCGTGCCAATGACAAAGAGTTTATCGGCTTTTTCACCAACGCCTATTACACCGGTTTCTTCACCCTCACACGGGCGAAATGACCCAACCGCGTCGGCAGCAATTTAGTGGAGGCTCGACTATCAAGGGAGAATCGAATATGAAAAAAGTGATCTGGAGTATCGTCTGTCTACTCGCGTTGGCGAGTATGAGCTTTGCGCAAAGTGACAAACCCATGCTCTATCGTCAGCCGACCCTCAGCAGCACCCATATCGTTTTTGTCTTTGCAGGCGATTTGTGGATTGTGCCGCGCGCCGGGGGGCAAGCTGAACGATTGACCAGCGGAGTCGGAACGGAAACCAGTCCGTCCTTTTCGCCCGATGGCAAATGGGTCGCCTTCACCGGCGAATACGATGGCAACACTGATATCTATGTCGTCGCGGCAACGGGCGGCGAGCCGCGTCGCTTGACCTATCACCCCGGCGGCGATGGAGTTGTCGGCTGGACGCGCGATGGCAAGAACATCATCTTCCTTTCGGCGCGCGCCAGCGAAATGCCGACGCCCAAGTATTACACCATTCCGGTTGACGGCGGGTTTCCGACCGAGATTCCGCTGCCGATGGCTGGCGGCACAGCCGCCTATTCGCCCGACAGTGCGCGCCTTGCCTACATGCCGCTTGCGCCCGCCTTCGCGCAGTGGAAGAAGTATCGCGGCGGACGCACGACGAAAATCTGGATTGCCAACCTCGCCGATTCGAGCGTCGAAGAGATTCCCAGACAAAACTCGAACGACTTCACCCCCATGTGGATCGAGAATAAAATCTATTTTCTCTCCGACCGCACCTACCCGGTGACCCTTTACGCCTTCGATACGGCGACCAAGCGCGTTACGCAAGCGATTAACAACACCGGCCTCGACATCAAGTCGGCTTCGGCGGGGCCGGACGCGATTGTCTACGAGCAATTCGGCTCGCTCAACCTCTACGATTTGAAATCGGGCAAAGCCGCAAAGGTCAACATCACGCTCAATGGCGACTTGCCTTCGGTGCGCCCACGCTACGAGCGGGTTGCCGGTCGCATCCTCAATGTGAACCTGTCACCGACCGGCGCGAGAGCAATCTTCGAAGCGCGCGGCGAGATCATCTCCGTGCCCGCCGAAAAGGGCAATGCCCGCAACCTGACCAATACCTCCGGAGTTGCCGAACGCGACCCGGCCTGGTCGCCCGATGGCAAATGGATCGCTTACTTTTCGGATGAATCCGGCGAATACGCCCTGCACTTGCGCGAGCAAACAACGGTAGGCGAAACCAAAAAGATCAGCCTCGGCAATCCCTCGTCTTATTTCTATTCGCCGGTCTGGTCGCCCGACAGCAAAAAAATTGCGTTCCTCGATAAACGGTTGAACCTCTGGTTCGCCGAAATCGCTACCGGGGCGCTGACCAAAGTTGACACCAATCCCTTCGAAAATCCATTCCGCATCATGGACCCGGAGTGGTCGCCCGACAGCAAGTGGATGATCTACACACGACAACTCAAGAATCGTCTGTGTGCTGTCTTCGTCTACTCGTTAGAAACCAAGAAGTCCACGCAGATTACCGATGGCTTGAGCGATGCGCGCTATGCGGCCTTTGACAAGAGCGGCAAGTATGTCTTCTTCACCGCCAGCACAAATTCGGGGCCGACGAGCGGCTGGCTCGATATGTCGAGTTTCCCGCATCAAGCGACGATCACGCGCAGCGTCTATGCCGTGACCCTCAAGAAAGACACGCCGTCGCCGATTGCGCCCGAAAGCGACGAAGAGAAGGTTCAAGAAGAGAAGAAGGAGCCGCCGAAGATGCCGCCCGGCAAACCCGAACCGGTCACCGTGACGATTGACTTCGACAACATCGGTCAACGCATCGTCGCTTTGCCGATTCCGGCGCGCAATTTTGTCGGCCTGACCGCAGGCAAAGCGGGCACCATTTTTTTAGGTGAAAATGTGCCTGCGTCGGGAACCTCGCCCGCGCCGCAATTCGGCGCAAACGTTCATCGCTTTGATCTGGACAAACGGCGCGCCGATAAAATTCTTGAGGGCGTGACGGCGTTTGTCGTCTCGGCCAATGGCGAGAAGATGCTCTTCGGGCAAGGCTTCGGCGCGGCGCAACGCTATACCATCGCCTCAACCGTTATGCCGCTGCGCCCCGGCGAAGGCGTCTTGAACATCGCCGAGATGGAGGTACGCGTTGACCCTGTGCAAGAGTGGAAGCAGATGTATCACGAGGCATGGAGAGTGCAGCGCGACTTCTTCTATGACCCGACCTTTCACGGTCTTGACATTCAAGCGACCGAGAAGAAGTACGAACCCTATTTGGCGGGCGTCGCCCATCGCGCCGATCTGAACTATCTCTTTCAAGAGATGCTTGGCAACATGGTTGTCGGCCATCACAACTCCGGCGGCGGCGATGTGCCGCAAGCCAACTTCGTACCCGGCGGACTGCTCGGTTGCGATTACCAGATCGAAAACGGGCGCTACCGCTTCGCTAAAATTTTCAACGGCGAAAACTGGAACCCTAACCTGCGCGCCCCGCTCACCCAACCCGGCGTTGAGGTGAAAGAGGGCGAATACTTGTTGGCGGTCAATGGTCGCAATCTGACGGCGAGCGATAACGTCTATCAAGCCTTCGAGAGCACGGCCAACAAACAAGTGGTCATCAAAGTCGGCGCGAATCCCGACGGCTCGAATGCGCGCGAAGTCACCGTCGTGCCGATTGCTAGCGAAAGTGGGCTACGAAATCTGGCATGGATCGAAGACAATCGTCGCAAAGTGGATCAACTGAGCGGCGGCAAACTCGCGTATGTCTATCTGCCGAATACTTCGACCGCAGGCTATACCAATTTCAATCGCTACTACTTCGCGCAGATTGACAAGCAAGGCGCGGTGTTGGATGAACGATTCAATGGCGGCGGTTCGGCTGCCGATTACATCATTGACCAGATGCGTCGCCAGTTGACCAATTACTTTGCGACGCGCGAAGGCGAATCGTTCTCCACTCCGGCGGCGGCGATCTTCGGCCCGAAGGTCATGATTATCAACGAGTATGCCGGTTCGGGCGGCGATATGATGCCGTGGATGTTTCGCAAGACGGGCGTCGGTCAACTGGTCGGCAAACGCACGTGGGGCGGGCTGGTCGGCATCTACGATTACCCGGTCTTGATTGACGGCGGGCAAGTGACCGCGCCGCGTGTGGCTTTCTACAATCTGCAAGGCGAGTGGGACGTTGAGAATCACGGCACGCCGCCGGACATCGAAGTTGACCTCGACCCGAAAGCTTGGCGGCAAGGCAAAGACACGCAACTCGAACGCGCCGTCGAAGTGGCGATGGACGCGCTGCGACGCAATCCGCCGGTTAAGCACAAGCAGCCGCCCTATCCGAATTACTACAAAAACACGCTGCGCCCCGCCCCGCAACCGCGCGGCCAGCGGTAGTTCATACCCGACAACGGGCGAATGAATCGCGCAAGCGAAGAAGCCAAACTTCTTCGCTTGCGCTTTGTTTTTAGAGGAGGTTCCTTCTCCGGTTGTGGAGATGTGTTGCAGAGAATCCATTGCGTCGTTCGTAAGCCAGCCCCTATACTCGGTCTCGGCTTGCATCCGCTACCACATCAAACAGAAGTTCGTCATGGAAATTTCGTATGCACAAATTCCGCGTTGGCCTGTGAATCACATGGACATCAAAGAGACATTTCGCTTCGTAGCGCCCACCGTGCGCGATGCGGCAATCAAAACCGCCGCGCAGTTGCGGCAGTTGGGCATTCGCTATGCGTTGGCCGGAGGCTTGGCAGTCGGCGCGCACGGCTACATTCGGGCGACGACCGATGTAGATTTTTTAGTTGGCGAAGAAGCCTTCGAGCATCACGGTTCGCTGGTCGCTTTCAAACCCGGCGTACCCATCGAAGTGGACGGCATCCGCATAGATTACCTCTCGCCCGCTGCGTTCGGCGCGCAGATGGAAGCGGTTCTCGATCACCCTCCGCTGAGCGAAGGGCTGGCCATCGTGCCGATTGAAGCGTTGATTTATTTGAAGCTGGCAGCTCGGCGGCGCAAAGACATGGTAGATGTGATTGAGCTAGTCAAAGCCGGAGCGGACGTGCCGCGCGTGCGCGATTATCTGAAGCAGTACGCCAGCGACTTGCTCCCCTTGTTTGAAGAACTGAGCAATGAAGCCCTCGCCGAATGACGCACCTTGCGGCCTGCGCTCACTCACCGAGCGCGTTCAAATTGTTTCTAACGAGTTTCGTATTCGGATGCTCATCACCTAAAAACTTGCGAAAGATGGCAAGCGCCCGCTCATAGCACACCCGCG
>CAYXVU010000237.1:0-9298 GCA_964468725.1 uncultured Clostridia bacterium
AAAGTTGACCCGACGCAATCATCTTTTCAAGTGGCAGCAGTCGAAGCCTCGGTCCGCGCCTCACAGGCAGATGTTTCCAATCAGCAAGTCGCGTTGCAACAGGCGCAGAATAATGTCAATCAGATGAAGGCGAGCCTTGCCGCTGCGGAAGCCGATCTTGAGCGCAACAAGGCCGACCTCCAACTTGCCGAAAACGAATACAATCGTTACTTGCAACTGGTCGAAAGCGGGGTCATTACTAAGTCACAATTCGATCAAGCGAAATCGCGCTATGAACAGGCGAAAGCCGTCGTCAACGCCCAACGCGCCCGCATCAATCAGATTCAAGTGCAGGTCAAAGATGCTGAACTAGCGATTGATCGCGCCAAAGCACTGATGCAATCCTCCGAAGCCCGTGTTAAGCAGGGACAAGCGCAACTTAATCAAGAAGCCGATCAATTGAAGAAAACGACGCGCTACTCGCCCATTGACGGCGTCGTGTCAAGTCTGCCGGTGAAGGTTGGCGAGTATGCGTTGGCCAGTTTCTCATCAACCCCCCTGCTGACGGTTGCCGACATGTCGCAGATCAATGCCGAGATCAAAGTAGACGAGACCGACATTGCAGATGTGCAAGTGGGGCAAAAGGTTAAAGTCAAAGTAGATGCTCTCGGCGAAATCGAAATCGACGGCGAAGTGATCGAACGTGGGGCGTCCGCCATCACGCGTTCGGGACAGACCATATCAAGCACAGCAAATACACAGGAAGCGAAAGACTTCCTCGTTAAAGTTAAGCTCAGCCCGACGCCAGAAGTAAGCAACAAACTGAAACCCGGCATGTCGGCAACCGCCGTTATCACAACGGCAACCGCTGACAGCGTGATGGCGGTGCCCTTGCAAGCAATCGTACCCCGCGAGATCAACGGTGACGGCGAAGCCAACGACAACTCTGGCGCTGCCAATCGCAAACGCGAAGTCGAAGGGGTCTTTCTCTACGGCAGCGATAATAAAGCGAAGTTTTTGCCCATCACGACCGGCATCAAAGGCGACCAGGAGATTGAACTCAAAAGCGGTTTAAACGAAGGCGACGAAATCATCATCGGCCCTTATAAAACTCTCCGCACCCTCAAGGATGGAGATAAAGTCAAACGCGAACCGCAAGCAGGACGAGAAGAGAAGAAGTAGCATCATCCCACGACGGCAAAGGTTGAACGTTGGATTCTGCGGAAAAAAATCGAGGAGAAAATATGCTGGAATCAGCCGTGCTTGAGCGCGAAATGTCTTTTGTCGGCGCGATGCCGGATGCGCAAACCGTCATTCAAACCCGTGACCTATGGAAAACCTATGTGATGGGAACCGAAGAGGTGCATGCCCTTCGCGGCGTCTCCTTCGAAGTGCAACGCGGTGAGTATCTGGCCATCATGGGGCCCTCCGGTTCGGGCAAATCCACTCTGATGAATCTGATCGGCTGCCTCGACACGCCGACTTCAGGTGAGTATTGGCTCAATGGCAAACTGGTGTCTGAGATGGATGACGACGAGCTTGCCTACATTCGCAACAAAGAGATCGGCTTTGTCTTTCAGACCTTCAACCTATTGCCGCGCGCGTCAGCTTTACACAATGTTGAGTTGCCGCTGATTTATAACGGCACGCCAAAAGCCAAACGTTTGGAGATGGCCAAACAGGCATTGGAGCGCGTCGAATTGGCCAACCGCATGCATCATAAGCCGAACGAACTATCCGGCGGCCAGCGTCAACGCGTCGCCATCGCCCGCGCCTTGGTCAACAACCCTTCAATCATCTTGGCGGACGAACCAACCGGCAACCTCGACTCGCAAACCTCGCAAGAAATTATGGCGTTGTTCGACCATCTTAACAGTCAGGGCATCACCATCATTCTGGTAACTCACGAAGCCGATATTGCCGAACACGCAAACCGCGCGCTGCACATTCTCGACGGGCGTATCAACCGGGACGAGCGCCGGTAAAGGTAAAAGTTAAGACCGGCGAGAAGCGCCAAAGTAGAGAGTAAGATTTCCGAAGGCTGCGAGGGTAATCCCGCAGCCTTTCGATTTTTAACCGACTCGCCTTGCCGATTTAGGCGGTATGCGCCTTCCCGGCTGCACTCCCCATCAAATTTCCACGCTTCCCTAACGCCGTTTGCCTGTTCCCTGTAACCTACCCCCGCCAAACAGAGTACTGCTATACTGTGGGCGTTTTGGATTCGGCCCACAGAGCGTGACGGTTATGAACAAGTTCCTCGAAGCAGCGCGCATCGCCCTCACTTCGATCTGGTCGCATAAGCTCAGATCATTCCTAACGCTGCTTGGTGTCATCATCGGCGTCGCCGTCGTAACCGCAGTCGCTACCGTCATCGAAGGCGCTAACGTCTACATCGAAGAGAAGATCGCCACCCTCGGTTCCGGCGTATTTCGTCTGCAAAAGGCGAGCATCACGGGCTTCGGCAACTTTGAAAAGTTCCTTGAGGCGCTGCGCAAAAATCCCGATTTGACGATTGAGGATATGATGGCGTTGCGCCAATCAGCGACACTCGCCGAACACATTGTTGGGCAGGACGGCAGTGCGCGCATGGTCAAATATGGCAGCGCCAGCCTTGAAAGCGTCGGCGTGCAGGGCGTCTCTCCGAATAACATCTATGTTTCGAGCCTTGAAGTTGAACAAGGACGCTACTTCACCGAATACGACGATGAAAACAAGAAGGACGTATGCTTCATAGGCGCAGATGTCGTCAAGGGGTTATTTCCAGCCGAAGACCCCATAGGCAAAGAGATCAAGGTCGGGCGCGATACCTTTACCGTCATCGGCGTGGCCAAAAGCATTGGCTCGGTTATGGGCATGTCGCAAGACAACTTTGTACAACTGCCGCTCAAGACCTTTCTGAAAACCATCGGCAATCGCAAATCAGCGAGCTTTTTGATCATTGTGCGCGCCAAAGAAGGCGTGCCGCTCGAAGCCGTACAGGATCAAGTGCGCGTCCTTATGCGCTCGCGCCATAAGCTTGATTACAATCAGCCGGACGATTTCTCTGTGGCAACCGATGAGGTCACGCAACAGATGTTCGGCACCATCACCGGCACGGTTGCCGCCGTCGCCTTTCCAGTGGTCGGCATTTCGTTGGTCATCGGCGGCATTGTGATTATGAATATCATGTTGGCAACGGTCACTGAACGCACCAAAGAGATCGGCATTCGCAAGAGCTTAGGAGCTACCCGCCGCGACATCCTCATTCAATTTCTCGTTGAGTCATCCATGCTATCGGGAGTCGGCGGCCTCATCGGATTGTTACTGGCCGTGCTGATTATGACGGTGATCGGGCGATTCGCGCCGGTTCCGGTGGCAATTCCCTTCTGGGCGCCGTTTATTGCCATCAGCGTCTCAACGCTCACGGGACTCTTCTTTGGCATCTACCCGGCAAACCGCGCTGCCAAGCTCGACCCCATCACGGCGCTGCGCGCCGATTAGGAATGAGAACTGAGGCGTGCGGACTGAGTGAATCTGAAAACTCCGTCCCCAACATCCAACTATGTATTTACAGGACATCGGCGAAAACATTTTAATGGCATTCGATACGTTGCGGACGCATAAGATTCGCTCGTTTCTCACCATGCTCGGTGTCATCGGCGGCACGATGACGGTCATTGCCATTTCGTCGTTTCTGACCGGCCTGCGCGAACTCATCCTCAAACAGACGGAGCGATTCGGTCCCGATCTGGTCATCGTCTCTAAGTTTGACAACATTGGCCCGCGTTTCAGCCGCCCGTCGCGCGATGAGCGACTGCGCAAAGATTTGACGGTTGACGATGCTCGCGCTATCAGCGAGTTGCCATCGGTCATGGGAGCAAGTCCGACGCTGATCGTCGGTTCGTTCGCGCCGAGCGCTACGCAACCCGTCGTCAAGTATCAAGGCATAGAAGCCAGTCGCCCGCTGATCTTTGGCGTCTGGGCAAACTATGATGAGGTCAATAACGTCTTTGTGCGTGCCGGTCGTTTCTTTACCGAGACCGAGCAGGAGCGCCGCACCCAGGTTGCGATCATCGGCCATTCGATTGCAGAAACGCTATTCGGGGCGCTCGACCCACTTAACCGGGAGATCGAAATGGACGGTTCCATTTATCGCGTAATCGGGGTGATGGAAAAAGCGCCTGCGGATATCTTTGGCGGCGAGCCGGTGGGCGACCGACAAGTACTCGTGCCGTTCGAGACCTTGCAAAAAGCGCATCCCGAAAACACCAACATCAGCGTCTATGTGCGAGCACGTGAGAAACAGATGTCGAAGATGATCGACGACATCACCGAATTGCTGCGTCGTCGTCGCAATGTGGCGGCCAGCAAACCCAACGATTTCGGCGTCAATCTGCCCGGCAGCATTTACGAAGCGATTTCGCAGATCGCCACCATTGCCAGCGTCATCGTCTTCCCGCTCTCCGCCGCAGGGTTGCTCGTTGGCGGCATCGGCGTGATGAATATCATGCTCGTCTCGGTGACCGAACGCACCAAAGAGATCGGCGTGCGACGCGCTATCGGGGCACGAAAACGCGACATCATCTGGCAATTTCTGACTGAAGCTATCACCCTGACCGGCATCGGCGGCTTGATCGGCATCTTCATCGGTTGGTTAGTTGCGTTGATTTTGCGGCAACTCGCCCCCGGTCTACCCTCAGTGATTCCGATGTGGGCTGTGCTGCTCGGATTCTTTGTCTCCTGCACGGTTGGCTTGGTATTTGGCTTGTGGCCAGCCGTCAAGGCCGCACGTCTCGACCCGATTGAAGCCCTACGCTACGAATAAAGAGAGGGAGGGAGCACGGTACAGGCTTCGCCCTCCCTCTCTTCATCATCAGCCGAGAAAGGCCGCAAACCCGATTCTGCCCAGCACGTAGATCGCATACAATCCGACAACCACAGTCGCGGTCTTGCTCGTCTTGATGCTCTTCGACCCGGCGATCTTTGCTAACCCGATGGACAGGACAATGATGATCCAAAGAGAGAAGGCATCAACCGAAGAGGCGATGGCGCGCAACACGGGCGAAGTGCTGGAATCGAGTAAGACTCCGAGATTGGTGGCAACCGAAGACCACGGATTGTTGAGATCGATGGATTGTAGGCTCTCTTCATCCTTCACCATCAGGGAAACAATGAAGACAATGGTTGAGATGATGCTAATCGAAGAGAATGTCCACAGAATGACCGAGTAGATTTTCTTAAATGTCGTCTTCGCCTGAATGAACATCATACCGAGCGCGAAGATACCGGCGATGACGGCATAGGTGATAGGGGTGAAGACGGCAGCAACTAAGGGCGTGAACTTGGCAAATTGTAATTGCCCTCTGACCGCTTCATCCAACTGCTCCTTTGAGGGAGTCTGTCCGAACCGTTCCATGGTTTTGCGAATCTGTTCGCGCATCATGGTCGGCATGTAGGGCCCCAATTTCCAATTCGTCACATAGACGGCAGCAATAATCACCAGCACAGAAATGATAATAGGGGCGAGGATGGTCGGCTTGCGATTGACATCCTCAAAGGTTTCGCTTGGCGAAAACCATACGCCAGTGAGGCGCTGCAACCAGTTCAGTCGGGCAGGCTCTTCAGGTGTGGCGACGGGTTGCGGCGGAGCGGGGGGCGCGCCATACACCGGCGCTTGATCGAATTGATTTTGCGGTTCGCTCATGAGTTTCTCCTTCATTCAAAGCTGCGCTCTCAAACCAGCACGAGAGCGCGAGCCGGTTATCCGGTCATCAACGTGGTGCTACGATGTGACAAGCGACGAAATGCTCAGGGCTGACTTCGACCAACTCTTGCTCAACTTCGGCGCAGCGCGGTTCAACTAGCGGGCAACGCGTGCGAAAGCGACACCCCGATGGCGGGTTGATGGGTGTCGGAATATCACCGACGAGCGGCAAGCGTTCACGTTTGGCATCGGGGTCGGGAACGGGAATGGCCGACAACAATGCGCGGGTGTAGGGATGCTGCGGGTTGCGAAAGATCTCTTGGCTCGAAGCGACTTCGACTAGTTTGCCGAGATACATAATGCCGACGCGGGTTGAGATATGTTCGACCACCGACAACCCATGCGAGATAAACAGATAGGTGAGACTGAGTTGCTCTTGCAAGTCTTGCAGCAGGTTGACGATCTGCGCTTGCACTGAGACATCGAGCGCCGACACGGGTTCGTCACAGACGATAAATTGCGGATTGAGTGCCAGCGCCCGCGCGATGCCGATGCGTTGTCGCTGCCCGCCGGAAAATTCATGGGGATAGCGCTCGGCGTGTTCGGCGCTCAGCCCAACCAGTTGTAATAGCTCGATGACGCGGTCGCGTTGTTGGCTCCGCGTGCCCACCCGATGCACAACCAAGGGTTCACCGATAATGCTGCCGACGCGCATGCGCGGGTTGAGCGATGAATAAGGGTCTTGAAAGATGATCTGCATATCGCGGCGCATGCGACGGAGTTCGGCTCCATCAACTGACAACAAATCTCGGTCGGCGAATTGCACAGCGCCGCTGTCCGGTTCAATCAACCGCAAGATACAGCGTCCGGTTGTTGATTTGCCGCACCCCGATTCGCCAACCAGTCCGAACGTCTCGCCACGACGAATCGTGAAACTCACATCATCAACCGCTTTGACGACATCCTTCCCTTTGCCAAACAGGCTCTCGCCTGCGGGGAAGTACTTCGTCAGATTCTTCACTTCGATGAGGTTTTCGCTCGCCATAGGTTTCAAGGTTCTTTTGACCGAGGCAGTACGTCGCGCGGCTCTTCCAGTAGGCGCGTCGTTGCTTCGGTCACGCTGCCCTGCGGCATGGATACGGTCGAGTTCTCTTCGATCAGCTTGCCGGTTTCACGTTTTTCAAGGCTGGCGATCCTTTTATACAACTCGCTCAGTTGCAAGCGCACCTGTCGCTCCCTGAGCTTTTTGAAAAAGCCGCTGCGCAGCAAACAGATGATGCCCGCCGTACTCAAGCCGAGGCTGACAGAGAGAAAGACAATCCAGATCACCAAAAAATTCGGTTTCGCGGGCAGATGCGGCAGCGCAATCGCGCCAAAGACGGTGAAGTAAATCAGCAGTATCAGCAACGTTGCCAACAACAAACTGATGCCGACAATCTCCATCTTCTCGCGTCCGAAATGGTGTTCTCCGCTCACCAGAAAATCTGCCACTCCGTCTAAGGCTAACCCGCACTTCGAACAGAATCGCTGATGGTCGGAAGATTGTGAATGTCCACATCGTGGGCAATACATAACGTTCTCGCTCTGTTTCTCCTATCCGGCGCGTTGCTGATGCGTTTGGGTTTTGGCGTCATCGTTGCCGACAACATCATAACGAAGACAGCGTGACTTTCGTTGCGAGTTTATCTCTGTAAGGGCAACTTCGGATTGCACGCAATCGGCGATTTGGTAGGCGCAGCGCGGCGCGAAGGTGCAACCTGCGGGCAGTCGCAACAAGCTCGGAACCGTGCCTTCGATGGTTTGCAACCGGCGTTGGTGGATGCCCTCTGCGCTCAGTCTCGGAACCGAGCGCAGCAAGCCTTCTGTATACGGATGTCGCGGAGCAGCGAATAAATCCTGCACCCCCGCTTCTTCAACAATCTGTCCGGCATACATCACAGCGACACGGTCGGCGGCCTCTGCAACCACCCCAAGATCATGAGTGATGAGCAGCATCGAAAGCTGAAACTCTTCTTTGAGCCTTCCGAGCAAGTCGAGAATTTCCGCTTGGATCGTCACATCGAGCGCCGTCGTCGGTTCATCTGCGATCAACAGTTCGGGATTGCACGATAGCGCCATAGCGATCATCACGCGCTGGCGCATGCCGCCGGAAAGCTGATGCGGGTAATCGCGTGCCCGGCGCGCCGCATCAGGTATCTTGACGCGATCCATCATCTCGACGGCTTTCGCCCAAGCCGATTTGCGCGGCAGGCGTTCGTGCAATTGAATGGCTTCGGCGATTTGCTCGCCGACCGTGTAGACCGGATTGAGCGAGGTCATCGGGTCCTGGAAGATCATGGCGATCTCTGCGCCGCGCAACCGACGCATCTCCTCTTCAGCGAAGTGCATCAGGTCTTTGCCGTTGAAGAGAATCGCGCCCGCCGTAATCTCACCCGGCGGTTGCACCAATCGCATGAGGGAAAGACTGGTGACCGATTTTCCGCTGCCCGATTCGCCCACCAGCGCCAAGGTTGACCCGCGTTCAATGACAAAGCTCACATCATTGACAGCTTTGACCACCCCGGCGCGCGTCGGGAACTGAGTGCTGAGATGGTTCACTTCGAGAATGTTGTCTGTCATACCGATCAGTTGCTATCTGCCGCTCCAATGATTCTGCACGGTTGCTGCGGCTGACTGGTGTTGAGAATACAAGCGACTGCACCCTCTTGATTCGTCAGGAGTATCACAGAAGTAATCTCGATTGTGAAGACGATCCGGCTATCCATTTTCCACATCCGAAGAGGCGGTAAAGAGGAGGCTGCAACAGGTGACGCCGCCTTCAGCCTTCGCCAGTTCCGAAGCCTCTACGCTGACGACGGAAATGCCTCGCTTAATCATTCGCTGTCGCGTCTGCGGGAAAGATTGGGGATAGATCACCGCCTCGCCAACTCGCAACGCGTTCGCGCCGAAAGGCTCCATTGGGCTGATTTCGATCAGTTCCTTCTTGCCGAAGGCCGTCGCATCAACCCATTGACGATTGATGAGCAAGGTATTCTCTGCAATTTCGGTCACTGCCGATTTCAAATGCAGGCAACCGTTCACGCCTACCCCTTCGACTTGATAGCCGAACGGCTCCGCGATAAAGCGCAGTTGCTCAATAGCTGCTTGGTTGCTTCGCGCAGAGAGCCCAACGAACAATCGTCTACCAATACGCAAGACATCGCCCCCATCTAGGGTGGCGGGCGCTTCGAGAAATGACAGTCGGCGATAGGCGGCAAGCGCATCAGCTATCGCCATTGTTTCTGGGCGGCGCGACTTCGCACCCGGACGCGTAATGATAGCCACCTCGTCGAGTACGATGGCCGTGTCTTCGACAAAAACCGAGTCGGGCAAGTCGGCTGCCACAGGCAAACGAAGCACTTCGCGGCCAAGCGCGGCCAATGCCTCCTCATACTGCCGATGTTGGGCGCGCGCTAGATCAAGATCAATCGGTTGACGTTCAAGGTGTGTGAGTTCACAGTCGTTGAGAGAGGGGCTGATAGCACGGGTGATGGCAATTCGCATATTCTTCAGCGCAAGCAGCAACAGAGTTTTGACGAATGTAATACGGAATTGCAAAACAAGATGAGAGATCTTCGTTGAGCGGCGGTCTCTGAC
>CAYXVU010000238.1:0-1540 GCA_964468725.1 uncultured Clostridia bacterium
TTGTCCTCGCCGAGGGCTGAAACCTCAACCTCGGAGTAGACAACTCATCATAGGAGGAGCGTTCAATGGCAGCACGCAGATTCACAGTCATCGGAATTTTAGGGTTGCTCTTCGGCGTAGTCGTTTTGATCTTCGTCTACAGCAATCTGCAATACACACAGGAAGGCACAGTGAAGATCGTTACCCGTTTCGGCTCGATTCAACGCCTCTACAAACCGGCGGACGGTTGGTTCACCACGCTGTCTCCGGGATGGGAAGCCTACGAAGTCAATATTCGCTCATTCACCGAAACCACGACGCCGCGCGTGACCTCGAAAGACAATGCGGCGCTCGAAGTCCCCATCAGCGTGACCGCTGCGACCAATGCCGATGATGTGCCGGAATATATTCGCAAGTTCGGCTTCAATCAGGAAGAACGCCATAACCGCCGCAACGAGATTCTGCATGGGCTGGTGCAGACTGAAGCGCGTAACGCGTTTGCCGAATATGGCGCGTATGAAATATATGCCAATCAGGAAGCCATTCAACGTCGCATCGTCGACTCCTTACGTCCGGTGCTGGGCAGTCAACTCTATCTCGTTTTGGAGAGCGTGCAGATCGGCAACCCGGACTTTTTGGACGACCGCATCGAGCAGGCCGCTTCGGCAGTCGTCGCCAACGAAAAACAGAAACAGGCGGAAGAGGCTCGCCTCGCCGCGGCTGAAGTCGCTGCCAAGACCAAACAGATCGAAGCGGCGACCTTCTCCAATCCCGCGTTGCTTGAAATCAAGCGACTGGAGTTGTTGCTGGAGATCGAGCGCGCCCGTTCCGAAGGTATCAGAGGCCATCAAGGGGCGCTTACAATCGTCTACGACAGCAACAAGAGTGTGCAACTGCAAGTGCCGACGCGCCCGTGACTCCTACTCCGAGGCAACCGATAGGTAGCGCTGCCCCGCCTCGCCACGTCAATCGGTCGCCTCGGGGCTATCTTCGCCTTGGGGTTCATTCGTTTGCTGGAGAACGAACGGATTGTAGCGAGCAAAACGGCGAAAAAAATTTTTGACTTTCGATTGACTTTCATAGGCGACCCTCACTACTTTAGCCTACATCAGGAGGTCGCCATGAATTTCAAAGTGTGTGAGCAATGCGGCTTTCAAGCTGCTGAGAGTGAAATCTTTTGTCGTCGGTGCGGCCATCGTCTAAGCGATCCGACCGCTCGCAAAGCGCCGCCCAATCAGACGACGGTTATGGGAAGCATAACGCCGCCACCGGGCTACGCGCCGGGAAGACAGACCAATCTGCCGCCACCCGGAGCAGCGTCTCCGCAGCCACCCGCGCCGCCCGTGCCTCCGCAGTCTGCGGCTCCGCCACCGGCTCGGCAACCTGCGGCTATGCCACCCCCGCCTCCGCCGCGCGCGGCTACACCGCCACAGGGAAATTACCCCGCTGCGCTGCCACCTCCCAACTATCCGGCGCCGCCCCCCGCGAATTATCCGGCGCCGCCGCAAAACGTAGCGCCGCCCGCGTACGGGACGCCGCCTGCGCCGCCCAACTATGGTGC
>CAYXVU010000238.1:1640-9295 GCA_964468725.1 uncultured Clostridia bacterium
AAAACGTAGCGCCGCCCGCGTACGGGACGCCGCCTGCGCCGCCCAACTATGGTGCGCCGCCAAACTACGGTGCGCCGCCACAGGATATGCCGAACTACAACGCGCCGCCGATTTACGGCGCACCACCTGCGCCATTTGCCAATCCCTACGCGGGTCAAGAGGGTGTGTGGCAAGACGGCGCGACGCTGGTCATGCGGAAAGATGCCCAGTTGCCGGATCGCTGCGTGAAGTGCAATGACTTTACGAACGGCTACAAACTCAAGCGCAATCTGTCATGGCATCACCCGGCGGTGTTTCTCGCGATATTTTTCAGCCCGCTGATTTACTTCATCGTTGCGATGATCGTCAGAAAGACCGCGACCGTGCACTTCGGTCTGTGCGAACCGCACCGCACCAAACGACGGACGGGATTTATCATCAGTTGGGTACTATTCGGATTGTCTATCGCCTGTTTCGTGCTCGCCATCGCAGCCGAAAACGCCGGGATTATCTTGCTGAGCCTCTTGTTCTTCTTGGCTGCCATCATCTATGTCGCGATTGTGGCGCGCGTGGTAGCGGTCATGAAGATTGACGAGCATTACGTCTGGCTCAAAGGCTTGCCGCAAGAGTATCTGTCGCAGTTTCCTTCAATGCGCACCTAATCACCGAGCGACAGGCGAAAGAGCAAGGCAAAAGCAAGAGGCGAGTCCGATTGGACTCGCCTCTCTTTTGCTGTGGTGTCGAGTGGTTTTAAGAAGCGATGACTTCGCTGGCTGCCAGCCCTTTCGGGCCCTCAATCAGCGTAAACTCAACGCTCTGACCCTCGATGAGCTTCTTGTAGCCCTCAGATTGGATGGCCGAGTAGTGAACAAACACATCGTCCCCGGTCGAACGGGTGATGAAGCCATAGCCTTTGGTCGCGTTGAACCACTTTACAGTACCTTGTTCTCTCAAAGCTTTGCCTCCTTGATCATCTAAAGTGAGTTACGTAGTGACGACAGGAGTTAAAGCAGAGAGCGCCTGTGGTCCGGCTTTCAAACGCGCAAAACCTTAACGTCAAACTTCACTCCCTCACGCACTACAACGGGTCTGAAACGCGCAAAATCCTACACGTCACTCTACCAAGTGTCAATTCGATTATCGCCTCTCCCGGCCTTCCTGACAGCAGGGTCATCCCGTTTTCTATGAGGCAAGGTTGACCGGAAAAAATAGGCCAGGGATAGACAGGGATTTGGACAGATTGACACGCATCAATTGGTCGTAGCTGGGATAATCCCTTGCGTCGGCGTTCATCCGTGTTCCTATTCTGTGTTCGATGGCGTTGGCTGGTCTGGAGGAAAATCGAACAGGGATGATTACACAGGGCGGATGTTCACGGATCAATCGAATGCATCCCTGTCGATCCGCCCGATTCACATCTGAGGGTTTGCTCACCGCATTGCCGAAAGAAAGCCCCCTGGCTTTGATGAGCGTAGAAGATGGTACCCGCGCTCAGTAAAGCCGGTTGAGTTTGTGTCCGTCAGTTGATCGGCACGCTCACTTCGTTCGATTGCACAGCTCCCGAAAGCACGCGCACGCGGATAATCGAACCCGGCGCGGGCAGCGGCGTCGTCTTGACGTTCCCCTTTATCGAAGTGCTGGAGTTGACGCTCAGCGTCTTGATGGGCAACGCCAGACTGTTTTGATCGAGCAGGCTCACCGTCATGCCGGTTTGGAAGTTCGCTCCGCTGATGGTGAAGACCAATTTCTTTGCGCTTTTCCTGCGCAGCGTCACGTTGGCAATTTCCGGCCCCGTCAACCGGCCCGCCGTGATTTCATTCGAGGGGTCGGAAGGCGGGTTGCTATTGCGTACGCGCACCCGCAAGGTGATGACAGAGTTTTTGATCGTCGGATTGTCATCAAGGTCAACGATGCGCTGTGTGGCGCGTAGCTGCTCGTTGTTCGGCAGGCGCGAGACCACTACTTCGCCGTTGATTAAAACCTGCGTGTCGTCGCGGAAGTTCGCGCCGTTAATCGTCAGGCGAATGCCATTTTGTCCGGCAGGCGTCTGCTGCACGGCTTGCCCGTTGATCGAAAGCGTTGCCGTATTCAACTCCGGCGCGTCGGGCGGCTCGGTGACCAGCATTCCCAGTTTGGCCGACAGCTTTTTGCCGCTGAAGATATAGACATTGCCAGCGTTGAGCAGGCGCGAGCCGAAACCGTCACCGTGCATAGCATTGGAGATGTAATCTACAAAGCCATCGCCGTCCACATCGCCGCCCGCCAGCCGATAAGAAAACTCGTCTCCCGCATCCGGCCCTTCGTCCAATCCCATGCCCTGCCCGTGCGCCCCGGCCAGTTGATAGATTTTCAGATCAGCAGGCGGCGCGTACAACTTCACCACAGCAGGTAAAAACGCGCGCCGACCGAAGAGAAACTTCGTGTCCCCGGCACGTTGCCGCATGCCACCATTGATCGGAAAGGAATGTTCGGGGCTGCCGATAAAGAGATCCGATAAGCCGTCGTTATTGATGTCAAAGGCGCGCACCGAATCGCCCGCGCAATCGAGGTTGTCTATGCCGTAGATGGTCGTCGTGCGTAGCCCGGAGGCTTCGGGATTGGCAAAATCAATCGTCTTGCCCGGCAAGTTCTGCGAGCCATAGACGACATGAACGGCGCCCGTGCGTCCGCGATTGTCAGGCGCAAGGGCTTGCAACGCGCCGATGATGAGGTCGCGAAAGCCGTCGCCATTGAGGTCGCCGCTGTGTAGTTGCGAGCCGAGCAAATCTCTGATGTTGGCGCCGATTACCCGCGTCGAGTTGGCCGGAGGCGCGGCCAGATTGATGACCGGCGGCCAATTCTGCGAGCCATAGAGCACCATCGTTTCGCCGCAACGATTGCGCGTGCCGTCGAAGCTGGCGCCGAAATCGTTGTGACCGCTCGTCTGGTCTTGTTCAGTGACAAAGGAGCCGGAATCGCGGAAGATCGAACCGCCCATCACCACATCCTTGATGCCGTCATTGTTGAGGTCGCCGACGTGCAGCATCGCACCCCAATGATCTTCTTGATTGGCTCCGATGATGCGCACCATCTCGACGCCAGCGGGCGGCGCGGCCAGATCAATGACCTGCGGCAGAGAGGGGCTGCCGAAGACGACGCACGCGCCGCCGACATGCTGCGCGTCTGGCTTGCTGATTTGGTCAGCGCCCATCACCAGATCGTCAAAGCCATCGCCATTGACATCGCCCATATCAACCCACACACCTGTGCGTCCGTTTTCGCGGCTGCCATAAAAGGCGATGATGCCGGGCGGCGGCGTGCCGTCCAGATTGAAGAGGTCGGCGTTGAGCGCAAAGTCCGGCCTGCCGAGTACCAGATAGGCTGCGCCGGAATTGAAGCGCCCGTTGCCAATGCCATCGTCGCCGAATGCCCCGATCAATACATCTTGGTAGCCATCATTGTTGACATCGCCGGTGGCAACGGACGAGCCAAGCAGGTCGCCGGAATCGGCGCCGACCAAGGTTTGAAAGCGATTCGGTTCGGTGACTTGGTCAATAAAGCCGCTATCGCGTCCGTCACTCAGATAAAAATTCACTTGTCCGTTATGGCGGCGATTGCCTGCGCCTCCGCTGCCATACATGCCGCAAATGACGACATCGGAGCGATTGTCACCGTTGATGTCGCCCGCACCGATAGGCAATCCGATCATGCCTTGCCGTCGCAAGGCGCTAAAGAGGACGAGTAAGCCGTCTTGATTGAAATCGGAGGTGTCAACTGCAACCTCGACGGTGCCGCCTTGCGCCAACAGCGAAGACATCAGTTTTGCGGGTAAGAGCAGAGCACATAGAAGAGCGATCAATAAAAGAATACGAAACACAACTGCCTGTCTCAGCATAGAACTCTTTCAACCTCTCGGTTAGGGATTTGGGAGGAGGCAAATTATACCTTGCCGACAGAGTTGATGGCGAATCGGTTGACGGCAAAAATAAATCTCCGTGACGGCCATCACATCTTGCGCTACTGTTGCGATGCTGAAAAACAGGGAAGAAAGCCGTTCGGCAAGGCGTCTAACCGCCACATGAACGGACGGCAAACATTACGGAGCAGCGAGCGCGGATGAAGGAATACGGCTCAGAGGCGCAACTCATTGCCGCTTGTCAGGAAGGGGATCGCGGCGCGTTTCAACTCCTCTTTGAAACGCACAAAGACCGCGTCTACTCGATTGCCTTGCACTTTAGCGGCAACGACACTGCCGCCCGCGACATCGCGCAGCAGGTCTTTCTCAAACTCTTCACTACGATCCGACAGTTTCGTCAGGACGCAGAGTTTACGACTTGGCTCTATCGCATCGTGGTCAATGCTTGCATTGACGAGCAGCGCAAGCACAAACGCTTCGTCCCCTTTAGCGAAGGCATTGAAGTTCGCAAGATGATGGCCAAAGGTTCACAGGAAAGCCGCTATCTACAACGCGAAGTCGCCGATTCGGTGCGCGCGGCCATCAGCAAGCTCAGCCCGAAACTGCGCTTGCCGATTCTGCTCAAATACGTCGAAGGGCTTTCTTACGAAGAGATCGCAGAAACGCTCGGTTGCTCGATGGGGACAGTGGCTTCGCGCCTCAATCGCGGCCATAAGATGTTAGCGCGCAAACTCGCACACTTGCGCGAAGTCGTCATGTCAGAGGAATGAACATGATTAGCAGTCACGTAGTCAAAAAACTTTCCGCCTACTGTCACGGCGAACTCGCCGCCGCCGAGCAGGCGCGCGTCGGCGCGCATCTGGCCAAGTGCGCGCGCTGCCGAAAGGAGTACGATGAGATCCGTCTCGCCGTCAAACTGGCCGAACATCTGCCGCAGGTCTCCGCGCCCGAATCGCTGTGGAGTGAAATCGAAAATTTGTTGCCGCAGCCGACGGTGCCGTCAGGGGCTAGCGTGCGCGCGCCGCGAGGTTTCGCCAATCTGCGCTGGCCTGTCTATGCTCTGAGCGCCGCCGCGCTATTCATCATCGCCATCGGCGCAGCCCTTTATGTGTATCTGAACCGCGAAGCTTGGACGGTTGAATACCTGAGCGGCGAAACCGTCACCGAAACAAGTCGTCTCGGCGTCGGCGACGAAGTGAAGACTGACCAAGCTCTGCGCGCTCGCATTCAAGTTGGCGCGGTCGGCGAAGTGGTCATTGATCCGAACTCACAAGTGCGACTGCTTGATGTCAGCGCAAAAGAGCATCGGTTGGCGCTTGATCGGGGACGCTTGCAAGCGCAGATTAGCGCGCCGCCGCGCCTGTTCATCGTTGACACACCGTCGGCGGCTGCGATTGATCTGGGCTGCGCCTACACTCTCGAAGTGGATGATCGAGGGCGCAGTTTTTTGCACGTCACATCGGGGCGCGTGGCACTCGAAAAGGATGGCCGCGAAGTGACGGTCTTTCATCAAGCGATGTGCCAGACGCGACCCAACATCGGGCCGGGCACGCCCTTCTTCACGACTGCATCGCAGCCCTTGCGCGATGCGCTGGAACGCTTCGACTTCGAGGAGGGCGGCGATGCGGCGCTGGCGACGGTCATCGCCGCTGCGACTGTGCGCGATACCTACACCCTCTGGAGTCTGCTGCCGCGTGTCAACGAGGCACAACGAGCGCGAGTTTATGACCGCATCGTCGAGCTCTTCGGCCAACCGCGCGATGCGGTGCGCGAAGAGGTACTGCGACTCGATGAGAAACACCTCTTCCTCCTGCGTTGGGAACTGCACGATGTTTGGTGGCGCGATCCAGAGCCTGCGGTCAAATGAACCCCGCATCCTCTAAACCTCTCTGCGAAAAGAGAGGGAAGAAGCGCAAGTCGGCGCCCGTCTAACTCTGCGAAAACCGTCGGAGGTTTGCGACGGTAATAGAGACCGAAATAGATGGGAGGCCGAAGATGATCGCAAAGACTTTGAAGTGGATGGTGATGATTCTCGTCATCGGTTTGATTGCCATACAGTTGGTGCGTCCGGCGCGCACCAATCCGCCGGTGGACGAGTCAAAATCCGTTCATTCGCAAACCCAAATATCGCCGCAAGTCGCAGCGATTTTCGAGCGTGCCTGCAATGATTGTCATTCAAATGAAACGCGCTGGCCTTGGTACAGCCAAATCGCGCCGGTCTCATGGTTTGTTGCCGATCACGTTCATCACGGACGCAAGCATTTGAACTTTTCCGAGTGGGGGAACTACGAGCCTCGCCAATTGAATCACAAACTCGACGAGATTGAGCTGATGATCAACCACGATATGATGCCGCTGGCATCCTATTTGTGGGTGCACCGAGACGCCGAGCTTTCGACCGCTGATAAACAAGCCCTCCGCGATTGGGTTCGCGCCGAACGCGAGCGTCTGAGTGCCCCAACAGACAGATGATTTGATTGACGCAGTCGGGAGTGACTTCTATAATCAGGTTGCGTTTTGCTGCTGTAGCTCAGTTGGCTAGAGCGCCTGACTGTGGATCAGGAGGTCGTTGGTTCAAGTCCAACCAGCAGTACTTTTCAAATCAAATAGGTAAGGCCACTTTGACGGTGGCCTCTTCTCTTTTTTATTGGTTTGACAGCAACCCCAATCGCTTTGTTTTCAAAACTGAGTCCATCAGGTCTATCGCTTCTTTCTTCATAGACGGTAAAACGTGCGAGTAAATATCGGCTATCGTGCTGATTTGACTGTGGCCGAGCATGGTACGTGTAACTTTCATTGGAACCCCCTGAGCGAACAAGAGGCTGGCGTAGATGTAGCGCGGGTCGCGTGCTCAATCCTGCAGTAGCTTTGTATTGGCCAACCGAATGTCGAGATGACATTTGACGTTACGAGGATCAGTCGGTGTGCCGCCGTGGTTGCGAAGACCAATCCGGTTTCTACCCATTTCGACCCTGCGAGCAGCTTCTCTTCAAGCTCAAGCTGAGGGCTTCGCTGTGATGTAAACCCAGAGAGGGCAGCGGCGAGGAGTGCGCTGAGAAGTCCGGTCTATAGTTGTTGCTGCCAACGAGCACTCATTCGAGGCAAAGTGCACCGCTCCTTTATTGGAGTTTGCCTAGGTTCACCACTGCTCGCCCCTGCAAAACCCGAATTGACAACCTCACCAGATCGGCATAGAGTGAGCCGCACCGACAGAGCCTTATCAGGGTGCAGAGTCGCAGCAAAAGCCGCTCACGATCTGGCCGCTATTAGGGGATGTATCTATTTTACGGACACCCATGCAGGATGTTTGAGGCCGAATACGATGTACGATGAGCCGCACGCGCGATGGAATGGGCTTTGTTCGCTCTTCTATCGTTTACATTATTGAACGGTTGGCATACTCCTGTCGGCAACTCGAATCCGAGTTTGTTTGACACTGAAGCTCAAAAGCCTAGGCATCAGCACCCAATCGCAACTTCTGTTGATAAGGAGAGAACATGAACGAACACCCGAACAGTCAAGCAACCAACGCAAATCCACTTGACGCGCAAGAACCCAATCTACTCAAAGAAGAGATCAGATGTCCGGATCCGGGTGAACCGCCGATATTGGGTTTTCTTCAATTATGCGCGGATCGGCGATTTCACAGATGTATACAAAATCAGTTTCAAAAAGACGCCAAGTTGAAGTCGTCTGAAGATTATTGGATCCACGCGGATGCGGGCGGAACCCCAAAAATGGAGTGTCAGAGAACCGCGCCGGATTACTGTTATTACGATAA
>CAYXVU010000239.1:0-9269 GCA_964468725.1 uncultured Clostridia bacterium
CCTTACTTTTCGTGAGATAGGCAACGATGCCGAGCGCCTGATAGAGACCGGGCAGCCATTGAGTCTTGTATTCGTTCCATTTCTCGTCTTCCATCGCTTCCGGCTTTTTGTCGGCTTCGATCAAGGCAATAGCTTTCGGGGCATAGAGCTGCACCGCTGCGACGAATTTGGCGTTTTGCGCTTTGACCTGCTCGGTGCTGGTGAGGGCGATATTGGTCAGCACATAGACATCGTTGGGATTCTTTTCGATGTACTTGGCGGTTGCGGCCAGCGCTTCGTCGTACTTCTGCCCTTTGATATAGGTATTGATCAGAGCCGGGAAGAGCAGTTCGGCCTCTTTCGGTTGATCGAAGATCTGGAGGGCGCTTTCGAGAAAGGTGACTTTTTGCGCCGGGTCTTCGACCTTTGCGATTTCTCCGCCGATGTAGCTGCTCACCTGTCCGCGCATGGGGCTGGCCGGATACTTCTTCACAAACTCGCCAGCGAGTTTGATCTTAGTGGGAAGATCGGCAGTGGTTTCGATCTTTTCCAGTGCCTTGCGCTCTCCGTCCGAGATTTTCGGCCCCTGATCTTTGGCTTTGTTTGCCTGCTGCCCCCAAGCGACGCCGGTAAAAAGCGAGGCCGAGATCATCATCAAAGCGAGCGCCCACACGCCGATTATTCGCGCCCTGCGAAGAGTTACTGAATTCATATCATTCCTCATTCTGCGATTGGATTTGTCCACTGCGAACTGACGTCACAGCCTGAGTATTGTGCTTGATGAGGTAGAGATTGGCAAGGTGAGCATCAGCACAGGCAACCTAGCGGCTGACTTCGTATCATCTCACGATTTGCCGCCGCGCTTTGGCCGGGTCGGCTTGTACGGCTTGCTTGCAAGCGACTACAATTTCTGCAATCAAAACGCCGACGTGAACCTCCCGTTTGCGCCGCACCGGAGACGTAAGAGATGTTGAAAAGAATTTTGTCGCTCGTCCTTTTACTCGCCTTCGCAATCCCCGCCGCCGCGCAACAGAGAGAGGATTGGGATCGCGCTATTTCATTATTCAATCAGAAACAGTACCGCCCTTCGATACGCGAGTTTCACGCTGTGCTGAAGACCCACCCCGACTACTATCAAGCCTGGTACTACATCGGAGCCGCGCATTACCAATTGCAAGGTTATGAAGACGCCATTGACGCGCTCAATAATTACGCGACTGGCGCGGCAAAGGATGAAAAAGGGCTGGCTGCCGGTTACTATTTTGTCGGACTGTCGCATTACCAATTGAAGCAATACGACAAAGCGGCCAGCGCGCTGGCCAAACACATCACGTTCTCGGAGAAGCTGCAACAAAATCCCGAAGCCTCGGCGCGCGCCGCGCTCGGTCGTAGCTATATCTTCACAGACAAATTCGCGGAAGCCATCCCGGTGCTAACCGCTGCGACGGCGGAGACCAAAACCGATGCGACCAACTATTACTACCTCGGTTTTGCCAACTACAAACTCGGTCGCACCGATCCGGCGATCACTGCGCTCAAGCAAGGACTGACGCTCAATCCGAAAGAAGCCGACATGCTTTACTTGCTCGGCAGTATCTACCTGTCGCAAATCCGCCTGAATCAAACGGCGGCAAAGCTTGCCATTACGACCGGCGAACAATTGCTCGCCGTGCGCGATGACGAACGGTCGTGGAATCTGCTCGGTCAGTCCTATCTGTACGACCAGCAATATGCCAAAGCCGCGCCCTTGCTCGACAAGTACGCGCGAGCGCACGCCGATTCGGGGACGGCGTGGTTCAATGTCGGGCTGGCCTATTCGCGCTCGTCGCAGTGGAAACCCGCCGCTGCCGCTTTGGAGCAGGCGACGAAGATCACGCCCAACAATCTGAACGCGCTTTTAGAGTTGGGCTACGTCTACGAAAGCGACAAGCAATACGACAATGCGCTGACGGCGTATCAACGGGCGTATGCGGTGTCCGGCCAAAAAGACGAAACCGCGCGCACTGGCATTGAGCGCGTCAAACAAGCGAAGCCGTGAACAGCAGACGAGCCGCTAACTCGCTTGATGGTCGCCATAGGTTTCTTTTGAAGTTAGGCTGAATTTTCTCGCCCGAAAGGGCTGTGCTTAAGAGGCGTGCTTCAGCTCCTATGCCCCGCCTATCAAGTCACATTCACAGGATGCACGATGAAGGTAGAAGCTCTAAAGACTTCGCAAGTCGGATACTCTCTGTGTGAAAAAATAGACGATTATCTTGCGAGAATAATTTGAGCGATGAAGAGGCGCGATGCTTTTGATCGCTTTGGAGGCGATCATGTCCGGCAATTCGTTGTCATCCTATCCCTCTCCCTCATCTTGCTCGCCTTCTGGTCGCTCTTGATTGGTTGCAGGTATATCTATTGCCTGAGCCTGCTGGTGGCGAACAAGATGGGCTACCTCATGATCGCGGCCTACATTGGGTCGGCGCAGTTGTTCAACGGACGGCATTTGATGCAGCGCCTGAGTTTTTAGGTGGAGGAATGGAAGCCTGAAGGATTCGAAGGTTTACGATTTCGTAAAGGCGTTCCCAATGAAGAGCGAGTTTACGGAAACCGAGGTGCTCAATCCAGGCTACGTTGACACTATTTGGAAGCCTCAACTATCATCAGCTTTCTTGTGAATTCAGCCGATTTTATTCAGCGGAGTTAAGCGATGAGCGCGATCAATCTAACCAACCGTTTGCAGGAAGCCGAGCAGGAATGGGAAGAGCAGACTCTTCACCCGACGCTCAAGCGTCTGCCGGAGAGCAAAAAGACCTTCACGACAACATCGCTCGTGCCCGTCGAACGACTCTACACGCCCAACAGCCTGCCCGATTTCGATTACGAAAGCGAACTCGGTTTTCCCGGCACACCGCCCTACACGCGCGGCATTCACGCCACCATGTATCGCGGCAAGCTGTGGACGATGCGCCAGTTCGCAGGCTTCGGTTCGGCTTTCGATACCAACAAACGCTTCAAGTACCTGCTCGAACATGGACAGACGGGGCTTTCGACAGCCTTCGATCTGCCGACCTTGATGGGCTTCGATTCCGATCATCCCTTCAGCGAGGGCGAAGTCGGCAAGTGCGGCGTTGCCATCTCTTCGCTCGCCGATATGGAAGTCCTCTTCGATGGCATCCCGCTCGAAGAGGTCACCACTTCGATGACCATCAACGCTCCGGCTTCGATGATTCTGGCGATGTTTTTGGTCGTCGCCGAAAAGCAGGGCGCAGATTGGAAGAAGGTCGGCGGCACGCTGCAAAACGACATTCTTAAAGAGTATATCGCGCAGAAAGAGTGGATTTATCCGCCGCGTCAAGCCATGCGACTGATCGTTGATACGGTCGAGTTCTGCACGAAAGAGGCGCCGCGTTTCAATCCCATCTCCATCTCCGGCTACCACATCCGCGAAGCCGGTTCGACCGCCTTGCAGGAGTTGGCCTTCACCTTGCGCGACGGCATCGAGTATGTGCAGTACTGCCTCAATCACGGCCTGGATGTAGACGAGTTCGCGCCGCGCCTCTCTTTCTTCTTCAACGCCCACAACGATTTCTTTGAAGAGATTGCCAAATACCGCGCCGCCCGCCGCATCTGGTACAAGGTGATGAAAGACCGCTTCGGCGCAAAGAACCCGCGCTCGTGGATTCTCCGGTTTCACACTCAAACGGCGGGCGTCAGTTTGACCGCACAGCAACCGCTCAACAACATTGTGCGCGTAGCGATTCAGGCGCTTGCCGGGGTGCTCGGCGGCACCCAATCGCTGCACACGGACGCTTATGACGAAGCGTTGGCGTTGCCTTCGGATGAAGCGGCGCTCATCGCGCTGCGCACGCAACAGATCATCGCCCACGAATCGGGCGTCACCAATACGATTGATCCGCTAGGCGGTTCCTATTTCATCGAAAAGCTCACGCGCGATATGGAAGAGGGTGCCTTCGATTATTTCAACAAGATTGACGCTTTCGGCGGCATGGTCGAAGCCATTGACGCGGGCTTTCCGCAACGCGAATTGCAAGATGCGAGCTATCAATATCAACTGGCCGTCGAAGCCAATGACAAGATCATCGTCGGCGTCAACGATTATGTAATGCAAGACGAACCGATGACGGTTCCTCTCCTACAGATTGACGATTCGGTTGCTGAACTGCAAAGCGAACGGCTCAGAAAATTGCGCAACGAGCGCGATAACGATCAGGTCGAAAAGACGCTCAAGCAACTCGCGGCAGGCGCGCGCGCCGGTGATAACACCATGTACCTGTTACTCGATTGCGTCCGCGCTTATGCAACGCTCGGCGAGATGTGCGACGCGCTGCGCCCGATCTTCGGCGAATATCAGGAGCCAATGTTTTAGCAGAGAGGGCAGACGGCGATGCACTTGACATCGCTCAGCTATTGAAGCGGAAACGGTATCGGCAACCGACATGATGTTCAGGAAAAGACTATTCTCTCTCATTGTCATCTGCGCGCTCGCTGCTTCGAGCGCCGCGCAAATCCGCAGTCGTAGCGTTACCAAAGAAGATGATCCGAAACTGCGCGTCCTCTTCATCGGCAACAGCTATACTTATTACAACAATCTGCCGGAAATCTTCAAACAACTGGCTGCCGCCGCCAATAAGCCCGTCGAAACCGAGATGGTCGTGCGCGGCGGCGCTACCTTGAAGATTCATTGGGAAGACGGGCAAGCCGCAAAAAGGATCAAACAGAGCCATTGGGATTATGTCATCTTGCAAGAGCAGAGCTTGCAGCCCATCAACGACCCTTCGACCATGCACAAGTATGCGCGCCTCTTCGATGCAGAGATCAAAGCCTCTGGTTCCAAGACGGTTTTCTTCATGACCTGGGCGCGGCAAAATCGCCCGGAGACGCAAGCCGCTTTGACCGATGCCTATGCGAAGATCGCCAAAGAGTTGAACGCTCTGCTTGTGCCGGTCGGTCAGGTCTGGCAGCAGGCGTTCAAAGAGAATCCGCAAATCGTCTTGCACCTGCCCGATCAAAGCCATCCCAATTCGATGGGGTCGTATCTTTCGGCCTGCCTCTTCTTTGCCGTCTTGCTAGCGCGCAGCCCGGAAAATCTTCCCGGTCTGATCGTTGGCAAATCCGTCAGCACCGACGGGCGCGTCAACGAAGAGAAATCCGAACTCGTCAGCCTCAACAAAGGCGACGCCGCCTTCTTACAACGCCTCGCCTGGCAAACGATCAAAGGGGTGAAAGAAGCGCGCAAATAGGCGGCTAGACGCGCACCTCATCAAGTACTTCCCGAATTCTGCGTCCGAGAGCCGCAAGGTTGTAAGGTAATGGTTGTCTCCCAGCGGGGCAAACCTGGAGGGATGCAATCGTCTCTCAAATTCCATACCTCAACCGACCGAGTGAAAACAGCTTTTACCTGGTCATAAAAATTATTAAATTGCTCGCGCCCCGCGGCTGTGGTATCTATGGTTTGCCTGCAAACGGAATTTCTCATGAAAAAAGTGATGAAAGACGGTTATCCAAAGGCGGCTGTCAACGGTGCTGCCCGGCCTACATCTGGGCTCGGCAATCTGCGTGCGCGCGTTCTTATAGTGGCCATTATTGTCGTCGTAAACATTATTCTGCTTACGTGACGGTCAGGCGCACCGAATCGGAATTGCAACCGAGGCCGTCATCCAACAGCAAAGGATGGCGGCCTTTGAATTTTCAGGAGACCCAGAGTGGCAACGACAACAAAACAATTGAGACGAACCGCGACGGCTGCGACTTTCGATTCCTCAAGCTTCGCACCCGAACCGCAAAAGATGCGCGGCGCGCGTGTGCTGTGCCAATCGCTACTGCGTGAAGGTGTAGACACACTTTTTGGTTATCCTGGCGGCGCGGTGCTGCATATTTATGACGAACTGGCACAGATGCGCGATCAGTTGCGCCACGTGCTAGCGCGTCACGAACAAGGCGCTGTCCACATGGCCGAAGGCTATGCGAAAGCGACGGGCAAAGTCGGCGTCGTCCTCGTAACCTCTGGCCCCGGCGCGACCAACGCGGTCACAGGCATTGCCAATGCCTTTATGGATTCGACCCCGTTGGTCGTCATCACTGGGCAAGTGCCACGCTCAATGATTGGTACGGACGCTTTTCAAGAAGTGGATACGGTCGGCATCACACGCCCATGCACAAAGTATAACTATCTCGTTCGTGATGCCCGCGACCTGGCGGAAATCGTTCACGAAGCCTTTTACCTTGCGCAAAGCGGGCGACCCGGCCCGGTGCTGATTGATATTCCTAAAGATGTGACCGCCGAAGTCGTCCCTTTCATCTATCCGGACAGCGCTTGTCTGCCCGGTTATCAGCCGACCCATTTCGCCGATGAGGAGCAAGTCGTGCGCGCCGTGGATCGCCTGCTGGCAGCAGAACGCCCCATCTTGTATGTCGGCGGCGGCGTCATTCATGCAGGCGGGGCAGCGGAACTCCTGGCGCTGGCCGAAAGGTTACGATTTCCAGTCACCCCGACTTTGATGGGATTGGGCGCCTTTCCTGCCGGTCACCCCTTGTCGCTTGGCATGCTCGGTATGCACGGAACCTATGCAGCGAACCTGGCCATTTCAGAAGCCGACTTGATCGTTGCCATTGGCGTGCGATTCGATGATCGCGTCACCGGCGCGCTGGATAAATTCGCGCCGTCGGCTGAAGTCGTTCACATAGACGTTGACCCATCATCGGTCAGTAAAAACGTGGGCGCACAGATTCCGATCATCGGCGATGCCAAAAGCGTGATGGGGCAGATGCTTGATGCGTTATCGCTGGGTGCAAACGATCTGGATGCCTCGCGCCTCGACTCGTGGTGGCGACAGATCGCTGCCTGGCAGCGCTTTGCGCCGCTTGCCTACGAGCCATCCGATACGGTCATCAAACCGCAATTTCTCTGCGAAACCTTGCATCGCCTGACGGGCGGCGACGCCATCATCGCTACAGACGTAGGGCAACATCAAATGTGGTTGGCGCAGTATTACGGCTTTCGCCGCCCGCGCCAATCTTTGACCTCCGGCGGATTGGGGGCGATGGGTTTCGGTTTTCCTGCCGCGCTCGGCGCGCAACTGGCGCTGCCGGATCAGCAAGTTATTGCCTTTGTCGGCGATGGCGGATTTCAAATGACCGCGCAGGAACTTTCAACCGCTGTACACTACGGCACCAATACCAAAATCGTGGTGATGAACAATCTCTACCTCGGGATGGTCAGACAGTGGCAAGAGTTGTTTTATCAACGCGTCTACTCGTCTGTGGAGATGACGGGCGCGCCCGACTTCGTCAAACTGGCCGAAGCCTACGGCGCGACCGGCCTGCGCTGCGCCGAACCTGCAAAATTGGCTGAAACGTTGGCGCACGGACTCTCTTTGTCGGGCGTTGTCGTCATAGAAGTTCTGGTGTCGGCGGAAGAGAATGTCTATCCGATGGTTCCACCGGGCGCAGGTCTGAAAGAGATGGTGCTCGGATGAGACACACGCTTTCCATCTTGGTCGAAAATCGCTTGGGCGAACTGGCGCGCATCGTCGGGCTACTCAGTGCACGCGGCTACAACATTGAAAGCTTGACGGTCGCAGAGACGCTTGACCCTGCCGTGTCGCGCGTCACCTTGGTGACCAAAGGGGAGGACAAAACCGTTGAACAGGTTACCAAACAACTGAGCAAACAGGTGCGCGTTCTCGAAGTCGCCAATCTGACAGGCCAACCGCACGTTGAGCGCGAGTTGGTGTTAATCAACGTGCGGACGGAAGGCGATGCGTTGCACAGCGTGCTGAATCTGGTTTCAGCCAATCGCTTGAAAGTTGTCGAAGTCTCCGACGACAACCTCATCATCGAAGCCACGGGCGAGTGGGACAAGATGAGCGAGTTGATTGAACAACTCGCGCCGCTTGGGATTCGCGGATTGGTTAGAACCGGCGCGGTCGCGCTCGCAAAAGACTCTGAGCCAAGTTGGGCGGCGACCGGCGAAGGCCAGCAACTACTGGCTCAACACAGGCGTCTGTAACCGCAAAGGCGTACTTATAACCTGCCAGGAGGGACGATGAAAATTTACAAAGACAGCGACGCTAATCTCGATATTCTCAAAGATCAGACTATCGCCGTCATCGGCTATGGTTCTCAAGGCTACGCCCATGCCAACAACTTGCGCGATTCAGGCTGCCAGGTCATTGTCGGGCTGCGCCCCGATAGCCCGGCGCGCGGCAAAGCCCAAAGCACCGGGCTGACGGTGCAAGATACAGCCGAAGCGGCTTTCAATGCGGATGTTGTTATGATGCTGGTGCCCGACGAACTCGCGCCGCGTATTTATCAAGAAGAGATCGCGCCGAATCTGTTGGCCGGCAACTCGCTCGCCTTCGCGCATGGCTTTGCCATCCACTTCAAAAAGATTCTTCCTGCCCAAGACCTTAACGTTTTTATGGTGGCGCCGAAAGGCCCCGGCCACCTTGTGCGGCGCGAGTATGAACAAGGGCGCGGCGTGCCGTGCTTGCTGGCTGTGCATCAAGACTACTCGCAGCATACGCGCGACCTCGCTCTCGCTTATGCAGCCGCCCTCGGCGGCGCCCGCGCTGGCGTATTAGAAACGACCTTCAAGGAAGAGACCGAAACCGATCTGTTCGGCGAGCAGGCGGTGTTATGCGGCGGCTTGACCGCCTTGATTCAAGCCGGATTCGAGACCCTCGTCGAGGCCGGATATTCGCCCGAAATGGCCTACTTCGAATGTCTGCACGAAGTGAAGCTGATCGTCGACCTGATCTACGAAGGCGGGCTGGCCAATATGCGCTACTCGGTTTCGAACACGGCGGAGTATGGCGATTTGACTCGTGGGCCGCGATTGATTGACGCACAAGTGCGTGCGCGTATGAAGAAGCTGCTGGCCGATATCCAATCCGGCGAATTCGCGGACGAATGGATGGGCGAATGCGAAGCGGGCAAACCGAATTTCAAACGCTTGGAATCCGAAGCCGTCTCTCATCCGGTTGAGACAGTCGGCAAACGGTTGCGCGCCTTGATGCCCTGGCTGGGCGATAATCGCTTGGTTGATCGGGTGCGAAATTAAGCGCGGTAAGAGCCCAAGGGCGAGCGCCCAATAGCCTCTTTGATGATCGCCGAACAACAATTGGCGAGGAGAGCGATGATGAGTTTCGAACAAACCCGATGGGTATGGCTAAATGGCCACTGCCTTCCTTGGCAGCAAGCCACCGTACATGTTTCGGCACACGCCCTGCACTATGGCAGCGGTGTTTTTGAAGGGCTGCGTTGCTACGAAACGGCTGAAGGCGCTG
>CAYXVU010000240.1:0-9265 GCA_964468725.1 uncultured Clostridia bacterium
CAAACTCGATCAACGCCAAAAAGGTCTGCTCTGGTATTCGATGTACGGCGTCACTTTCGCTGCCAACTACGCCTTTGAAAATCTGCATGACAAGAGAGGCGAATTGACCCTCTTCTTCACCTTGCCGACGGCCAATGGGCGCTATGACGACTTTCGCTTCGAGGTAGACGGCGCTGCGGTTCCCTTCACGCGGCAAGATGCCAGTCGCGTGATTGCGAAAATTCCTTGCGCCCCCAAATCGCGCCATCAACTGGCCGTCGCCTACAACACGCAAGGCATGGATCGCTTCTTGTACTCATTCGGCGAAGGCATCAGCGAAGTCCGCGACTTTCGACTGTTGGCGACGACGGATTTCGGCGGCTACGACCACCCCGGCGATACGATTTCGCCGAATGAAAAGCAACAGATCGGCAACGGCTGGCAGTTACAGTGGAACTACAATAATCTGATCTCCGGCAATGGCATCGGCATCGAAACGCCGCAGAAGATCAACCCCGGCCCGCTGGCGGCGCGCATCTCGTTTTTCGCGCCAGTCTCGTTAGGCTTCTTCTTCTTTTTGATCTTCATCATCTCGTTGCTGCGCAAGATCGAAATTCATCCGATGAACTATTTCTTTCTCGCCGCTTCGTTTTTTGCCTTTCACTTGTTGCTGGCCTATCTGGTTGACCATATCTCGATACACGCGGCTTTTGTGTTATGTTCGGCGGTTTCGATCTTTCTTGTCGTGTCCTACATGCGAATCGTCACCGGCACGCGCTTCGCTGTCGTCGAGACGGCGTTGGCGCAGTTGGTCTACCTGATCGGCTTCTCTTATGCCTTTTTCATTGAAGGCTTCACCGGATTGGCGGTGACGATTGGCTCGATCATCACCCTGTTTGTGGTGATGCAGATGACGGCGAAGATCAACTGGTCGGAGAAGTTTCAACTCAAAGGGGTAGACATCAAGCTGGAACCGAAGAAAGAGAACCCCTACGCGATTACCGAATGAATGCCCCCGCTTTCATCGCAATGGCGCAAAGGCGTAGTGGCACTGCGGCGCGAAATGGTAAGCGAAGCCTTCTGCGTTCTTTGCGCCCTTGTGGTGAAAGCGCGGCTGCCAACCGGGGCAGTCGGCATGGCGTTAGCGTATATCGAGGCGCGTCAGCAGCAGCCCAATCGCTACGGCCATTCCGACGACGAATAACCAAAAAGCCGCTTGCAGGTAACGGTGCTTGTCGGCAATGAGCGTCGTCGCCTGCTCGCGTATGTCATCGGGCGAATGGAGCAGCACGTTGAGTTTTTTGGTCATCGCCACTTCGATGCAGCAATAGAGCGCCAGCAACCAAGCGAGGAAGGGCACGGCGAAGAGAGCTTTGAGCAGAATCGGCCATTCTTCGGGGATGAATTTGGCGAATCCGAGAATGCCCAGATAGATGCCCTGCACGACGCCGAGCGCCGACATCAGCGCATTCGAGGCATTGCGAATCGTGGTCAGCGATTCGGTGAGCATCAGCTTGCCTATCTCCAACCACAGATCGTCATCTTGGCGGGCGGGCGCACTATCATAGATCGTTTCGCCCGTAATCGCAGGCACAGCTTGAACACGGTCTTGCGTTTCCGACATAGCCGTTCTCCTTTGACGCGCTCAGTGATTGCGTTGGTGATGGTCAATCATCGCTTGCGTAATGACGACGCGCCCCGCTGTGCAGAAGCGGCACGGCAGAACGAATCGCTGCTGCCGGTCGGCAGACGCCCTGCCCGGATAGACGGCGCGAAATATCACAGTTGGCTGTTGAATCTCATCAGGGTCAACATCGTTGAGGTGAGAGTCATCCCGGTCACACCGGACTTTCATCGTACCAGCCATCGTTTTGCCTCCTTTCATAGTCAGAGCAAAGATGCCGCGCGGCGCAAGCGTTCAGCCTATCCCCTTCAGGCGGAATGTAGCCGAATGACCAAACGCCGACGATAATCGGTATGCCGGACGCCCGCATTCGACGGCTCGCTTGCCTTTCCAAGGCTCGCTTCACAACTGCGCTTGCGGAAACCGGCAGTTGCCTCCGCGTCACTCGCTCGCCGGTTAATCGAGCAACCCCTCCGGCACGTCAGTCTTGGTAGCCTCCCGCCACGCCGCATCAAAGCCCTCCGCGCCCCACTTGCTGCGGAGAGTCTTCAGCATTCGGGCAACGATCTGTGCATTAGGCGATTGCAATTCTATAAAAGCACTCAGAGCGAAAAGCAACCGCTCAAACGCTTCCGCGTAGCGCTCCGTTTCCGTGAATAGCTTGCCAATCTGCCCTTGTGAGGAGGCGACGCCGTCGCGGTTGCCGAGTTCTTCTTTGATCTTGAGGGAGCGTTGATAGAGGTCGAGAGCCGCCTCATAGTCGCCGCGAGATTGTAGCAATATCCCGAAGTTATGAATCAATCCGGCAAAGGTTGATCGGTCTACTTTATCCATTACTCGCTGGTATTGCGCTTCAAGGTAATAGCCGAAGCCCCAGAGATGTAAGAGAGGGGTTGCGTTATTTAATAGCGATGCAGCGTCTGTGAAGTCTTCGGCTTCCATCAGCAGTTCAAAGGCTTCCATCTCTCCCCAAACGGCAGCGGGCGTCTTGTCGTCCTCCTTTGTCAACTTTGTGAGGTTGGTGTAATAAGCCGCCGCGTCGCGCAGGCGCGTGCGCCACAACTCCTCTCCTTGTTTATCACGGCAAAAGTCGCGCACCAGATTGTGCGCGCAGAGGCTTGCCAGCGAGCCTTTCTCAAATGTCGGCATCATCAGCCCCCAATCAATCAACTCTTTGATGGGGGCATCGGGATTTGCCGCCACTCGCCTTTCGGGAAGCGCGTTCGATAGGGCTTCTAATAATGCAGCGTCATCCAACGTGTTCCACTCTTCCGGCATTTTGTCTCTGTCCAGACTCTGCAAAAACTCTGCCGGGAGAGAAACCTTTTCGCCCATCACCCATTCGACGGCGGCCATCGGCACAAACTCGCGGAAGGCTGACAGGCGATCAAGCAACTCGCGCGCTCTATCCGTCAGTTGCCCGTAGTTCAACTCGATGGCCAGAAATTCGCGCAGTTCGGCGTGCAACGCTTTCGCATCGCGCAACGCATCTTTTAACGGGTGATGCCCGCAGTAATGATCTAACGCGACCATCGCATAGGGATGACCGCCGAACGTGTCGAAGGCTTCGCGTTTATCGGCTACCGAAGACTCGGCCAGTCGCGGCAGCTTTTGCATCATCCCCAACGCTTCCGGCCAGATCAAATCGTCGAGCGATAGCTCTTCGATCTTGCCTAACCGCAACGTGTCAATGTCGAAGCGATAGCGCGATGTGAAGATGAACTTGCTCGCCGATGTCGCTTTCAATAACGCGCTCAAAAAGAGGCGCAGGTTTTCATCGGCAATGCGCGGCTCTGCGCCATCGCGCGTTAGCTGGCTCTCGAAGTTGTCGAAGATCAACAGCAGCGGGCGGCGATTGAGCACTTGCGCGACAAAGGCGGCCAGCGTATCCGGCTTGATGGCTTGAAAGGCTAACGGTTGCAAATCCTGAATGCCCTGCAACGTGAAGTACTGATTCAACTCGATGACGATGCGTTCGGGCGATTGCGTGCCGCTTGTGCAATCGAAGACGTGAACGCCGCTGAACTGCTTCTGCGAGCGTTCGTAGACGCGACTCGCCCGCGTCCATCGTTCGATGACGTGACCGGCCAGCGTCGTCTTGCCCATGCCGCCGATGCCGTGAATGATGACGGCGCGTTGGTTGTGATGAATCAACGCATCCCGAATGCGGCGATACTCGCGCCGTCGGCCATAAAACCCGAAACCGAGCAGCGGAATGTTGCCCGTTGACAGGCTGAAATCTATGGCTTGCGATTGCGGCGCAGGCATAGGCGCTTCGGTGATTTGCAGGCATTCGCCGTTGGCGCACAGCAACACCGGCGCGAGCGCATCGGCTTGCACATAGTCGTTACCGCTTTTGAGCAATGCGCGCCGCATTGCGCTCACCGCCATCTCGATTGGCTGCCCCGCGAGCAGACGCGGGTAGAGCAGTTCGGCCAGTTGCAAACCCGCCGCATCGGAGATCGAAAACTGCATGGCGATGACCGCCGGAATGTTGCGCCGCGCCAATCCCCGCGCCAGATCACGAAAGCCGCCGACGTTCAACGTGCGCGCCGTCTGGCAGCCGGACAACACCACTAGCCGCAACGATTTTTCTCCGCGTTGGAGCGACTGAAGCACTTCGGCAACGGAAGCGGGCAACCTCTTGCCCTGATGGTCTTCTAGCAGCAGTCCGCCGCCTCTGCCATCGTTTGCGGGCGGGATGCCGTGACCGGTGAAGTGCAAAATGTGATAGCCCGATTCCAGACTGCCTTCGAGAATGTCGAGGCGGGCTTCGTCTTCAGCGTCAAGGTGCAAGCGGCCTTGTGTCGCCGGAAGGTTGACGGCGGTGAGCAGAATCTCTTGCTCGCGTTCGATCTGCAATCGCTGATGGGGTTGCAAATCGAGCGGGCTGGCGACGAAAGCCAACATCTTCATCGGCATCGGCACGGCGTCCAATTCGCCTTGCGGTTTGATGTCGAGCGGCAACCGCGACATGCCGGTCATCGTGTCGGCGGCGATGAATTCGTTGCCATCGTGCAGCGTCTCCCACGGCAGCGATTCGAGCGCGAAAGCATCGGGCGAAATGCGAATGCAGAGGACGAGAAAATCGCTGCGATTTTTGCGCGCTTGCCACACCCGCTCAATGTCGGGCGTGAAGAGGTTTTGATAGAGCGCGTTGCCAAACTCTTTCTGTCGCGCCAGTCGCGCCGCCGGGTCTTTCGGGTCGAAACCGAGGCGGTCAATCGCCTGTTGGGTCAGAAACGAAAGGGGCTGAGTGAAATTGGCACGGGCGAGCAGTTGCGAATCGCCGCGCGCGAAGACTTCCAGCCTGTAGGTGTCTCCAGTTTCGGGGTGAATGTGAAACTCTAAAATATCAATCATCCGCAACTCCGTGACCTTGATTCGAATTCGGGTTCGCGTTTCACTTTCGAATGACGGAATTGGCCGTCAAAAGCGTACATCCGCCGCAAAGTTTTTTAGAAGCGGTCGCATAAATCATACCGAATGCGGGTTGAGAGGCGGTCTGCGACCGTCGGGCTGCGGCTCGTCGCGGTCAGAGACCGCTCCTCAACGATTGGCTGAGAATTGACGAGACTGCTTCCAACTGATTTCGACTGCGTTATGCTATTACCAAGATGGATAGACGAAAGGAAAGTATGAACCTCTCCGATTACCTGCACCGCATCGGTTACGATGGCGCGCACGATGCCAACGCAAACACCTTGCGCCGATTGCATCGCGCACACCTGTTTCATGTGCCGTTCGAGAATCTGAGCATTCATCTGAAACGGCCAATCGTTTTGGATACCGCGCACTTGTTCGAGAAGATCGTGCGCCAACGACGCGGTGGGTTCTGCTATGAGTTGAACGGGCTGCTGGCGTGGGCGCTCGGTCAGATGGGATTTGCGGTGACGATGCTATCGGCGGGCGTGATGTCTGCGGATGGCAACTTCGGCCCGAACTTCGATCACATGGCGTTGCTTGTGCAACTCGATGAGCGATGGCTAGTGGATGTCGGCTTCGGCGATTCGTTCCTTGAGCCGTTGCGGCTTGATGAGCGCAGCGAGCAGCAGCAAGACAACGGCGCGTTTCGCCTTGATGAAGAAGGCGACGACTTAACCTTGATGCGCCAAGTTGACGATCAATGGCAGCCGCAATATCGCTTCACGCTGACGCCGCGCATCTTCAGCGATTACGCGGAGATGTGCCACTTTCATCAGACTTCGCCGCAGTCGCACTTTACCCGCAAACGAGTCTGCACGCGCGCCACGCCGCAAGGTCGCTTGACGCTCAGCGATTTGCGCCTCATCACCACAACAGGAGATGAGAGAGACGAACGCCAGCTAGCCGATGAAGCAGAGTTCGATGCAATGTTGATCGCACACTTTGGGATTGCGCTGGCGCAGACAACGCTTTAGTCGGCAATGGCAGCGGCGATGCGAGCGGCTTGGTCGCGTGCTTCTTGAATGACGGCTTCTTCGTTCATCGTTGTCAGTCTGCCGTCGCGCACAAGGATGCGACCGTCAATGATTACCGTTTCGACATCGCTTGCCGTCGCCGAATAGACAATCGTCGAAATCACATCTCCGCCCGGTGCGGTGTGCAGTTTGTCGAGATTGAGCAAGATCAAATCCGCACGTTTGCCGATTTCGATGCTGCCGATTTCGTCGCCCATTCCTACGGCGCGCGCGCCCGCAATCGTCGCCATGCGTAGAGCCGTGAGCGCGGGCAAGGCTTCTGTGCCGCGCCGCACTTTTTGCAGCAACGCCGCCGTTCGCATCTCGGTGAACATATCAAGCCGGTTGTTGCAGGGTGCGCCGTCTGCGCCAAGCGTTACCGAAATGCCGCGTTCGATCATCTCCGTCACCCGCGCCAGCCCCGACCCAAGTTTGAGATTCGAAGAGGGGCAGTGCGCGACGTGGGTTCCCGTGCGGCGGAGAATCTCCATCTCTTCGTCATCCAGCCACACGCAATGGGCTAAGACAGTGTGCGGAGCCGCAATGCCGAGGGCATCCAGATAAGCGATATTGCGCAGCCCGGTTTCGCTTTCGACCAGCGCGATTTCGTCGCGGTTTTCCGAAGCGTGCGTGTGAATAAGCACGCGGCGTTCGCGTGCGAGGCGCGCGACGCGCTCTAACAAGGTGCGCGTGCAACTGACGGCGAAGCGCGGCGCAAAACAGTAGCGGATGCGACCGTCAGCCTGTTGATGCCAGCGTTCCAGCAAGGCGAGCGATTCGGCAATCGAATCATCAGTCGGTTCGCGCAAAGGGGCGGGCACATCCTCGCCTTTATCCATCATGCATTTGCCGATGGTGGCGCGAAAGCCCGACTCTTCAACAGCTTCAAAGACCGCTTGGGTGTGATGCACCGTCTCCATCGTCAGCGCGCAGGTCGTGCCGCCGCGCAGCATTTCAGCGATGCCGAGTCGCGCAGAGGCTTTGAGCGAAGCGAACGTGTGCGCGGCTTCCATCGGCCAGATGCGTCGCTTCAACCAATCAATCAAGGCCAGATCATCCGCCGCGCCGCGAAACAGGGTTTGACAAAGGTGAATATGCGTCTGTACGAATCCCGGCAGCAAAACGCGCCCGCGCGCTTCGATCACTTCGTCTGCGGCAGCGGTCAGCGTCACATCGAGGTTGGCAATGCGCCCATCTTCGATTCGCACATCGCCTGTGAAGATGTGGCCTGCGCCATTGAGCGTGACGATGGTCGCGCCTTTGATGAGAAGGGAATTTTTCATAGTGATGGCTCGTGAACCCTGTTCCTTATGAGGCGATTGCTCTTTTGATTGCCTGCCGTTGATTAACGATACACGCAAACGTGGAGCGTGAAAAGCGGTGCGTCATCCTCATCAAGGGGTTACTGCCAATCAGCAGAGCATACCGTCGCCATCTGCGTTGTATACTTTCCGCTTTTTCCCGATGACAGTTGCTACCTGTTCGGTGAGGCGTTCGATCTCGGTTCGCAGATGGGGCGCAAGCGGGTGCGAAGCGGCGACCCTGCCGAAAAGAGCGACCGCAATGTATTGGAAGTCTTGATTGATGTGGAGGGCAAAGACCGGGCTTTGGTCGTCGGTCTGCGCGTCACAGTGCAGTTTTTGCGAGCATAAGTTTTCAGAAGGACTTCAGGCCGCAGGCTCCGTTACACATCCGCGATGGTCAGATCGCCCCGACAAAACATTATCAACCCAATGATCTTTGCTCGCCCGCTTCAGACCGGCCATTTGGCGTCGAGGAATTGCAGGCAGAGGCGTTCGAGTCCGTCTTTGCCAAGAAAGCGATTGCGAATCAAGGCGCGGCTATCGAATTGCCTGCGCGCGCTGATGATCCGAACAATGTCGCAATCGAATGGCGCAGCTTTAACATAGATGCGCGCGCCGCCCGAACTGACGTTTTCCGTAAAGCCTGTCTCTTCGCCGATCAGGTTCATAGTGTCGTTGAAGTATTCGACTTTGACCATCTCCGTCAATTCCACTCGCGCTTCGTGGCGGCGATTGATGCCCGTCCACTTCTGCGTCTGAAAGATGGCCCAGGGTTTGTAGAGATAAAGAGACGGCGGGTGCTCGCCTAAAAATTCCAACCCCACAAGACGCAGATTATCCTTCGGCAATTCGACACGCCGCACGATGGCATAGGCACTGTACGCCGGATCAGAGTAGTTGCGAACGCGCAGCTTCGGCGGCATCGGCAAAGTGATATGTAGTACCATTCCCGGCAGGACGCGTCGCTGCATCTGAACGGCTATGCCTAAACGATTGGCATCAACGGTTTTGGTCATCTCTTGCCATTTGCCGGTAGCACGGTCGCAGCCCGCAACGAGCGTCGGGATCATCAGGCGAAAGCGGTCGCAGCGGCGGCGGTTGGCGGCTGCTTCTTCCGCCGTCACGGTGAAAGCCGGTTGTTGTTTGGCTCCTTCTACGATTTCGATGGCGTCAGCAGCCTGCCCGGAGGCTTGAGCTTGCGAAGAGGGAGCGGTCGCGGAAGAGGCTCTTTTGTGCTCAACGGCGGGCGCTTTTTTCGGTGCGGCTTTCAATGCTCCGCTCTTGCGCTCTTTCAGTCTTTGCGGAGTGGGAATATCAATGGGCAGCGGCGCGCGTGCGGTTCGCGCAAGGGATTGGTCATATTCCGACCGCTTCTGCACGTGGGTCAGCACGGTGAAGGATTCCGAGACGCGTTGAAAGGCTCGATCAACTCTGGCCAAGGTTTCATCGGTTACCGAAGCTCTGACTTTATGATACGGAGGATGTAAAACGGCGACTGCTTGATGATAGGCCGCAATGATGGCCTCATTGGAAGCCGAACGTTCGACGCCGAGCGCCTGATAGTAATTGTTCGCTTGCTCGATATGATCGAGCAGGTATTCCAATTCCAAATAGTGCGCGCTAATCAACCTGCCGGTATTGCCGCGCTTGCTCAATTCGCCTGTGCGTTTTCGTAATGAGCCGGAGTTTCTCATCGTTACACCTGTCGTGAGGGATGCCGATGAACGGGTTGCGGGGACAACCAAAGAGGCTTCGAAGAATGCGGCTATTATGAACCGCTCGGCTTTTTTGTCAATAATCTTGTTGACCGAGCCGGTCAGCAAAAGTTGCATCCTCTTACGTTAGGGAAGTCGAAGGCGCGAACGAGGTTTTTTCGGAGTACCCGAATCTGTAGCGCTACGGTAAGGGACGAAGGGCGG
>CAYXVU010000241.1:0-9232 GCA_964468725.1 uncultured Clostridia bacterium
GAGCATCATCGGCGATGAGCTTACGGATATGTTGGAGGAAGTCGGCACGCGAATTATCATCGCTGATGATACATATCCATCGCCGATAGGTTTGCCCGGCAATGGACTGAATCTGACGTGCGAAGAGATCCGCAGGCGGATTGTAGGCGGTCATACAGATGGCGACCAGCGGTTGTATATCGGGGTTTGTCGAATTCGACTGCGACATGGGTTTGAGGTGCGCGCTGTTCACGGCTCGCCGTTGAGGTGAATCTCCCCCAACGTCTCAATCGCCTCAGAGTCGTCGGTGAAGATGGCCTTCAGTTGCAGCGGGGCTATAACCGGTTGGGTCAGTCCGGGAATGGGCAAGATAGTCCAGAATCCGCTTTGATAGCTCTGCCCATAGGGATCGAGTGTCGGCCAGTAGCGATCCATCACGTCGCGTCTGGCGATTCGAAGCGAGGTTACGGGGTGAATCCGGTTCGCAAGAATAAGATCGAGCCTCTTGAACGTTTTGGTGGTGTGAAAGCACCAACCGGAAAGAAACAGGGCGTTGCCTTTCCCCACCGGCAATGGGTCGGGAAGCGGCGCGTCGAGACCACAATGCAGCGCACCCTCTAGATCGGTCGTCGGTATCCGCCCCGGCGCGCCGCCGAGCAGAGCCAACAGCACGGATTTGAGCTTCTGGTAGCGGGTTCGAGATTGCCCTGTGGAGGCGGCGATGAGGCGTGTCAGTTGCGCCTCTTTTTCTTTGAGGCGCTGGCTGGTCTGTTCGAGGCGGGTGGTAACTGCCTCAATCTCGGCTTCGGCTTTGCATCGCGTTTCCAACTCTTCTCCGAGACGGAAAAAATAGTCTCTCACGTGTTGCTGTTCAGCTTTCGGCGCAGCGAGCAAGGCTTGTAACGCTGGCGGTTGCTCGGCGCCAACCGCCAGCACGCCCAAGCCGTAGCCGTGCCGGAACGCGAAATGAGGATAATTGTCACGGAGTTCCTGCCACAGTTGCCAGACGCCAAAATCTTGTTCATAGACCTCAATGTCATGGAAGAGGATAACGCCTCGCGCGCTCATCTTAGGCAGCCAGTTGGTGAAATCATTCTTAACGGCTGCGTAAGTGTGACAACCATCAATGTGCAGAAGATCAAGCGAGCCTTCGGCAAATTTTGGCAAGGCGTCATCGAAACCGGAGCGGACCAATTGCGAGAAGTCGCCATACAACGGATCGTGATGTGCGCGTAGATCGGCGAGCACATCCTCTCCGTAGAATCCGCTGTGCGGGTCGCCTTCCCAGTGATCAATGGCAACGCAGCGGGTTGTCAGTCCAAGCTGTTTGACGGCTTGACAAAACGCGCAATAGGAAACCCCGGTGAAGGTTCCCAATTCGACTAGGGTGCGCGGCTTGAGCATCTCGATCAAAGTCAGAGCAAAGGGGATATGTTGAACCCATGAAGATGGTCTGACTCGGTGGGGGCGCGACAACCCGATTGCATATCGAAGCGGATTGAATTGCAGACAAGCTGCCTCGGTTGATGGCAAGTTGGCTTGGTTCCGTTTCCGGTCATTTGCTGCCATGTTGGTTGCCCGCTCTCATTGCTTTCTGCGCTGCTGGGGTTGTTACTCCGCTTGCGCGGGAGGCGCGTGCTATTTTCCGACACAACCTGCATAAAGTCGAGATGAGATGCCCTGCCGGTCAACAGCGAAGATGGCTATCAGAGCCCGAGCGCCGCTCACTTCAGTTTATAGACATAGATCGAGTTGCCAATTATGGCGTCCGGCTTGCGGTCGCGGAAACGCGCATACAGGTTGTGGTTGGGAAAGAGCGTGCCTTGCAAATTGGTCACACTGATGGCATAGACGCCCGGTGTCGGGTCGCTGAGCACCTGCGGGAAATTATTGTTCGGCCACCAGTTTCGAATGAATCCTGGAAGCGGTTCATAGTTGATGCCATAGGCTTCCGGAAAGGCGCTGCCAAAATAACCGAGTTTGATCGTTGCCAATCCTTCACGCTGCATATACTGGCGCAGCGCGATGAGGTCTTGTCCCCAATCGAGATTGGAATCACCGAGGATGCGTCTGCCACCTTGCGGCCCGCCAGCCGCTTCGTTGAAGTAGGTGAGGTAATGCGGAAAGAGTGACCAGGTACCGATGGCCAGCCACAATAGCGCCAGCGCCAGCGCCCCGGCCATCTTCTTATTCATTGGCCAACGGAACTCTGCGATTTGGCTAGCGAAGATCAGCAGCAATGGTAAGACGGGCAGCAGATGCCGGTAGCCAATGTTGAGCGTCGCTACCATCGAACCGGCGAAGTAGACCGCTACCGGGATGAGCAGGGGTAGGCTCTTTGGCAGAGCTTTCGTGCGCCAGGCAAAGATGCAAGCCGCGCCAATGAGCAGCAATACCGGCAGCGGCGTTTTGACCACGAAGGCCACCGGAAAGTAGTACCACCAGCCTTTTTGTGAATAAGAACCGAGCAGAAAGGTCGGATTGCCTTGCTCGACGCGGGTCATCATGGCGCGCAACTCGTTGAAATAAGCGGAAGCCGGAAAGCGAAATCTCTGCCCGTCGAGTTGCCCCATCTTGAAACCGTAGATTGCCCACACAATCACTGCCATCGCCAGCGCGATCAAGGCCACCCAGCCGAGAAACTGAAAAGGTTTGCGGGGACGCCGTGCCTCAACCGGCGTCAAAAACCAATGAACCGCTGCGATGATCGCTAACGTCGGGAACAGAAAAACGGCAGAGTATTTACTCGCCTGCGCCAGCCCTAACGCAACAGTAGCAACCAACGCGCGTTGCCATGAAGGTTGTTGTAACCAACGCCAGAAGGTATAGAGCGACAGCGTTGCGAAACAGCTTACTCCCAGATCGTTTGTCGCCACGCTGCCATGCGCCATGATATTTGGGTCCAGTGTGACGAGCGCCAGCGCCAGAAACCCCGCGTTGCTGCCAAACAATTCTCTGGCCCAGGCATAGGCAATGAGCGCTAGTAGCAGAGCCAGCGCGATGATGGGCAGCCGCGCGCGAAAGACAATCGCTTGGGCGTCGTGGTTACTACGCCACAACCACTCTCTGGCAAATTCGTCGAGAATGGATTGCTCCCATGAAAAGTGATCGAGCGGCAAGGTGAAATTGCGATGGAACAGGAAGGGTAGGCCGCTGAGCAGATTGATGAGTGGAGGATGCACGCGACCGAGCCGCAAATCGCCCGTCAAGACATAAGTGACGCCGCGCGTGATGTGGTTCTGCTCGTCCATCGTCGCCGACTTGGCGCGCGCGATGTTGACCATCTGAATCGCCATCAGAATCAGCAATCCGGCGATGGCAATCCACTGCCAACGGATGCGAGGGACGGATTTCGCAGCGGATGGCCTCTTCTTTTCCCGATGCTTTTGCGGAGGCGGAGTGGCGGTTTGTGATTCGCTTTCAGGGGCGGGAGGTTTGACGCGATTCTTGGAAGCCTTTTTCGCAAACAGCGCGAGCGGTATTGAGGCGATGGCAAAACAGGGGGTACGGAATGGAGAAAGTCGCTTGTCGAAAGAAAAAGCTGTCATATCGCTTCGGGTTGTGCCGCGTAACGAAAAATCGGGAGCGATGTTCTTACTTCAGAGCTATTCATTATAGGCTACGTGTCAATGGCTGCAGCGTTTGGGCAGTCGGGCAGTACCGTGTTGAATTAAAGCAGGGTGGCGGAGGAACAGAGATAGATGAAGCCGCTTCTTTGTGCGCCGTTGCCCCTTCGTGCCGTCGCGGCCAAAAACACCCAACTCCTTCGCCCTCTCATAGCTCACGATGCTTGATGGCGCAGGCTTTGCGACAGCGCCGGAAATCGCTAAACTGCTGGCTTGGAACATCGCGTCAAAACCATTATGCGTGAAAGAATCGGTTTCGTTCTCCTCTGTATCGTCGTTGCTGTCACGGCTTGCAATCGCAAACCTGCCGCGCCAGCGGAGCGCTACGATCTGAAAGGCAAAGTCGTCAGCGTTGATAAGCGGCTCGGCACCGTAACGATTTCCCATGAAGACATTCCTAATTTGATGGACGCCATGACCATGCCTTTCAAGTTGAAAGACACCTGGGCGTTCGATGAACTGGCCGTTGGCGACAACATCACGGCGACGCTGGTGATTGAAGGTCGTGACTCATGGATTGAAGGGGTGGTCTTCACGCGGCAAACGGTTGACCCCATGAATCCATCTGGCGCGACCCAGTTTGCGGAGCCGAAACCCGGCGAGGAGGTGCCAAACTTTGCGCTGGTCAATCAAGATGGCAAACGCATCGCCCTGCATCAATTTCGCGGGCAGGTATTGTTGTTGACCTTTATCTATACGCGCTGCCCGCTGCCGGATTACTGTCCGCTGATGACCGCGAATTTCGGCTTGATCGAGCAAGCCTTGCGCGCCGAGCCTGCCCTCTATCCGCAGACCCAACTACTCAGCATCAGCGTTGACCCTGATTATGATAAACCGCAGGTGTTGCGACAATACGGGTTGGAAACAGCGGACGCGGCGGGTGCGGAACTCTTCAAGAGGTGGCAATTCGCATCTGGAACGACAGAAGAGATCAAAAAGGTGGCGGGCTATTTCGGTTTGCAGTACGTGAAAGATAACGATCAGATCAATCATTCGTTGCAAACCGCCATCATCGGCACTGATGGCAAGCTCGTCAAACTCTATCGCGGCAACGATTGGAAACCGGCTGCGGTACTCAATGATTTGAAGACGCTCAGGGTTGAAAAGCCTCAATGAGTAGGCACTGTGCGCCCGCAGGCAAAACATCACGACACTATGAAAACGGAGGAGAGAACAGGATGAAGAAACTTTTTGTGTTGGCCGTAACCGTTGGGTTGCTGGCGTTGAGTGCATTTGCCCAAGATAGCGACCGAGGTATGGCTACCTTGAAGATCAAGACCGCGACGCTCTCTGTCAACTATGGCCGTCCGGCTCTGGCAGGCCGCGACGTAGAGAAAGACCTATTATCGCGTCTGCCGGTCGGCGGCGAATGGCGTATGGGTATGAATGAAGCGACGACGTTGACGACCGATGGCGATCTGCTGATTGCCGATAAACGGGTCGCCGCCGGGAAATATGTCTTAGTCGCCAAACGCGGCGAAGGCGATAAATGGTCGCTCGTTATTAAAGATGAACAAGATCATGTTGTGGCCGAAACACCGATGAAATTCGAGAAGGCAAAAGATTCCGCCGAACGATTGACCATCACACTGATGGATGCAGCGGGCGGCGGAAAACTGTACTTGCAGTGGGGAACCTTCTCGTTGGCCATGCAGTTCAAAAAGGCATGAGCGCGGGTTGGTCGTTATGAGCTTGTTTGTCCGTTGCTGGTTGTTGGTTGTGCCGGTATTGGCGATAGCGTAGCGATGAGCCACAAAGATCGTATTGCCGTTGATAGCAAAGACAACATCCTCCAGACTCGTTTCATCACGTACTCTGATAACCTTGATGCGGAAAAAAGTGCTTGACTCTTAGACCCGCACCGTCGCAGCCTCCTCAACGGACAACGGACAACGGACAACGGACAACGGACAACGGACAACGGACAACAAGCAGGAATATGCGATGGATGTCGAGAGAACCAAACGAGTACTGATTCGCGGGTTGAAGCTGCGTTGCCCGTCGTGTGGGGAGGGCGCGATCTTTTGCGCCCTCATCAAAACCCATGAGCGGTGTCCCGTGTGTGGCCTGCTGTTTTTGCGTGAACAGGGATATTTTATCGGCTCGGTGTATGTCAACGTGATTGTTACCGAGGGCCTCATCATGTTGGTTTATTTAGCCAGTGTGTTGCTGTTCTCCGGTGGCGGGAAATGGATTTTGACCGTCTTGTTAGTATTGGCTGTTGCCTTTCCGCTCTTATTCTTTCGCCATGCGCGCAGTCTGTGGCTGAGTTTCGATTATCTCTTCGATCCGGCTGATAAACAGCCCTAACCGACAAACCAGTCGCCGCGCGGGCAAACCCAACCTGCCTTGTGCATCGAAAAGGCCAACCGCTTACCCGTATGCCTACCGTCAACGTAAATCTTTCCGACGCAGCCAGCCGAGCACTTGCGAACCGGCAATCCACCATCTCCCCTCTTTTTGCGTGAGCGTGAACTGTTCTCGTGATGGGCGAAAGGGTCCCGGATTTTGCTGAGCAATTTCGATTCGATCTTCTTCGCTTCGAGAAATGATCGCGACGTGGCCGTAGGCGTTGAAGGATGTGGGCGCAAAGACGATCAGGTCTTCGGCTACGGGCTTGCTGATTGAGCCATTGGCGAATTGCAACAGACCGCGACGCGCATTCCATTCGCCGTCTTTGACATTCTGATCGTAAAAGTCGCGGGCATGGCCGTAACTATCCGGCATGCGATGGCCAAAACGTTCGAGGTAGTAGCGTTTGACGAACTCGACGCATTGATAGCGGAGGCCGATGTTGTAGCCGTCAGCCGTCTGATTTCTTCCGGCAACACGATCAACCGAACCGTTGAAGTAAATGGCTACGCCGTTGAGTTCATCAATCGGTTCGCCAACCTTACGATTGACGTAGTCGGTATAGAGCCAATAACCGATCTTCATCGCCAACAGCGTGAGGGCCACAACGCCAATGACGATTTTGAGGCGTGAAGACATACCCAATGGTGCGACCGGGCGACTGCGCTATTCGATGCGCGTGCCGGTAAACGAGCCGTTCGACGTGTCGTAGAGCGCCGGGTTGCGGCTGTTTTCGCTGTCCCACATCACGATGACATCGCCTTTTTTGAAGAGCGTATCCTGTTTGATCTTGCCCTTCAAAATCAGCGTCGCACATGGCGTGTTTTCGGCACAGGGCATTTCGAGCGTGAGCGAAACCTGTTTGCCCGATTGCCGCCATACGCCGGGAACCGTCTGATCGGCAAAATCGGTTAGCATCGCTCTGCCATGTAAACTCTGCCCGCGCGGGCTGGCTTCGACGTTGAGCGTGAAGATCACCTTCTCGCTGCTGCCCGGCGCTGCCGGAATGGTGACGATGAATTGCCATTTGCCATCGAAAGATTTGGCGGCCAGCGCATTGGCATTGAAGGCGAGCAGCGTTAAGGCGAAGGCAAACAGGAGGGCTGCGGCTTTGCGAAACAGCGGGATAGACTGGTTCATTGTGTTGCACCTCCTCCGATTTTATCGCCGCGAAAATCGAAGACCCAGGTATCGTATCCGGTCGGGCGCGCGGTATCGGCTTCTTCGAAGAAGACGGTCATCGTCCCTCTGATGCGGTCGGTGCGGGTGAAGCGTCCGCGCATGATTACAGTGCCGCACGGTGTGTTTTTGTTCGGACACCAGAGTTGAAAGGTGGCGCTCAACCGGTCGCCGCTCACGCGCCATACGCCGAGCGGATGCACGCTGGTGCCGACATCTTCGCGGTCAACGAAGCCGGTGCGAACGCCGCCCTCTTCGCTAAAATGCATGTCGCGTTCGGGAAAGCCGAGCGTATTGCCCAGTCGGGAAAAGGCTTCGCCGTTGATCGGTGTGGAGGTGACGATCCACTCTCCGGCCAAGGTGAACTCCGTCGCTTGCATCTCGGCAGTGGGAACGAATGCCTGAGCAAAGGCGAAGAGCATGACAAGAATCAATAACCCTCTCTTCATGATATTGCCTCCTCGGTTTCTTTAATAAGACACCGACAGCCAAAACCTCGTCAAGCAATTTTCGGTTCTTTCCAGCCTGTTGCTGAGTGTCTATTCGGTCTGTCGCACTCGCTGCATCGCGGTAATTGGTCTGTCGTTGCTGCTAAACTACCTGCCGCCGATGCGGAGGCGGGCAATGAAGAAGATCGGTACGTGATTGCCAAGAGGTTGTCTCAGACGAATGGGCATTGGGTAGGGCCGCCGGTTGAACATCAGAGGGGAAGACTATTTTCGGCTATGGGTTTTGAACCATAAAACGACGCGCCGATCACCGTCATGGCGATTGTGAAACAACAGATGGTTATCGCCTGCATAGATCAACAACTCGTAAGGTTTGCCTAACACTTGCAACTTCTCGGCGAGCCGCAAAGCCTGTAGCGGGCTGACCGAGGCGTCTGCGCCGCCATGCAGAATCAGGATGGGAGCGTTGATCTTTTCTGGCCATTGCAAAGCGGAGCGCCGCGTGAGGATCTCCGACTTGCGCGTTTGGTAATCCGGCCACAGGCGTTCCGGCCTGAGACGGCGCTCCGGTGGGTCGGCAGCGTGTTCATCAAAGAGAGCTTGGAGGTCGGTGAACGCGCCGATTACGGCTGCCGCTTTTGCGGGAAAGCCATCCCGAAGCGCCTGATAGGTCATCATGCCGCCGCGCGATTCGCCATATAAAAACAGATTGTCGGCGTCGGCAAAGGGCAAGGCAGGGATGAGCGCGGCGGCATTCATCAGGTCTTTTACCTCTGCGCCGCCCATTTCGTCATAGCCCTCGCCGCCATCGCTTTGCCGAAGCAAGGGAGCGACAATCACAAATCCTGCTTGCGCCAGCCGATGAAAACGACTGAGCAATTCGGGCGCGATGTCGCCGCGTACAGCCGAACCGCGATTGAAGATGATGACCGGATATTTTTGCCCTTTTGTCTGCCTCGGTTTGTAAAGATAGGCGATGACCTTCAACCCATCACTTCGGTAGGTGAGTTTGTACAAGTGGAAGCGCGAGTCGCGCACAGCGGCGTTATATTCCGCTTGCGTAGCGTAGCGCGCGACATCGGTGTTTCGTTGCGCTGCTCGATAAGAAGGAAAGGTGTACAACGATTGTCTGATGATGTCACCGTCACGCGTTGCGGCAGCCTGCGGTAAGGAGTGAGCGAATGCGGCTGATGCAGCGGAGGCCAAACCGAGCGTGATGAAAAGAAAACCTGGCATAAGTTTGTGGGTCATGAGTCACGAATCTCTGAGTCTATGGCCACTGCTAAACGGTTACGCAGGGCACCTCCTTCCGTGTGCAGAATGTTTCTATATGCGCAACAAAGTCAGAATCCGGATCCGCCCTAGTTGGGTTCCCCTCCTGCTTGCTAACCCCAGACTTGCTTTCCCGATGGCTGGCGGATAGAGTGCTGAACGATTCGAATAGGAGGGGGCGGCCTTGAGTCAGGATGTCGTGAATTGTCCGAGTTGTTCGCGGCGCACGCCCGCGGCGCGCGCCGCATGCCTCTACTGCGGCGTGGCGCTGCCCGTTACTGCGATTGAAAAAGCGCCGCCGCAACGAAATCTTGATACCTTTACGCGCGCTTTCAATGCTGTTCTGTTGCCGACGCAGGCGCGGGATCGCGCCGT
>CAYXVU010000242.1:0-9159 GCA_964468725.1 uncultured Clostridia bacterium
CTATCGGGATACGCTGGCAGCCTCACAAAAAGCCAACTGGAAGATCGAAGACATTATTGGCGGCGACAAACGACTCGATTTCACCAAATCGTTCATGCCTGAATCGTTGGCGCGCGTCGAACAGCTTTCGTTTCTGACCGCAAACGAGAGGCGCACACTCAATCAGATCAAAGGCAACACCTATCTCTACCTCTTCGGTCTGGTCGAAGAGTTCATCCTGCCCTTTGTTCTCGATCATGTGCGCGCGCAACTCGCAAGCGATGATTACCGTGTGCGCGCCCTGTTACAGTTTGCCAGCGAAGAGGCAAAGCATATTCAACTCTTCAAACGCTTCGCCGAAGAGTTCAAGCAGGGCTTTCATTCCGAGTGCGCCGTCATCGGGCCGCCCGCAGCGATCAGCAAAGAAGTTCTTTCTCATGAGCCGCTGGCTGTGGCGCTAACGATTTTGCATCTCGAATGGATGACACAAGCCCATTACCTCGACTCAATCAAAGATGATGGCGATCTCGACCCGCAGTTCAAGAGTCTGCTGCGCCATCACTGGATGGAAGAAGCCCAGCACGCCAAACTCGACACCCTGATGGTCGAAGCGTTGGCCGAAGGGCGCAGTGAAGAAGAGTTGGAACGCGCTCTTGACGGATATCTGGCAATCGGCGGCTTTTTGGACGGCGGGTTCAAACAGCAGGCCGAGTTCGATATGCAGAGCCTCATGCGGGCAACGGGCCGCACCTTGACCGAAGGTGAGCAACAACAGTTCATCGCCCTGCAACATCAAGCGAACCGTTGGTCATATCTAGGCTCCGGGATGAGGCATCCGAACTTTTTGACGACGCTCGAAAGCCTCAGCCCGAAACTCCGCAACCACATCGAAGAGATCGCTCCTGCATTTTGCTAGTCAGGTGTCGAGAGAAAGTGAGAGCCGCATCAAAACAGGTGCGGCTCTCTAACCGTTCCCCGTGCTCAAGAGGTTCCTACGACATGAACCGGTGATCTCACATACGATCAATTCATGATCATCCGTTGTTCTTCTCTCTTATCCCTCCAATCCCTGTTGTCTCCTGATCGAGAACAGAATGGCTATGACCGCAGAATCATTCTGTTCTCATGGCCAATCGCAAAGGAAACGGGTGGACAGGGACACACTCGCCTGACCCGTGCCTATCCGTCGTATCGGCGTTCATCCTTGAGCTATCTTTTGTGCGCAATCCTTGCCTCAAAAAACGGAATGACCCTGTGGCGCTGACCAACTCCCGCACTCTTCCCATAGCCCATCGCTTGACCTTGCCGAGGGCAGTCCGTAAACTGACCCTCAGTCTTTTCGTAGCTTACAAACTCTGCTGGCGAGCTATGATTGATGACCAACGACATTGCCTGTTCTTCGTTGTCTGGCGCTTCGTCCCGCTTCGCCTCAATCCTATCCGGTTGGCTGCCTCCGGCTGCTCTCCGGTCACGCTTCTTCTTCATATGACTAAAGATATTCAAGGCAAACTATGAGACAACATCCCTTCAACGCTCTGCAATCTTTCTCCGCTGCCGATGGTCGCCATCTCACCTTCTACTCTCTTCCCGAGCTCGAACGCCAGGGCTTCCCATTGGTCTCCTCGCTGCCCGTCTGCCTCCGCATCGTCCTCGAATCCCTGCTGCGCAACTTCGACGGCCAGCGCATTACCGCCGACCACATTCGCCTTCTCGCTAATTGGCAGTCCAACGTTCCTCGCTCCGACGAAATCCCCTTCCTCGTCTCCCGCGTCTTGCTCCAAGACTTTACCGGCGTCCCCCTCCTGGTTGACCTCGCCGCCATGCGTGCAGCCGTTGCGGGATTGGGGCACGACCCCAAACTGATCGAACCTCTCGTCCCCGTTGATTTGGTTATTGACCATTCCGTGCAAGTTGACTTTTGGAGTTCCTCAGACGCCCTTTCCCGCAACCTCGAATACGAATTCCTCCGCAACCGCGAACGCTACCAGTTTCTCAAGTGGGGCACTCAGGCCTTCGACCGTTTCCGAGTCATCCCGCCCGGCATCGGTATCTGCCATCAGGTCAACCTCGAATTCCTTGCTAATGGGGTCATCGAAAAAGACGGTCTCTGCTTCCCCGATACCCTCGTCGGCACCGATTCGCACACCACCATGATCAATGGTCTGGGCATCGTCGGTTGGGGCGTCGGCGGCATCGAAGCCGAAGCCGCTATGCTCGGCCAACCCGTATACTTTCTCACTCCCGATGTCGTCGGCGTGCATATGCGTGGCCGCTTGCGCGACGGCGTCACCGCCACCGATCTGGTCTTGCACTGCACCCAACTCCTCCGCCAAGCCAAAGTGGTCGGCAAGTTCGTCGAGTTTCACGGCCCCGGCGCCGCCTCTTTGTCGGTAACCGACCGCGCCACGATTGCCAATATGGCTCCTGAATACGGCGCGACAATGGGCTTCTTCCCTGTTGATGACGAGACCTGCGCCTACTTTAAAGCTACCGGGCGGTCGGAGGAGCAAGTCGAAACCATTCGCAGCTACTTCCAAGCACAAGGGTTGTTTGGCATCCCGCAGGGCGGCCAGTGTCGTTATAGCAGCGTGCTCGAACTCGATCTTGCTGAGGTAGTGCCCGGGGTTGCCGGACCCAAACGCCCGCAAGACCGCATCAACCTTGATGACTTGAAATCGACCTTTCAGGCGCTGCTCACCAAACCGTTGAGCGAAAACGGCTACAACCAAACGGCTGAGGCTGTCAGCCATCGCTACCCGGTGACGATGCGGCGGGTGCTGGCTTTACCGGTGCTGGGCGGCGGCCAACAGCAGCCCGAAACCGCCCCGGAAGTGGCCAGCGGCACGGAGAGCGAAAAAGACACCAATGTGTGGACAGAAACCGAGATGATGAATAATCGCCCGACGCCGGATCGGGTCAAAGCCGAGCCGCAGGTCGAGCCAGGAACCGATCTGGGCAACGGCGATGTGGTGATAGCGGCTATCACCTCCTGCACGAACACCTCGAATCCGTCAGTGATGTTGGCCGCTGGACTGCTGGCCAAAAAAGCGGTGGAGAAAGGGTTGCGGACGCGGGCGACGGTGAAAGCCTCGTTGGCGCCGGGGTCGCGGGTGGTGTCGGATTATTTGGAAAAGACCGGCTTGCAACCGTACCTCGATCAACTGGGCTTCAATTTAGTGGGCTATGGATGCACGACCTGCATTGGCAACGCCGGGCCGCTCGATCCGGGAGTCGAAGAAGTGGTGACGAAAAACGATCTGGTGGTGGCCAGTGTGCTGAGCGGGAATCGGAATTTCGAGGCGCGGGTGCATCAAAACGTGAAGGCGAATTTTCTGATGAGCCCGCCGTTGGTAGTGGCGTTAGCGTTGGCGGGGACGGTCGAAATTGATTTCAGCAAGGAGGCCTTGGGGCGGACGCCGGACGGCACGGAGGTGTATTTGCGCGACATCTGGCCGGGGATGGAAGAGATTCGCGAGTTACTGAAAGAGGCGCTCGACGCGGAAAGCTTCCGGCGCTTGTACAGCAATTTCGCCGAGCAGAATCCAATGTGGAATGAGATTCCAGCGTCGCAAGGGGCGGTCTATGAATGGGAGGAGGAGTCGACCTATATTCAGCAGCCGCCGTATTTTGAAGGGTTCGGGATGAGTGCAGGAAAGGCAAGTGAGATTCAGGGGGCGCGAGCCTTGGCGATCTTCGGCGATTCGGTGACGACGGATCACATTAGTCCAGCGGGAGCAATCAAGGCGAGTTCACCGGCAGGATTGTATCTCCAGAGTCGGGGGGTGAGAGTAGGAGACTTTAATAGTTATGGGGCGCGGCGAGGAAATGATCGGGTGATGACGAGGGGAACCTTCGCCAATGTGAGAATCAAGAACCTGATGATTCCCGGCATTGAGGGAGGAGTGACCCTGCATCAACCTGATGGCGAACAGATGAGCATTTACGACGCCGCCCTGAGCTATCAAACCGAAGGCGTGCCCCTGGTGATTTTTGCCGGTCAAGAGTATGGAACCGGAAGTTCACGAGACTGGGCGGCGAAGGGAACGCGGCTCTTAGGGGTGAGGGCGGTGATCGCGGAGAGTTTTGAGCGGATACATCGGAGCAACTTGGTGGGGATGGGGGTGCTGCCGTGCGAGTTCAAAGATGGCGCTAGCGCGCAGAGACTGAGATTAGATGGGACGGAGAAGTATGATTTGGTAGGATTTGCCGATGAAATCAAGCCGCGTCAAGATGTGATACTGACCATCCATCGCGCCGATGGGAGGAGCGAATCGGTAGCTCTGACGCTCAGAATTGACACGCCGATTGAAGTGGAATACTACCGGCACGGAGGCATCCTGCCCTATGTGTTACGCCAGTTGATCGCCAAAGCGTAAGGCTTTACTTTGAAGGCTCTACATGGCAAGAGAGCGAATGCGATTGCGACTATCGCAGCATTCGCTCTCGGTGTTTTCAGGCAAAAGAGAAACCCCTCCGCCCACTCTGTTTATCACCTTTAATCAGCCGATTCGCCGTCTCATCCCTCGCTAAGCCGCTTCGTCCCGTGTCAATTGCCCGCCTGATAGTGAGGGCTCATACTCTTCCCGCGCGCCGATCAGTCAGACAACTTATGGTCAGGCGAAAGGTGGAAGATGAAAAAGGTCTGTTCCTTGCCGAGTCTCCTTACGGTTGCCGTGCTGCTCGCGTTCGGTCAAGAGGCCAGCGCGCAATCGGCTGCGAGCGCTTGCGCGCCGATGAAACCGATTATGATCGAATCGTGGAACTAAAGACGCAAGTCGGCGATCCGCTAGCTTGGCCGCCGCCTGCGCGCGATAAAAAATGAACGCCGCTGCGCGTTCGGAATGGACAAAGAAGTCATGATCGTTCGACATCATTATGGTCAACTCTATTTGCTGCGCTCTTGTTTGATCGTCTTCGTCACGGCGCTGTTGGTGGTCGCGTGCTTGCCGGTCTTTCATCAACCGGGCACACAAGCGGCGGCGAAAGGCGATACCGAATGGCTCGCCTATGGCGGTGACCGAGGTGGCTCACGGTACTCTGCTCTTGCGCAGATCAATCGCGCTAACGTCAAACATCTCAAAATCGCGTGGACTTATCGCACGGGCGATATGGCAGGCGCGAAAGGGGCGCGCAGTTCGGTCGCTTTTCAATCTACGCCGCTGATGGTTGACGGCACGCTCTATGTAGCAACGCCGTTCAATCGCGTCATCGCTTTAGACCCGGCGACCGGGAAAGAGCGATGGACATACGACCCGCAGATTGATCTGACCAAGGTCTATCACAATCAACTCAACACGCGCGGGCTTTCGACGTGGGTGGATGCGAAGATCAGAGCCAATCAGCCGGGTCGCCGTCGCCTGTTCATCGGCACGAACGATGCGCGATTGATCGCCTTGGATGCGGCGACCGGCAAACCCTGCGCCGATTTCGGCGAGAGCGGACAGGTAAATTTGAAGCCCGGAGTTGGCATTAACGAAAGCAATTCGGGCGAGTATCAAGTCACCTCGCCGCCAGCCATCATCGGCGATTTGGTCATCGTCGGTTCGGCAATCAGCGATAACAATCGGGTCACGGCTCCGAGCGGCGTGGTGCGCGCCTTTGACGCGCGCACCGGCAAGTTACGATGGGCCTGGGATGCTGCGCCGCCGAACTTCAAGCGAACGGCGCAAAGCGGCATTGATTACCCGCTTGGCACCGCCAACGTTTGGTCAATCATCTCGACCGACGAAGCGCGCGATTTGGTCTTCCTGCCGACCGGCAACACCAGTCCCGATTATTACGGCGGCGAGCGTAAAGGGCTGGATTACTACGCTAGCTCCGTCGTCGCCTTGCGCGGTTCGACAGGCAAAGTCGTTTGGCATTTTCAAACCGTACATCACGACGTCTGGGATTACGATATACCGGCGCAGCCTGCGCTTATCACCGTCAAACGCAACGGGCGCACTGTGCCCGCCGTTGCCGTCGCCACAAAAGTTGGCCATCTCTTCATTCTGCATCGAGAGACGGGCAAGCCGCTCTTTCCCGTTGAGGAACGCCCCGTGCCGCAGAACGGTGTCGAAGGTGAAACCCTGTCGCCGACGCAACCCTTCCCGCTGTTGCCGCGTCCGCTGGTTCCCCACTCGCTCAAATCCGAAGAAGCGTGGGGATTGACGGAAGCGGATCGTCAGGACTGTAGCGAAAAGATCAAAGCATTGCGCTCGGAAGGTGTGTTTACGCCGCCGAGTCTGCAAGGCACGATTGCCGTGCCCGGCGATGTTGGCGGCATGAATTGGTCGGGCGTTTCGTTCGACGCGCAGCATGGATTGCTCATTGCCAATACCAATAACTTTGCGCGTATGGTACAACTGATTCCGCGCGAGCAGTTCGATGCCGAAAGAGTGAAAGCATGGCGCGCGAGCAATCCGTCTTTCGAATTAGCGAGACAGACGGGCACGCCGTACTTGATGCGGCGCGAGTTTTTGATCGCAGCCGGGTTGGCGATCAAGCCCTGCTCACCGCCGCCTTGGGGAACCCTGCAAGCGATTGATCTGGTAACCGGCGAAGTGCGGTGGAGAGTGCCGCTCGGTGTTATGCCCGAACTGGCCAAACAACCCGATGCGGCGAAGTGGGGGTCGCTCAATCTGGGCGGTTCGATTGTTACGGCAGGCGGGCTGGTCTTCATTGCGGCAGCGCGCGACAATCAGTTTCGCGCCTTTGATGTCAAAACCGGCGAAGAGGTTTGGAAGATGGAGTTGCCCGCCGGAGGACAAGCCACCCCGATGACCTACAGCGTCGGCGGCAAACAGTTTGTCGTTATCGCCGCCGGTGGCCACGGGCGATTCCTGACGAAAGCGGGTGATTATGTTGTCGCTTTCGCCCTCCCCTAAAGCCGCAGCAATGAGTTATTCATGGAAAACGCGGAAGAGTTTAAGCCAAAAGCGAGCAAAACGCGGCAACGTCTGATCGGTTTCGCGTGGTGGATGGGGCTGTCTACGCTTCTGTTTCTTTTGGTCTTCTGCTATCGCTATTTCGATGATCTGGCAGGGGCACGGTCGGGAACCTTCACGCGGCGGTTAATCCAAGAAGTAACCGGCGTGTACTTCGGGACGCTGTTGCTTCTGCCGATCATCGCCTGCGCCCGACGATTTCGTTTCGAGGGCACGAACTGGCGGCGATTCGTGTCCTTTCACCTGCTGTTGATGATCGGGTTCTCCGTCGCGCATACGACCTGCCTCTTATGGTCTCGCCGGTTGATCTATTGGCTCGTCGGTTTCAGTCAATATCAGTTCGGCATCCTTCCCATCCGCTACCTGATGGAGTTTGCCAACGATGCCCTGTTTTACATTCTGACGGTGATTGTCGTCTATCTCTTCGATCATTATCGGCAATCGCGTGATCGAGAACTCAAGACGGCGCAACTGGAAGCGCAGCTTGCGCAGGCGCAGTTGCAAGCCTTGCAAGCGCAGATTCATCCGCACTTTCTCTTCAATGCGCTTAATACCATTTCATCAGTGATCTATGAAGATGTGGCGGCGGCGGACACCATGATTGCGCGGCTCAGTGATTTTCTGCGTCACTCGCTCACGACCTCCGACCGGCAAGAAGTCCGACTCGCGGACGAACTGCGCTTTCTCAATCTCTATCTCGACATCATGCGCCCGCGTTTGGACGAGCGATTACAAGTGGATTTCGCCATCGAGTCGGCGACCGATGATGCGCTGGTTCCCAAATTGATATTGCAACCGCTGGTGGAAAACTCGATCAAACATGCCGCCGACCCGCAATCGGGCGCGGTCAGCATCGCCGTACGGGTCGCCAGAGAAAACGGCTCTCTGCTCATCGAAGTGCAAGACGAGGGCGCAGGGGCGACGACGCCAACGCGAAAGCCTGCGGGCAATGGCGTCGGCTTGACCAACACCGCCGAACGACTCAAACGACTCTACGGCGAAGCCCATGAATTTCGCGTGCAGCAGGCGCAGGCGGGCGGCACGTTGGTGCGCTTGAAGATGCCCTATCGCACGCTGCACGCGCCTGCCGAATCCGCTTCGTAATTGCAGTATGTCCAAAATTCGCGTCGTCATTGTGGATGATGAAAGCCCTGCGCGGCGCAAGATACGGCGGTTTTTAGCCAACGCCGATGATTTCGCCATCATTGGCGAAGCCGCTGCCGGGCAGGAAGCCGTGCGCTTGATCGGCGAGCAAAAACCCGACCTCGTCTTTCTCGATGTTCAAATGCCGGGGCTTGACGGTTTCGAAGTCATCGAAGCTTTGCCCGCCGAATCGCTGCCCGAAATCGTCTTCACCACTGCTTACGATCAATTCGCCCTGCGCGCCTTTGAAGTACAGGCGTTCGATTACCTGCTCAAGCCCTTCGATCAGCCGCGCTTTCAACAGGTGCTCATGCGTGTACGCGCTCGATTTGAGCAGCCATCGCCGGAGAGTTGGCAAGCGAAAGTTCATCACCTATTGGAAGAACTGCGCGCTCGCCCGCGCTACGGTGAACGATTGCTGGTCAATCATGGCGACCGCGCTTTGCTGTTGGAGGTAGAGAAGATCAAATGGATCGAAGCGGCGAAAAACTACGTTTGCCTACATACCGAGCGCGAATCGTATTTGATGCGCGGCACGATTGAGGGCTTGCAACAAAAGCTCGACCCTGCAAAATTCCTGCGCGCCAACCGGTCGCAGATCGTCAACCTCGCAAGCATCAAAGAGCTGCAACCTTGGTTTCACGGCGAATACCGGATTGTTCTCAAAGACGGAACGGTGATTTCATGGACGCGCACTTATTTGGACAACCCGCCTGACTGGCTCATCAAACGAATCTGACCCTCTACGATTGCCGAGAAAGGGATCAACATCCAGGCTCTTTCGGCGCTCTTGAGAATAAGGCGATTTGTAGCCAACTTCTCTCCTCCCATCGGCAATCGAAAACGGCTCTACGGCTTTGTGAAGATCAGAAAGTACATCCTCTTGCCATACTCTTCGTCATAGAAGCAAGGGCGACTCTCGCGGAAGGCGAACCCGTGGTGGAGAGCCTCTTCGCGCACCAAGTTCGGAGGGATAACATGCAGACGATGGTAGTCAGTTCTCAATCTTCCGGCGGGCGCTTCGCCGTCAATGATGGCGAGTCGCCCACCCGATTTGAGCGCCCGAAAGATGGCCTCCAGCATGCGGTCATAACCGCGAATTTCATGATAG
>CAYXVU010000243.1:0-9050 GCA_964468725.1 uncultured Clostridia bacterium
CGGCAACCCAACCGCTGGCAATCAGGCTGACCGTCAACCCTGCGGCCAGTATCCGCTTCCAGGTGCGTTGTCGCTGACTGCGTTTCAAAAACTCTGCCCTCTCGCTGGCCTCTTTCCCTACCAGAATCTGGTTTTGGTTGTGCTCGGCCAGTCGCAACCCCTTGCCTCTGAGCAGGTACTGCGCGGCATGATTTTTTTTCCAAGCGGAAAAGGCCGTGACAAATATAGATTTCACCTCTTCCAATTCGTCGCCTTCGGCTCCTCTCAAACGATTCAGAGCAGGAATCAACCGCTCGTGAGGCAAGCGATAGCGTGGCTCTTCGCCATCGGCAACCGTGACCGCTTCCAGCAATCGCATATCGCGCTTCGTTAAACGATCCAGATTGGCTTTCAACCGGCGCGGCTCTGCGTTGATCTCTTGCGCCAAATCGGCGCAGGATTTGCCTTCGGCAATGCGTTGGTCAGTCTCCGGGTCGCGCAGAGCGAGCAGGGCGTCCCGAATCGTCCGGTAATCGTCTTCCGGGAAGAGGGTAAGGCGATTGCTGATGTACTGCTTCAAGATGCCTTGCGCTTCACCGGCAAAATGGTAGGCATGATGTGTGACCGTGCCGCCCGCTTGCCGATCAGAGATTTCGGAAAGCACCATCAATCCGATGCCGATGTCTACGGGTGAGACTTCGCCGTCAACCGTTGCGGCGTCAATCAGGTTCTCAACGACTTTTTCTTCAACTTTCAACCCGGCTTCGTCAATCAATCGGCTGGTGACATCGGCGGCTTGCCTCGGGGTGAACAAGCGCAAAGAGAGTTCAGGCGGATAGAAGCCGCGCTCTTGTTCGGGAATGATGAAATCCGACCAATCGGCGCGAAACTCTCGCCGAAAAGCGACGACCCAAGTGATGCGATGCGGCGGTCTCGTCTTGCGCGCGACTTTTCTGAGGAGTTGAAGAATCTCTCCGTTCGGATTGCCGCGCAATTGTTCGAACTGGTCTATGACAATGACGTGACGGCTATCGCCGACCGCAGGCGAAGGCGTGATGAGTTCATCAAGAGACGACAAGATGCGATTGGCTGCTGCAACCTCTTTCGACTGCGCGCCATTGCCGGACTCAACCAGCCACTTCTCTTGAACCGCGCGTAACAAGCCGCGTCCGGCATCGGTCGAGAGGGCTTCCCAGTAATGGTAGCCAATGCCCGTGCCTTTGAGGATGTCGGTGAGTCCGGCGCGCAATAACGAAGTTTTCCCCGCGCCGGATGCGCCCATTACAACAATCAAGTTGACTTGATCGTCTTTGACATAACCGAACAGTTTGCGCAAGTCCTCTTCCCTCTCCAATTTGCGAAAGAGTTCGCCATCACTGTCGGTAAACGCTTCCGGCCCTTTGATGGCAGGCGGCTTGTTGGTCGGCGGCGGCGGCGGGTTGACAACGACTAATCGCCAGATTCGATACCCGCCATAGCCCAAAAAGCCAAGCGCCGTCGCAAATAAGACGCCCGGAATAATCAGGTGCCCCTGCCAGGTCTTCAAGAATTCATGGAAATCCGTCGGCAACCATCCCACCAGTGACGCTCCAAGCCAAAAGAGCAAAGCGGCGATGCTAATGGCCGCCTCTTCGCGGCGACGCGCTTTGACGAAACGCCTGACGGTATTGAGAGCTTGCTGAAGTTGTTGCGCGAGTTCCGTCCAACTGAGCATAAGGCGTACCCTCCGATGTCCGCGCCACAGAGTTGTTAGGTAAAAAGCCGCACCATAGATTTGCTGATGCGGTCTGCCCGGCAGAAACAGATGCTAAGCAGTTTACTGAAAAACTTCAACGAAGAATGCCTAATCTTATACGGAGTGGCCAAGCAAAGTAAATCGAGTGGCGGAACAGTCAAAAGGGCGAGCGCAGTTTGCTATTCACCGAGGGGATAGAAAAACTCTCCCTCTGGTCATCAGCCGATCCTTTTCAAATCAATGGTCACGGTCGCGCCGGAGGTTTTGATCTTTGCGCGCACCGGCAACCGTCGCTCATCATCGGTCACCCAGATGAACATCTCGCCTTGCCGTTTCACATATCTTCCCTCGAAGGCTTTGACATCCAACTTCACCGTTTTGAACTTTCCCGCGTCTACTTTGATCTCTTCGCGTTGGCGCGCAATCACGTCAACGTTGTAGACCTTGCCTGCATCGCTGATGGGCACAGCAGTCGTGCTGCCGACGACAAGCGGCTGGGTGCGCAAAAAGTAAACCGCTGATAACAAGTCTTGAATCCAGTTGGGCGACTCTGATTCTTTGACCTTCGGCTTGGCGTTCTTATCCGCCAAGTTGCGCTCTGTATAGATCACCCGTCCGGCGTTGCGGTCAACCACCAAACGTTGCTCTTTTCTGGTCTTCCCTTCTTCGATGCGTTGCACCGATTCGTGCAAGCCGAAGTCTTTCGCGTTGACCAAAGCGATGAATTCGTCTCTCACCTTCATACCGAAGAGCTTCGGAAACAGACCTTTCGACACAGCTTCGGCGCGCAACTGAATCAGTTCATCTTGCGCCGCTCCTTTCGCAGACGAAGAGGGCGCGGCGGGCGGCGTCGCGCTTGTTGCGTTGGCAACCGTGATGGTCAGTTCGCCAATCGTCCCTGAAAAGATGAATTTGGAAAAACCCACTTCATAGACAAGCGCCTCGCCGATTTTGAAGGGCAAAGGCTGCGCGATCTTCGGTTTGGCCATCGCGTCGGCGGTTTTGTCCGCCATCGCCTGCGCCATTCCGAAAACTGCCAGTTGCCAAATCACCAGCAGCGTAAAAACCTTTTTCACCATAAACCTCATCCATTTCATTGTCTGTGATTATACGAGCAAGTGATGTGTAATGGGTATCTCTAGTTGCCTAGCCAGACCATCTTCGCCGTCAGCAACGCAAAGACCAGAGCGCAACCGAGCGCCGCACGATATTCGCGGTAGCGCAAATACAACGACCGGTCGAAGCGGCGCGCGTTGTCATATTGATCGCCGGACGAGAGGGTCGCATCTGCATCTTGCATTTGCCGATAGGCTGTCAGACGCGGCCAAAAGAGCGGCACCTGTCGGCTGTATGATTCATACTCGACCGGAAAGAGTTTATTCACGGTTTCGGCTTCGGCGCTCATCACCGGCACGTAGATCAACAGATAGAGCGCGATGAAAAACAGTACGAACCACCACACCCCCGAAGCCAGCGCCGCGCCCGCACCGAGGATCAAGGTTCCGAGATAGAGCGGGTTGCGCGTGTGCGCGTAAGGCCCGGTCATCGCCAACTCTTGATTCTTTTTCAAATGCCCCGAAGCCCAAGCGCGAATCAGCAATCCGATGATGGCAATTATCAATCCTGCGCCGAGCGATTTGACCGTTGGTCTGGCGACGATCAGTAACACCGGAGCCATCAAAAAGCCGATGGTGACGCGAAATTTCTGTGCCAGACCGCGCAGCTTTTGCGCCCCACTCTGCGCGCCGATCTTTTCCATGTTGTCGTGCAACACGTCTCCTATCTTCTTTTCATCCCCCGACACGTTGCCGCACAGCTTGTTGCATGTGGCTGAGAGAGATTTCCATACAGTTCCAATGCCAGCAACGGCGGCGATGACAATTGGGGCGACACCACAAATCGCGCCCGACTGTGACATCGAGCGGATCGAAAGGGCCATTGCGCTCCGCCGAAGTCGGCCCATAGATGCCGACAATCGGCGTGCGGCACGCAGCAGCAATGTGCAAAGGGCCTGTATCACCGCTAACGAACAGCCGCGCGCGTCGCGCGAGTACCACCAGTTGCTTCAAAGTTGCATCGAGCATTTGCGCCGCGCCGGATTTGGCATGGCTCACAACCGACTGCGCCAGCCTCTCTTCGCCCGCCCCATACGTCACCACCGATTTCCATGCGAATTCACGCCACAACCAATCGGCAAGCTGACCGAAACGTTCGGCAGGCCATAGTTTGGTTGGCCAACCGCCGCCGGGGTTCAAAATCGCAAACTCTTCGCCGACCTCTTCCAATTGTCCGGTAATGTAGGCTTCATCATCGGCTGAGACCGTAATGGGAAACTCATAGCCGTTGCCAGCTTGCCATTCGCCGCCGACGGCGACGACGGCGGCGTGTGCCAAAGCAAGGTTCTTCTCAATCACGTGCGGCAAGGTGTGCGTTGTGACCGCTTCCGTGATAAAGATGCGGCTCGCCGATTCTCGCAGTTCGCCGGTTTCAAAACCGATGCGCCGCGCGGCTTTCGATAACGCGGCGATGACGCCCGATTTCAATAGCCCTTGAAAATCTATGGCAAGGTCAGGGAGACACGATTGCTCTCCGGTCTCGCCGCGCAGTTGTGCGAGCGCCTCGCGCATTTGCCGATGTGTCTCCGCACGATGCCAATTCTTGCGCCAGCCGCGTGTATCGAGTTCAATCCGCTCATCAATCGCCGGACAATCTTTGAGGATGGCGCTGGCGCGACGTTCGACCGCCCAAGCGAGGTGCGCCGTTGGCAGTGACCGCCTGAGCGCGGCAACTGCTGGCAACGTATGGACAACATCGCCTATCGAACTGAGTTTGACAATCAGAATCCGCATCGAATGAAGCGGCATTATAACAGGCTCATTGCGAAGCAGCGCACATCTTTGATTGCCTATCCGCTGGCGTGCTAGAATGCCGCCGTCTTAACTTCATCATGAAAAGCATCAGCATCATCGGTTCGACCGGCTCCATTGGTCAAAGCACGCTTTCGGTCATTGCTTCTCGCAGCCAACAGTTTGCGGTGAGCGGACTGGCGGCAGGCCGCGACATCGCCGGGTTGACCGAGCAGATCACCCGCTTTCAACCGAAACTGGTCTCCGTCGCCCATGAAAGCGATGTCGCAACCCTCAGAGAACGCCTCAAAGAAGCGGGCGCGCGCCATTTGCCCGAAATCCTCTGCGGCGAAGAGGGGCTGGTCGCAGTTGCGACGATGACCGAAGCCGACATCGTGGTTTCGGCTACCGTCGGAGCCGTCGGTTTTTTGCCGACCTATCAAGCTCTGACGCTCGGCAAGCGCGTCTGTTTGGCCAACAAAGAGACGCTCGTGATGGCGGGTGAGTTGATGACGCGCGCGGCCAGAGAGTCCAGCGCGGAGTTATTGCCGGTTGATAGCGAACATAACGCGTTGCATCAATGCCTGCGCGGCGAAAAGGTTCATGAAGTGCAACGGTTGATCCTGACGGCTTCCGGCGGCCCCTTTCGACAAGCTTCGCTTGAGCATATGCAGTCGGCGACTGTCGAGCAGGCGCTCGCTCATCCCACTTGGCAGATGGGCGCAAAGATCACCATTGATTCGGCGACGCTGATGAACAAGGGGCTCGAAGTCATCGAAGCCGGATGGCTTTTTGGATTCGCCGCCGATTCGATCTCCGTCGCCGTACATCCGCAATCCATCGTCCATTCGATGGTCGAAATGATTGACGGTTCGATCATCGCGCAACTGGGCATCACCGATATGCGGCTGATGATTCAGTATGCGCTGACCTATCCGGAACGCTTGCCGACCGAATTGCCTGCACTCGGTTTTGAAAAACTGGCGAAGCTCGAATTCTTCGAGCCCGACTTGCAACGCTTCCCTTGCCTGCGCCTCGCCTATGACGCCATGCGCGAAGGGGGCACGATGCCCGCCGCGATGAGTGCAGCGAACGAGGTTGCCGTTGCCAGTTTTCTCAATCGGCGTATCGGCTTTATGGACATTCCGCGCGTCATCGCTGAAACCATGTCGGCGCACCAAACCGCATCTTGTTCAAGCATCGAAGCCATACTCGAAGCCGACCTCTCGGCGCGCGCACAAGCCGAGAGCATCATCAAACGCTCAGCCTTAGCCGTCGGGTAAGAGGCAGATAGCCCTACTTACCCCACTCACCGGAGCGGTTCAGTCTTCTATCCAGCACGGTTAGCCTGAAAAAAATTAGCCAACGGATAAACGCGATGTACCGAATCATCAGGAATCGAGTAAGCATCCTCGTGTTCACCGATCCTCTCCGGGTTCGGCCTTGATCGAGAGATGCATCACCCTGCCCACAGACGGATCGCATATTGATTACGCCACGAAGTTGAAATCTTCACCATACGGGCATAGACTCTGCGCATTGTGAAACTTTCATTGCACACCCTATGGCCACGTGCGAAAGCTCTGTCGGCAGCGTTGTGGTTGCTGATGGGCTTTCTGGCCGTGCCGATGGCTCTGGCGGCGCATGATGAGAGCGATGCCTGTGCGATGATCTGTTGTATCGAAGATGGCTATTGCTGCTGCAAACCGGCCAAAGCGTCTGTCCGCAAACCGACTTTCCCCGGACAGACGACCGTTGGCACAGTCGAACTCTTCACTTCCTGCCCTGAAGGGTGTTTGAATTCGCATCTGATCGGCAAACAGATTTCGCGGCAGATGTTGATAGGGCAACCGAGTTCGCTGCTTCGATTGACTCCCGTCGTTACGGCTTCGCAACCGCCGCCGACTCCGCGCACGGTCTTCGATTTGACTTCGCTTTCGCCGCGCGCTCCTCCCGTCTGATTCCCTCTCCTTTTCATTGCTCGCTTCTAGCGGTGCGACCAACCGACGCGCCGGGCTGTTGGTGCTGCGCGCTTCCTAGCAATCTGCCATTGCGATCAAGCATCGGCTTGTGCTGCATGGTTCGGCGCATCCTGCGCGCCTGCACAGCAGATAGGACAACCACTTTCGCATTCATAAGGAGAAGAAATCATGAAGACATCAATCTGCGCGACGAAGCGCGTGCGGCTTTGCCATGTGCGAGCCTTCAGTCTTTTTCTCGCCCTTACCGGCAATCTACTCTCCGTCTTCGCCCAACACTCGGTCGCCTCGGCAACACTGAGCGGGATGATCGAAGACAGTAACGGAGCCGCCATCGTTCAGGCTCGCATTACGGCGACCAACCTCGAGACAAACCTTTCATGGTCGGCGATGAGCGACGAGCAGGGGCGCTACCGGTTGCTCTTTCTTCCGGTCGGCAACTATGAACTCAAAGCGGAACGCGAAGGGTTCACAGCTCGCAGTCAACGATTGACGCTCACCATCGGTCAATCTCTCGACCTACCACTGAGGCTATCGGTCGGGCAGGTAGCCGAAACCATTACGGTCACAACCGATGCGGCGATCATTGAAACCGTGCGCACACAGATGACCGAAACCATTCGCCCGCGCGAAATCGCTGACTTGCCGCTCAACGGTCGCAACTATCTCGATCTTGCCGCGCTCACCCCCGCCGTAACCCGCGCCAATCCAGTTGCCAATCAGCGATTCGCCGAAACCTCTGCTGTGCCGGGTACGCAAATCTCCGTCGCCGGTCAGCGCAACATCAATAATGGCTTCGTCATTGACGGATTGTCGGCCAATGATGACGCCGCCGACTTACCCGGCACCTTCTTCAGTCAAGAGGTGATCCGCGAATTTCAAGTCATCACCTCTGGCGGCATCGCCGAATTCGGGCGCGCTTCGGCAGGCATTGTCAATGTCGTCACCCAATCGGGCGGCAGCGATTGGCGCGGCCAGCTCTACGGCTTTTTTCGCAATCAACGCTTCGATGCTCGCAACCCGCTTGCGCCGCGCAAAGACCCGTTGACGCAAACCCAATACGGTGCAAGTTTCGGCGGCCCCTTGCACCGCGAACAAACTTTCTTGTTCACCAACTTTGAACAGACGCGGCTTAACAACTCCGTCGTCGTCACCATCCTGCCTGCCAACGTCACCGCCATTAACGCCGTCCTCGATCAAATCGGTTACCGAGGGCCGCGCATCAGCACCGGCATCACGGCGACCGGCTATGACACAACCAATCTCTTTGCGCGCGGCGACCATCGCATCAATGCCGATCATTTGCTGACCGCGCGCTATAGTTTCTATGACATCGAAAGCCTCAATGCGCGCGGTGTCGGCGGACTGAATGCTGCCAGTCGCGGCACGGCGCTCGACAATCGTGACCAGACAATTGCTCTCGGCGAAGTGGCGACCCTCTCAACGCGCCTCGCCAACGAAGCGCGGTTTCAGTTCACGCGCAGCCGATTGGGTGCGCCGCCCAATGATCTGATCGGCCCCGCCATTTCGATTGCCGGAGTCGCCAATCTCGGAACCTCGACCAATTCGCCGACCGGGCGCGATATTGACCTGTACGAAGTCGCCGACAACCTGTCTCTCGAACGCAGCACGCACGCGCTCAAATTCGGCGCGGACTTTCTTTACAACCGCGTCAACATCACCTTCCCCGGCGCATTGCAGGGCGCATACACCTTCGCTTCGCTGACCGCTTTGCAACAAGGAACCTATGTCACCTTTCAACAAGCCTTCGGCGAACCGACGCAATTCCAATCCAATCCGAACTTCGGGCTGTTCACCCAAGATGCATGGCGAGCGCGACCCACTTTGACCTTTAACGCAGGCTTGCGTTACGACCTGCAATGGTTGCCTGACCCGATTCAAACCGATGCTGACAACCTGTCACCGCGACTCGGTCTCGCCTATGCGCCAGGGGATCGCAAGACGGTCATTCGCGCCAGCTATGGGCTCTACTTCGAACGGCTGCCGCTGCGTGCCACTTCGAACGCGTTGCAACGCGATGGCACGAAGTACCGCGTCGCCTCTTTTTCATTCGGGCAGTCGGGCGCGCCGGTCTTTCCGAATGTTGCGGCGGTCTTTCCGCAAGGGTTTCGCCCTTCGATCACGACCATTGACCCGAAGATCGAAAATGCCTACGCGCAACAAGCCAATCTGCAAATCGAACGCGAATTGACACCGACGACTTCGGTATCGGTCGGCTACCTGCACACGCGCGGGCTGCATTTGATCTTGTCGCGCAACGCCAATGTGCCGCGCTTCCCGGCTTCGGCGGGAATACCCAATCTCGGCAGACCCGACCCGAATTTTGCTAACATCGGCAGGTTTGAAAGCTCCGGCAATTCCTACTACAACGGATTGACAGTTTCGCTCAATCGGCGCTTCAGCGGGTGGGCGTGATTGCGCCTCTCCTACACATTGTCGAAGGCAATTGATAACGCGGGCAACGCCTTCTTCTTTTCGCCGCAAAACAAT
>CAYXVU010000244.1:0-9033 GCA_964468725.1 uncultured Clostridia bacterium
TGGTTGCCGACTACAGGCGCAAGCGTGCAGGCGCACGCGCTTACCGAGCGCACGCTTTCTGGCATCGTTCTTACACGCCAACGCGAATCGGTAGCCGGGGTGACCGTCATCGCGCGCCATCGCTCAGGCGAACAACGCACCCTCAGCGATAGCGAAGGCCGCTTTCACCTGCGCGTGCCGGATGAAGAGGTGACGCTCATCGTCACGGACAAATCCATCGTTGAGCAAGAGCGCATCCTGGCCGCAGGCGAGCGCGCCGATGGCTTGGAGATCGAAATCGAATATGTGATTCCGAAGATTCACGAAAGCGTAGTCATTGTCGCGTCCCAACTTGAGCCGACGATTGATCGCCGCAACAATGCGCTCTATTCGGGCGCTCTCTTTTCGCGCGACGATCAGGTCTTTCATACTCTCGACGCGGGCATCAATGCGGGGCAGCACGAAGGCGGCGGCAAATCGCTTGAGATTCGCCGATTCGGGTTCAATCTCGATCACGGCGGGGTGAGCGGCGGCTTGAAAGTTTTGGTAGATAACTTCCAACAGAATCAAGGGACGCAGGGACACGGACAGGGCTATCTCGGCCAACTCAAAAGCCTGACGCCGGAGTTGGTGCAAGACGTGGAAATTCTCAATGGCCCATTCAGCGCCGAATACGGTGATTTTTCGGGACTTGGCGTCGTCCATATTCGATTGAAAGAGAGCCTTCCCGATCAACTGACCTTGCGACTGCAAGGCGGTTCGTTCGACACCTTTCGCGGCTTCGTCGCCTACAGCCCGGAACTCGAAAGCGGCAAGGCTTTAATCGCCTATGAAACCTCGCGTACCGACGGGCCGTTTGTGAACCGGCTTGCCTACAAACGCGACAACCTGACCGGCAATTACACGCGCCGATTGGGCGAAGCGCAAACGCTCGGATTCAAACTCAACTTCGGACGCAATGACTTTACCTCGTCCGGCCAGATACCGCTCGATCTGGTGGCCGCCAATCAACTCGACCGCTTCGGCTTTCTTGACCCGGATAATGGCGGCAGAGTGCGAACCGGAACCGGCGGCGTCTACTATCGCAAAGAGGATGATGCGGGGAGAATCTTCAAACTGGACAGCTTCGTAGCGCGTTCGCTCTTCGATCTCTATTCGAATTTTACTTTCTTCCTCAATGATGAGACGCGCGGCGACGAGATTCAGCAACACGATTCGCGTTTGCAAGAAGGCGTCAACGCGCAATACCTCGCGCCCTACAAACTCTTCGGGCAGGTAGTGGTGTTGACGGCGGGGGCAAATTTTCATGCCAATCAAATCAATGTCGGCTTGAATCACTCGGTCGGTCGCGCGCCGGTGAGCGTAGCGACGAAAGCGCAGGCGAATGTGACCAATGTCGCCGGGTATGTGCAGCAAAGTCTGAGCTTGTTGCACAGCCGTCTTCGCCTCGATGGTGGTCTACGGTATGACTATTTTCGTTTTTCTGTGGATGACAAAGAGATTCCGGCATTTTCCGGCGCGCAAGGCTCTGCGCGGGTGCAGCCGAAGGCTAATGTCGCGCTGACGCCGTCCTCGCGTTGGCCTTTGACCTTCTACTTCAACTACGGGCGTGGCATCTCCAGTCAAGACGCGCGTGGCGTTGCGCAGCGACCCGACGGCGAAAAGATTTCAACTACCGATTTCTATCAACTCGGAACCTCACACAATTGCAAACGGGTTTCAGTGAGCACAGACCTCTTTCTCATTAACCGTTCGAATGAGCAAGTCTATATCCCCGACGATGGCAGCTTCGAATTTCGAGGGCCGAGCCGTTCGCAGGGCGTTGAAGCGAAGGCTTCCATTAAACTGACGCGCCACCTTGCTTTCAACGGCGGTTTCACAGCCGTCGGCAATGCTTATTTCCGCGACACCCGACCGCGCCTGTACATTGACAGCGCCCCGCACTTCGTCTCGAACGCAGGGCTGACGCTGGCCGGATGGCGAGGCATTAGCGGTTCGTTGCGCTACCGCCATATCGGCAACTATCGGCTGGATGGCGAAGACTCCGGCATCCGTGCTGCCGGACTTGATGTGATAGATGTGAGTTTGAGCAAACGCCTGAATGCCTGGATGAATATCAATCTGTCTGTAGACAATGTGACGGACAAACGGTATTTCGAGACGCAAAACGTTTTCGAATCGCGGGTTGCGCCGGGTGCGCCGGTCATCTCACGCATTCACGCGACGCCCGGCTACCCCATCGGCGTGACCATCGGCCTTACCTTTCACCTTTTCGGCAAATAGCGAATCGTTTGCGATCCACCGCTCAGAAGGAATCCTTAATCGCCAATCAATCCGAGAGGGTTGAGAGGCGGTCTCTGACCGCCACCCCGCGCCCCTGGTAACGGCGGTCAGAGACCGCCTCTCAACGGAGGTTGCTTATATTGTTAGGCAATTCCGTATCGGAAGCCATCCGGCACACGCTGCATAGCGACACGAAGAGGATGGGCAATTCAATATGCGATGATGACTTTCACTGGTCATGGTTGTTTCGGCAGCGGTTCGCTCAGACTAGCCAGCGCATAAGCCAGCACGGTGAGTACCGCTGCATTTTGTGCCAAGGCGAGCGGATTAACTTTATCTAAGGTGTCCGCTTCGGTGTGGTGATAATGAAAATAGGTGCGCGTGTCATTGAGCGGAGAGAACCCCGGCACGCCTTGATTCTCCAACGGCGAGATGTCCGCGCCGACCGGGCTGGTAACGAAATTGATCAAGCCCGCGCCTTGACGATTTAAGACGGCAGCGATAGGCGCGAGCACCGGCTGCGCTGTTTGCGAGACGTGTGCTTGAAAACCGAGCGGATGACCCGCCCCTAAATCCATTTCGATGGCGGCGAAATGATTGCCGATCTGTGCAGCCTGATTCTGCGCATAGGTCAAGCCGCCGCGCAATCCGTTCTCTTCATTCATCCAGGCGATGATGCGAATCGTGCGTTTCGGTTTGAGCCCCAGTTGCTTGATGACCTGTGCGACCTGCATGGCTGCGCCAACGCCAACCGCATCATCAAGTGCACCCGTTCCCACATCCCATGAATCGAGATGGCCAGAGACGATGACGATCTGTTCGGGCTGCTCGCTGCCTTTGATGTCAGCGATGACGTTATGGCTTTCAGCATCGGCGAGCGTTTGCGGCGTGAGTTTGAGCCGCAGTCTGACTTTACCGCGCACCGCCAGATAGGCGATCAACTCGGCATCTTCAGCCGCAACGGCGGCTGCCGGAATGCGCGGCGCATTGTCCGCATAGCGCAGCGCGCCGGTGTGCGGCAGGCGAAAGTCCGCGCTGCCGACAGAACGAATTAATGCCGCCGTCGCGCCCAAACGGGCAGCCGCGCTCGCGCCCGCGCCGCGATAGGCGACCGCTTGTCCATATGCGTCGCCTGCATAGCCTTGCTCCGCCATCTGCTTGTCGTATTTGACATTGAAGAGGACGACCTTGCCCGCCACTTTGTCGCGTCCGAGCGCAGCAAGTTGCTCGAAATTTTCGACGACGATCACTTCAGCCGTCACCCCATCCGGCGAGGTAGCAATGCTGCCGCCCAACGTTTTGAGCGCCAACTTCTGCACCGTGCCGGGGGCTTGCCCAAAGTATTCAACCAATTCGGCCTGTTCTTCGCCGCGTATCCAACGCGGAACCATAACCTTTTCCAGATGAACATCGAGGCCGAGCTTTCGCAACTCTTCGGCCACATGGCGAACCGCGTGTTCGGCCTGTGCGGAACCGCTCAACCGGTGGCCGATGCTGTTGCATAGATGCGCGACTTGCCGGTAGGCGTAATCGCTGGCGAGTGCTGCCTCTTGCAACCGCTTCATCTCATCCAGTTGTTGCGGCGAATAGACCGGCTTAGTCGCAGGTTGCTGAGCTTGCGATGGCAACGGCGCGCAGGTCATCACCAGAGAGAGAAGCAGGGCAAAAATTTCGGAGCGCAAAGAAGGTTGGTACATCCGCATGGCGACGTATTATATTCAAGCCTTCGTGAATCAAACAAACCCAGTTGCTCGATTGGGTATTCCCAACATTGCGAGGACGAGCGATAGGCGATGCGCATCGCTGACTGAACTCTGAATACAGGTGCTCAACCATGTCATCAACAGAACAACTGAAGACGCGCCCGCTGGAAGGCGTGACAATTTTAGAGATGGGACAACTGCTGGCCGGACCCTTTGCCGGAGCCTTGATGGGTTGGTTCGGCGCGGAAGTTATCAAGGTCGAGCCGCCCGTCGTCGGCGATCCGATTCGCACCTGGCGCAAGCTGCACAACGGCACATCGTTGTGGTGGTACTCGCTGGCGCGCAACAAAAAGAGCATCACGCTCGATCTGCGCTTGCCGCAAGCGCGCGAGCTTGCACGGCAACTAATCGGTCAGGTTGACGCGGTGATCGAGAACTTCAAACCGGGCACTTTGGAAAGATGGGGACTCGGTTACGAAGACCTGCGCGCCATCAATCCGCGACTCATCATGGTTCGCATTTCAGGGTTCGGACAGAGCGGGCCGAATCGCCACAAACCGGGTTACGCTTCGGTGTGCGAAGGCTTCGGCGGCTTGCGCTATATCAACGGCTTTCCCGACCGCGCACCGGCGCGTGCCAACCTCAGCCTCGGCGATTCCCTGACCGGCGTGCATGCAGTGTTGGGATTGTTGACCGCGCTCTATCACCGCGATGTCAACGGCGGCACAGGGCAGATGGTGGATGTGGCGATTTACGAGTCGGTATTCAACTTGATGGAGAGCATGGTTAGCGAATTCGATATGTACGGCGTGGTGCGCGAACGGCAAGGAACGAAGTTGACCGGCATCGTGCCTTCGAATACCTACGAATGCAGAGATGGCAAGCACATCATCATCGGCGCAAACGGTGATAACCTCTTCAAACGGTTGATGCGCGCCATCGGGCGCGACGATATGGCTGACGATGCCCGCTTGGCCGATAACGCAGGACGCGTCGCTCACGAAGAGGAAGTGGACGGCGCGATTCGTGCGTGGGCGCGCGAGCAGACTTATGAAAAAGCTATAGCGGTGGTCGAAGCGGCAGGGGTTCCGATTGGGCCGATTTACAGCATCGCCGATATTCTACGCGACCCGCACTACATCGCGCGCGGCATGTTTGAAGAGGCGAGGCTGCCCGATGGCGAGCAAGTAAAGATTCCGACCTTCGCGCCGAAGTTGAGCGCAACGCCGGGCGCGACTGAATGGATCGGTCCCGCGTTGGGCGCGCACAACAAAGAGGTCTATTGCGACCGGCTCGGTTTGAGCGAAGCAGAGCTTGCGGCATTGCAAGACGCCGGTGTGGTATGAGGGCGAGGTCGCGTTGGGTAGCGAGAGAAAGGGCTAATCAATTTCGGCGATGAGGTCGGTGGTCGGTCGCACCTTGAGCGAATAGATGGCATTGATCCAGTACCGATGAAAGTTCATATGCTCGGCCAATTCGCCGGTAACCGGCGGCTGCGGAATAATCCACCAGTATCGTTTTTCCAGATAGGTTCCGCCAACCGGTTGGCCCGTCTCCGAAGTGAACGTAATCTCCCAAAACGCTGGCATGCCGGTTCCGAAATTCGAAATCAAGGTTGTCCATTGTTCTTTTGGACACTCAATCTTTTTGGTTCCCCACATGCCCATAAGCCGTCTCGTTGACTCCTTTCAAAGGATCGCCGCCCTCAGTCGGCTTGGCATTCGCTGATGACCGTCTCAAGCGCGCGCGTCGTGTGTTCGGTGACACTCGCTTGCGGTTCAGGCAGAGCGCGAGCGGGCGCGTCGCCGAGTTCATTGGTGACGACGCCCTTTGGTTGCGCAGGGGCGCTCCGCTCTTTTGCGCCGCGCCGAAAACGCAACACCATCCAGATCAATACGCCTTCAGCCCCGATGAGCAGTAAGAAACCGAGCAGGGAGATGAGCAGAATGAGTTCGTTGTCGAAGCCGAGCACATCTTTCAACACGGCCATCAGACCAATCATCATCGCCAGCCCGCCGACCGCCACGACGACTAGCCCCCACACCAGTGATTCGGGGAAGGTCGGCGATAACTTGGTCAGATCGCGGTCAGTGGCATTCATTTCTGCGCCACAGCCTTTACAATAGATGCTGCCGGGTTTTACTGCCGCCCCGCACGAAGAACAATACATTTAACTTTCCTCCGCGAAGTTTTACGATACGACAACCTTCCACGTTCAGCAACAAAGCATATTGATGAAGCCGTACTCAGCGAAGCCGACGCAATGATCGGCGTGTCGGGAGGCGCTATCAAGTCTTGTATGATGAGAGCAAACTTTCTGTTTCCGGTGTCGGGCAAGTTATCAAGTTGACGCTCTACGCGCGAAATCTAGCCCTCGATGCTCGTAATTGTTTTCAACAGGAATCGCTGCGGCATTGGAAATATACCATCTGAGAAGCGGGCTACGATTCACCGTTCAAGATCGCTCTCTTGAACCTGGACTCGGTAGGCAAACGGATATGATGATGCGTCAAGCTCCCATGCGCGCCCTCGCGTTGCTGGCGTTCTTTGCGTTGCAAGCGACGGCCTTTTCACCTCGTCAGCAAGCTCTCAGTCCGATGGCTGCGGCTCCCGCTGATTGTTCAAGCAAGCCTTCACTGTGGGTTGCCGGTTGCACGCTCGGCACCTTTGCGCGACGGGTCATCAGTAATCGTGTTGCCTGTCTGGAGGCCAACTTCGACTCGGCGCGCAACCTCAAAGATCGCGACCCGAATCTATCGCTCACGGTGCTCGCGCCTGATGCCTTGCCGTCGCAAAGACCGGCTCTCGGCTTTAACATCATCCTGCGTGGCACGGCGCAACTGGAAGGCTTTCCGGCAGCGAAAGCGGCGTTTCAACATGCCGCCGCGCGATGGGAAGCTGTGATTCGCACTGACGCGACGATCATCCTTGATGTTGATTTCGGACTGAACGCCTTTGGCCAGCCGTTTGCCGACGACACGGTGAGTCTCGGCGATGTGCAGGCGCTTGCGGGCAACGCGCTCTATGGGGCGGTGCGCGCCGGTCTGCTTTCGCAAAGCTATGCGCCGCAAGACCTCGCGTTGTATAACTCGCTGCCCGTTCGTGCCGTGCCCACCGATGCGGGAGAGGCTTTCGGCTTGATGGCTCCATCAGCAAATCTGCGCGCGATGGGGGTGCTGGAAGAGGTCGCTGACCCCGATGCCGAGCGCACTCATTTTGGTTTGCCTCCGTCCCTTGCCGTCAATGCCCGGTTCGCATTTGACTTCGACCCGACCGATGGCATCGAAGCGGGCAAGTTGGATTTCGAAGCGTTGGTGATGCATGACATCGGTCACGCTCTCGGCTTTGTCTCCTTCGTCGGGCAATCGGAAACCAACCCGAATTTGGATACCACGCCTTCGGTTTGGGACCTGTTCCGCATTCGCTCTATGGCAAACACTGATGATTTCGCCGCCACCGAACGCATTATCACCTCCGGCGGCGAACAGAGTTTTTATGCGGGCGGTGCGCGGTTGGCGCTATCAACGGCGCGACCGGATGGTACAGGCGGCGATGGCAAAGCGGCTGCACATTGGAAGGATGCCGCCATCACCGGCCAGTATTTGGGGGTGCTGAACCCGACGCTGGTTGCGGGCGAGCAGCAGGTAATCAGCGATAACGATATTGCCGCTCTCGATGCGCTTGGTTATCGCACAAAACGGTTGGCGGAGACGATAACCGTTGTTCCGACGCTTTCCGGTCAAGCGCAACCCGGCGGCGCGATTGCGCCGCCTGCGGGATTGGGTGCGCTCAGCCGCATGCAGTATGCCATCTCTGTGCCGCCCGACGCCGATGAATTGCAGATCGAGTTGCGCGGCAATCAGGATGTTGACCTGTTCGCACGGTTCGGGCAGACGATTGTCATTCAAGGCAGCCGATTGGTGAGCGATTATCGCTCGGCAACCTCATCAGGAATAGAAACCTTACGTATCACGCCGCAAAGCTCACTACCCCTGCGCGCAGGGATTTATTACATCGCGGTAGCGAACTTCGGACCCGGTGAAGCAAACTTTACGGTCACCGCGACCGTAACGGGCGGACGGCGGCAATACGCGCCTGCGCTCTTTGACGCTCGCGCCCAAGTTGAAGGCGATGACTTGACGCTTACTTATGCGGCTGTTGACCGGGACGGCGATATAGCGACGGCAGAGGTTCGGTTGCTAGATGAAGATGGGCACACGGTTCAGCAATCCGATTTTGCTATCTCGGCAAGCGAGGCGACACCGTTGGTTTCGCAACTAACGATGAACGGGCTCAATGCCCTGCCAACGGTGGTGCGCGTCGGCCTTGTCTTGGTTGATCGCACAGGCCGCAGAAGCGCGGAAGCGACCGCCGCGTTCCGCCCCGCCGCAGCCAGAGGGCTGACGATTACAGCGGCCTCTTTCAAGCAAACGAAATTGACCGTGTCCGTGACCGGCGAAGCCCTCGGTTTAGAAGTGGAGGTCAACGGACAAATCGTCGCGCCGCCGCGCAAGATCAAGTTCAAAACGGCGGGCGGCAAACTGATCGTCAAAGGCAGCGCCGCGCAACTCGGTTTGCAAAGCGGCATCAATCATCTGCGTGTGAAAAACCTCGAAGGCTGGTCGAATCGCTTTACGCTGGTTTTATAACCGGCCTCGCACCTTTGAAGCGATACCCCTTTCGTGCCGATATTTCCTCATGGCAACTACTTGGTAGATCTCCTGTCGCTTGCGAAATAGCAGCGGAGTTCGGTAACGTGCTTGCTCCCCTACTGCTTCATTCGAATCAGAATTTGATAGATGTTGTGCATCACAACGGGTTGTTCTGAATTGACTCGTACAAGGAGAAACGCCATGAAAAGGATTATCGCTACGGTAGCAAGCGTAGCGCTGTTGCTGGCCGGTGCGGTTCTGGCTGCGGCGCAGAACTTCGAAGGAATGAATGCGATCAGTCGCGGTAGAGGTGTATTGCGCGTCGGCAATCTGCGCGATCAAGACTTGCGCCGCGCGACCGTCAACTTGCGACGCAACGGCGTCGCCGAGATTCAACTCGAAGGCGAAACCCAAAC
>CAYXVU010000245.1:0-9026 GCA_964468725.1 uncultured Clostridia bacterium
GTCATAGACTATCCGCTTGATGGCATCACGCAGATGGGCGACGTTGAAGTTGATTAACAATCCAATCCTCTTGTCGCTGAGTTTGAGATAGGTAAGCAATTGTGTCTGATGAACAGGATGGAGGGCTTCGACAGCTTTCACTTCAACAATCACCATGCGCTCAACCAACAGATCAACTCGGTAGCCGACCTCCATTCGCAGGTTATCATAGGTTACTGGCAACTCGACTTGGGCTTCAGCTTGCAATCCGCGTTTTTTCAATTCGTATGCGAGACAAACTTCGTAGGTCTTTTCCAACAGCCCTGGTCTCAGAGCGGAGTACACCTTCATCGCTGAGTCTACTATCGAGCCGGTAATCTGATTCACCTGCATTCGCTGTGAACCTCTGTGTTCCCTGTGGTGAAAATTTTCTTCTCAGGTGCTCGTCTTCATATTACGCCACGCCTTCCATCGTTTCAGCAATGAGGTTGTCTACGACAGCGTGCAGATCATTGGTCTGTTCGTAGACTCTCAACTGTCGGTCGGCGCTGGTTCCGTTTTGCATGATGGTGTGGACATATTCGATCTCTTCCCGGCTGCCGAGTTCGTCTACCACATCATCAATGAAGTCGAGCAATTCAAGGATTAAATCGCGCGTCGGCACTTCAATCTGTTTGCCGAAATCAATAAGTTTGCCGTCGAGTCCCCAACGCACGGCTCGCCATTTATTCTCCTGAATCAAGGCGCGACGATACAACCGAAAACCCATATTCTGACGATACAATTTATAGAGTTTGGCGGTGATGGCTTGAAAGAGCGCCGCCAACGCTACCACTTCATCCACCTTCGAAGGCAAGTCGCAGATGCGAAACTCTAAGGTCGGAAAGTGCGGGTGCGGACGGACATCCCACCAAATCTTTTTCGGACGATCAATGCAGCCGGTCTTCATCAAGAGGTTGACATAGTTTTGAAACTCGGAGTTCGAACTGAAGTAATCGGGGATATCGGTGCGCGGGAACTTCTTGAAGATCTCCGAGCGATAGCTTTTCAATCCCGTCTTCGTGCCCATCCAGAACGGTGAACTGGTCGAGAGCGCCAAGATGTGCGGCAAGAAATAACGCGCCGCATTCATCAGATGGATGCGCGCTTCGGGGTCATCAATGCCGACGTGAACGTGCATACCGAAGATCAAAAGCGATTGCGCAATCAATTGCATCTCGTCAATCAGCGCTTCGTAGTGTGCGTCGGGAGTAATCTTTTGATCTTTCCAACTAGAAAAAGGATGGGTTGAAGCGGCGGCGATTCGCAACCCGTTATTGGCCGCAAGTCCGGCAACTGTACGCCGCAATTTGATGATGTCGGCTTTAGCTTCTTTGATGTTTTGACAAATCCCGGTGCCGATCTCGACCATTGACTGATGCAATTCAGGCTTCACCTGTTCGCCCAAAATCATCTTGCCTTCTTCGATCATTTCGGTGATATGCGAACGCAGTTCGCGGGTCTGCGGATCAATGATTTGAAACTCCTCTTCGATTCCGAGTGTAAAGTCTGCCATTTCATCCTCCTCTGCGATCACCGTTCGGTGCAGCCCAATCGTAGGGTGAATCAAGCGCCTTGCGCTCCGATCATCTAGGCTGCCTCTCCTTCGCCCGCATCAGTCTATGAGCATTGTAGGAACCATCCCCGCGCCAGATGTCACATTGGCCAGCGACGAAGAAGAAAGCCGAGTGAATGCGCCTTTCACGATGCCGAAAAATAACAACGGATCAAGGTCAAGCAACTGTTCGATCATCTCTACTCTGCCATCGGCTTCGTTCACATAGGGAAAGAGTTCGCGGCTGGTGGTTACGCGTTCCTGCACCAGATAATCGCCTTTCAGCGCAGCGGCAATGGCAGCATCCCACCCAGACTCATCCGACTCCCAGCCGATGGTAATACCATGTCCGCCGTACTCATCATTCGGTTTGAGCACCAATCGGTCGCGATTTCGGCGGGTAAAATCGAGCAAGTCAATTTCGTCACTCCGGTAAGTCGTCTTCGCGTCTTGCAAACGCCGAGTCCAAGGGATGCTCTGACGAATGGCTTCGCGCTCGGCCTCCGAAAAGAGAGGTTGAAATTGTTCATGGGTCAGAATGCCAAAGAGCATCTTTTTATGGACGTATTTGGTGCGAAACGAATTGACCAGTATCGCTGCGCCCGTTCGGTAAGCGGTGACAAGGGCTTGGCATTCATCAATCTTTTCCAGCAACTCGGTCGTCAACACGCGGCGATAGACCAGATCAATTCGAAAGTCTCCGTGATGCAGTTTGCCATCGCACAATTCCAAATCGCGCGGGTCGGCAATCGTCGTTGCGTAACCGGCGCGCTCGAAAAATTCTTTGAAGAGTTCGAATTCGCGCTGCGTCGGCAAACCGCGATAATCAATGATGCCGATCTGTGGTCGTTCACTCTGTCCGCGAATGCGCCGATAGACGGTCAACAGAGTTTCCAACAGATCGCCTCGGCAAGACAGCGCCGTAACCGCGTACTTCTCTTTGAAGCGTCGCATCACCGGCAAGTCGAGAAAGATTTCTGCGGCGACATCTTGATAAGCGATACCGGCAGGGCACTCGGCATTGAGTTCAACGAATTGGTACGTATCGGTCGTCAGAAACGAATCGAGCCGCGAGGTCACAGAGACTTCCGGGTAGCCGGGGTCAATCGCCAAGAGGTCGCGTTCCCCGTCGCTGATGCCGATCTGTTCGAGCATTGCAGCATCCGTCGGCGCTCGCCGACCGACCTTTTCAATCGCTCCCCATACCGTTTCGCACACCCTCTTGATATGCTGCCATTCGCTGCGCGTGACAAAATGCGGGCGCAAATAGGGCGACAGCGGTCTGCCGCCGAAGACAAAGCGCACTTCGTGGAGTCGGTCAATCAGATAGGCGCGCGACTCGTCAAGCAGCGCGCCGTCGTTTTGTAATAACGCGTTGTAATCGTGAACCGCTTGGTGTGCCATCTTCAGTATGCTCCTGAATAAAGCGGGATGAATCAATCATTCAGAATCGAGGATACAGGAAAAATATAGAGCAGGCTGCTCGACACCATCCCCTCTCAACTACCGATCTGTTTGCGATTCCGTCCGAACGAGACGGCAACTCTCCCCATCTCTCGCCGCTGATTTCTCGACTCACCGCATTCAGTCCGCTCCGACGGGCTGGCGCTTAATGACCTCATTGAGGAGGTCATTCCAGCGATGATTCTTGATCGTAGATTCGCCTTGCAACGCGGTGGCGATAGCCAGATCGGCAACTTTGGCGACCATCCACTTGAAGTACTTCGAGCCGACCGACCACCAGTCGGCGTCCGGCGCAGGGTTCATGTAATCAATGGCGTAGGGTACGCCATCTTTGATAGCAAATTCGACGGTGTTGATGTCATAGCCGAGCGCTTCGTTGATCAGAGTGGTTTCGCGGCGCACCCGCTCCTCTGTCACCGGGTCCAGATAGTTGTCAACGACCAGATAGCGATGCGCCGTCGGGTCATAGGGCATCGGACAGACTTCGGTCTTGCCGATGCAGTAGGAGCGCACGTAATGATCGAAAGGAATGTACTCTTGCAACACCATGCAATCAGTTGCGCTGGCGTCGTACTTCTCCATCAATTCTTGGAAATTGTCCACCTTCGATACGCCTCGCCAGCCGCCGCCGTCGTGCGGTTTGATAAAAGCGGGAAAGCCGATGTGCTCGCAAACGGCCTCCCAATCGAGCGGATATTGCAGGTTTCTAAGCGATTCGCTAACTACACCCTCTTTGTAATCTTTCTGAGGTAATAAAACGGTTTTGGGAACCGCGATGCCGAGATAGGTAGCAATCGAATAGTTAAAAAACTTATCGTCGGCGCTCCACCAAAAAGGGTTGTTAATCACTTTCACACCGGCCAGTACAGCGGTCTTGAGGAACGAGCGATAAAACGGAATATCATGCGAGATGCGATCAATAATGACTTCGTAATCGCTGGGTTCAGCCATGCGAATGGCGCCCAGTTTGATGTATTCGGCGACAACGCCAGCATGGCGGCGATTGATCTCTTCGATCAAGGCAGGCGGAAAAGTCTGCTCACGGCCTACGAGTATGCCAATCTTTTTCATGCGAAATCTCCTGACTCATTTTTCGTGGCGTGATTCTATAGTATCGCTTGGAAGCGTTGCAACAAGGCAAGCAATCGTCCTGATCTGAATCCCCTTGGGACAAGGATAGGGCATTGGCTCCATCCGGCTCGCCTGTTTAAGGGTTTGGCGCATCGGATGCGAAGCGATTGACACCCAAAGACGAGCCTATGCTGCCCTCCTATTGCCTTCCAATACCGACCCTGGCATACTCCTATGTCTAAGCAATAGGAGAGGCGTGGGGCCGAGCGTTTTCGATCAGACACGGAGTTGCCAACGGCTCAGGCAGATGGGCGCAACCTGTCGAGTCTGCAATTGGTGTGCAGGGATCAACATGTGCAAGGATCAACAGCGGGAGGATTTTTCATGAGCGATAAGACCGAAGTTTGGCAAGGCACGCTGGCTTTGATGGTACTCAAGACTCTCGATGTCTTGGGGCCGTTGCACGGCTATGGTATAGCTCGCCGTATCGAACAGACGAGCGGAGAAAGCCTCTCGATCAACTATGGCACGTTGTACCCTGCGCTGCTTAAGTTGGAACAGGAGGGCTACATCATCTCCGAGTGGGGCACTTCCGACAACAATCGCAAAGCCAAGTATTACAAATTAACTCGCGCCGGTCGCAAACAACTGATTGAAGCAGCCCGCGAATGGGAGAAGACGACGGCCATTGTGGCTCGATTCTTTGCTCCGGCGCAGGAGTCTCAATGAATCTTCGACATCTACGAGCATGGGGGTTGCGGGCAGCAGGACTATTCGGACGACAGCGGCGTGACCGTGAGTTTGCCGAAGAATTGGAAAGCCATCTGCAACTCCATATTGAAGACAATCTGCGCGCTGGACTGATGCCGCAGGAGGCGCGGCGACAGGCACTCATCAAATTGGGCGGTATCGAACAGACCAAAGAGAGGTACCGTCAACAAAGGGGGCTACCCATGATTGAAATGTTCATCCAAGACCTGCGTTACAGCCTGCGAAGACTGACGAAAAGTCCGGGCTTCACCTGCATTGCGTTACTTTCGCTGGCGCTCGGCATCGGGGCCAATACCGCTATCTTCAGTCTGGTCAATACGCTCTTTTTACGCCCCTTGCCGGTTGATAAGCCTGAGCAATTGGTCTCCATTCAGAACGTGTCGGGAGGTCGAGCATCGGCAGGCGTTTCGTACCCGAACTACAAAGATTTTCGAGATCGTAACGACGCGTTGACCGGCTTGATCGGATACCGCTTCGCGCCCTTGAGCATCAGTTATGAGGGGGTGAATGAAAGGGTGTGGGGCTATTTGGTAACCGGCAATTATTTCGAAGTGTTAGGCGTCAAAGCCGCATTCGGGCGAACGATCACTGATGATGATGATCGGCTGCCCGGAGCGCACCCGGTGACCGTCATCAGCTATACGTGCTGGCAACAACGCTTCGGCGCAGACCCTGCGGCCATTGGTAGGAGCCTGATCGTCAATGGTCGCAGCTATACGATCATCGGCGTTTTGCCACAAGGCTTCTTCGGAACGGAGGTCGTTGCAGCTCCCGAACTTTGGTTTCCCATGGCCATGCAGGCAGAGATCGAGATGGGAAACAACTGGCTCAATAACCGGGCATCAGAATTTACCCTCTTACTCGGACGGCTCAACCCCGATGTCCCTATGGTGCAAGCGGAAGCCGCCCTCAACTCGATTGCGGGTCAGTTGGAAAGCGAATATCCGGACATCAATCAAGGTAAGCGCCTTGTCTTTTCGCCGCCAGGGTTCGGGTTTTCCGGCGGCATGATGCGCTTGATGGTCATGGGCTTTACGGTTCCCTTGATGGTCATCGTTGCTTTTGTCTTATTGCTGGCCTGCACCAATCTGGCCAATCTGCTGTTAGCCCGTGCAGCGCAGCGACGAAAGGAGGTCGCCGTGCGGTTGTCACTCGGCGCCAGCCGACAACGACTGGTGTTGCAATTGCTAACGGAGAGCCTGTTATTAGCCATTGGCGGAGGCGGGTTGGGATTATTGCTTGCCTACTGGCTGGTCAATTTGGCAAGCGGAATCAAATTGCCGATTGATGCTCCGCTATTGATTGATCTGCACATTGATTATCGTGTCCTGATCTTCACCGGTCTGGTCTCGCTGGTTACGGGCGTGCTGTTTGGGTTGCTCCCTGCCCTACAAACCACGAGGGTTGATCTGCTACCGGCTTTGAAGGATGAGCCGACATTCGGTGGTTCGCATCATTCGTTGGCGAAGAACGGGCTGATCGTCTTGCAGGTTGCCCTCTCACTCATCCTTTTGATCGCAGGCGGATTGATGATGCGCGCCTTGCAACGTGCGCAAACGATCCGTCTCGGATTCGACCCGGCACAGGCGGTCGAAATCTCATTCGATTTACGATTGCAAGGCTATGACTCGGCGCGAGGCAAGGAGCTTCAAAAACGTCTGTTGGAACGCGTGCGTTCCTTACCCGGCGTCGAGTCCGCGGGCATCATTGATCTGACGCCGGTTGATTTACATTTTGCAAGATCACCGATTTTTATTGAGGGACAAATTCCAGAACGCTCATCAAATGCGCCGCGAGCTATGGCGAGTCGCATGAGTCCGGGCTATTTGCAGGCAGTGAATACCCGTCTGATCAGAGGGCGCGATTTCAGCGATCAGGACGACGAGAATGCGCCGCCCGTCGCCATCGTCAACGAAGCCTTCGCCCGCCGCTTCTGGCCTGGGCAAGAAGCGCTTGGCAAGCGGTTCAGCCAAGGCTATCCGCAGGTTCCGTTGATAGCAACTACCGATAGCCCACAACCTCGCTTGATAGAAATCGTCGGCATCGTCGAAGACGGCAAATACGCGGGACTGAACGAAGAGCCGCAGCCTTATGTTTGCCGTCCAATGTTACAAGCCTATGCCGGTTCGACGGCTTTGATCGTTCGTACGCAAACCGACACGGCGCAAATGCTCGCTCTGCTTCGCAACGAGGTGCAACAGTTTGACCCGCGCATGCCGTTATCCGGCAAACGGCTATCTGACAAGCTGGCCGTGCCCCTCTTACCGGCGCGCATCACAGCATCTTTACTTGGCATCTTCGGTTTATTGGCGCTGGCGTTGGCGGCTCTCGGCATTTACGGCGTCATGTCGCAAGCCATCAGCCGACGGACGCATGAAATCGGCATCCGCATGGCGTTGGGAGCACAGGCCGCAGACATTTTACGGCTCGCCATCGGGCAGGGCTTCAAACTCACCCTGCTCGGCGCAGGGATTGGGGTTGGGGTGGCGCTGGCGTTAACACGATTCCTCAAAACGCTGTTGTTCGGGGTGAGCGCAACCGATCCCCTCACCTATGTCGGGATTACTCTCCTCCTCATCTTCGTCGCGTTGCTGGCCTGTTATCTCCCAGCTCGCCGCGCTACGAAGATTGATCCGATGGTCGCGTTACGTTACGAGTAGCGCATTCTTGTGCTTGCGCTACTCGCATCAGGGGCTGCTATGCTAGAATCGTCTGCCTGAGATCAGATGACCGCACCAGCTCGTAACGGATCGTTTGGAATGGAGGAATGACACCGTTGTTTGCAAATTTTCCGCGACTACGCCCGATTTTCACTTTGCGCACTTTTGCCGTCTTGCTCATGATCGTCTCGTTCGTCATCGTGCCGATGACGCATGCGGCTCGCCGATTTGAGCGTCAGGACAAAGAGACGAAGAAGCCCGAAACAACGCAAGAAAAGCGCAAGGACGAAAATAAAGTTCCTGATGCGAAAGAGATCGAAAAGGAACGCAAAAAGAAGGAGGCCAGTGCCGCTGCCCAAGTCACTCCGGCAGAGGCCGTCGCCGAATTGGCGATCTATGTCTTCGGTGGACGCGAACAGTTGAAGATCACCCGCGCCAATTTTCAAGAAGAAGGGGTGGTACGGCTGGCCACCGAACAAGGGGACATTATCGGCAACTACACGATGCGCTCGATCATGAAAGAGAAGTCGTGGACAGACCTCCTACGCACCGATTTGGAGCTGACGCCGCCCGACGAAGCGCGGCGGCAGGGCGCGCCGGAAACGGTCAAATATACGGTAGCCTTCAACGGAGCAAGCGTCTGGTCGGCGCAAAATAATCAGTATGTGACGCCGCGTCCGGAAGCCGATGTCGCTTTTCGGGCGCAACTCGTACACGACTACCTGACCTTGCTCCGTTACCGGGAAGACGGTTCGAAGGTTGAACTCAAAGACCCGGAAACCATTGTCGGCGTCGAAACCAACGTGCTCGATTTGACCTTACCTGATGGCACGAAGACGCGCTACTGGATCAGCAAGAAGACCTTCCGCATTTTGCATTGCGAGTACGAATTAAAACTTTCCGATAGCACCCCGGCTGCCAAGTATCGGATTTCGTACTACTACACGCCGCAAATCGTCGTGCAAAACACCCTCGTCCCTTCGCGAAAAGTCATGCTGCAAGACGGTAAGTTTACACAGGAGATGAAAGTAACGACCTTCACGCCGAACGCCAAAGTTGATCTGGAAGTCTTCCAACACCTGCAAGGGCAGTGAGGAAACCTGTGTACTCGAAAAAAGTTCCTTATGTTGTTTTGGCCACCTGAGCAAAAGTTATCATGGTGATTAGGTTCATGTAGGTGGACTGAAAAAGAAGTCATCAGAAGCAGGCCTTTTTAGATTGATTAAAGCACTGAAAAATACCACCAGAAAAAACACTTCACATATATTGGCCAGCGAGCAGAGGAATTTTGCAAATGACGTGACAGGGATGATATCACCAAACCCTGTCGTGGTAACGGTATAGTTAGCAAAATAGATGTAGTCAATAAGACGCATTTTTCTATACACCTCAATTTGAGGCTGAATTGACTCAACATACACATCTACGGCTCTTTCTGGCTGAGAGATCGGAGAAGGTATTTGTGGGGTTATAACCCTCTCGCCTTT
>CAYXVU010000246.1:0-8901 GCA_964468725.1 uncultured Clostridia bacterium
GCCTTGGACATAGCTCATCCAATCGGTCATTGAGCACATAACTCCTCAAGGCCAATCTTGCATCCGCTCTATCCTCGCTCCATCGCATTCCCGCCTGCTTGCCTCGCCCACTCACCATCGGCTTGCAGGTTGCTTCTACGGCTCCACTCCCTACCGCCAGCCCTACCATATCCGCAAGTTCATAACAGGCTCTACTCGGATTTCGCGCACCCCTTACTGACTCACTTCTTGATTTTGCTTTCGACCAATGCAATGAAGCGTTCTAGGATTTCGCTGCGTCGTTTTTTTGCCTTGAGCGCGTCTGCCTGCTCGTCATGCTGAATCTCGGTTTCGATTATCCTGCGGTACAAGAGGTCTTCCCCTTCGATGAACTCTCGTTGCAACTCCGTCACTTCATCGTCATCAAGCGCATTGCCCAAACACCGTACCAACCGCCACACCGATTCATCCTCGCTGTTCTGAAGTTGCTTGAGGTGAGACAACAAAAAAGGAACGAGGCGAGCATCCTTCAACTGTAAGGCAAACTCTACAAGGCCATAATGGATGTCTTCGGCTTTCTGAGCGTTGAAGAGAAAGATCAGCGCGCGCTCTTTTTGCTCTGCCGTCAGTCGCGCTACGGCTCTGGCCACATCGCTCAGGGACTCTTCATCCGACGCGGATTCCAACTCACCGGCGCTCAGAAGCAGTTCGGTTGTCTCGCCCTCCGGTTCACCTTCGCTTGCTGCTTGCGTCTCGCCGGTTTCGCTGGCGGTTTGTTCTTCAGTTGAATTGTCGTCCTCCGCCACTTCAGAACGCTCGGCCTCTTTTGCCTGTGCCTCTCTGTGATAGCGCAACGTGCGTGCGCCGTCGGCCAGTTCGCTTGCTCCTTCATCGCGCGTCGCCTCTTCTTCAACGCAGCGCACCAGCCACTCAGCCAGTCGCTCATCCTCCGGTTTTTCGGCATCGAGCATGTCACTCAGCTCTTCGAGGCGTTCGGTATAGAGCTTCAACTCGGCAGCCGTAAGCTTCTTGATGCCCTCATCCCAGCCTAACGGCTCATACCCATCGAGCAGCCCGTCTCTGGACTCCCGGCGTTGCAAAAAAGCGAGAACCCTGTCGCCTTCAGCGAAGTTGATCTCCCGGCTTTGGTCATAGCTTTCATAGAAGTAGACCTCCGACTTCTCTGCGCTTTTGAGCGTCCGAGTGATTGCGAGCTTCACGGTTGCCGAATCCTCATCCTTGCTCCCTTTTCGCAGGGTGATGCGCTCGACGGTGGCAATCACGACGCGATCACTCTTCACATAAAGCTCGTGCAACGGCGTTGCCCGGTAAACAAAGACCCCGCTCAAAGTATCAATCGCGGCAGATCGCAAGGTAACATCCATCTGCTTTTGCTTGCCCGCCTGCACACTGATGGCGTGACGGGTGTGGGAGTCAAAGCCCGCAGCTTCGACTTTGAAGATGAAGACCCCCGCAGGCAGATTCTCGATGCAAAATTCCCCTTGCTCATTGGTGATGACGCGCCACACTTCATTGGTGCTTTCGTTAATCAATCGCACCTGTGCGCCACCGATCTGTTTGGCAATGATACGGCGGTTAGCGGTGTCAATCTGATACCCCTGAACCCTACCCGCGACGCTGGCCGTTCCGCCTTGCGGATTGGCTTTCGGGTTGCTCTCCGCCTCCGTAGAGAGCACCACGGCAAGCGGGTCGGCAGCCGGTTGCGCTTGCGCTGCGATAGTTGGGCTGAGGGACAACACCGCAGAGACGATGGCGCTGGCAATCAGCGAAGGGCGGCGATGGATCAGTTGATCGAGTACCGGCAAGCTTTCGCATACGCTATCCGCTGTCAGCGTTTTGCCATCCGCAGTTTTCGTAATGCGCGCGCACAGTTGTCCGTGTGTGGCGTTGATGAGCCGATCAATCTCAATGCTGGTCAAGGCTGCGAAGTTGTAGACCTGTTTATTGCACTCTTTGCAAAAACGCGTCCGCTCATCACCCGTCATGTATTCCCATGCGACCGAGCAGGGTTGAACGATGCGGGCAAAATCGAGTCGCTCTTTTTTCGCCATAGTCGTCTCCTCCGAAAGCGGTTAGCAACGAGTTGCTTTGATAGGCAAGAAGGGCTTGTCCGAGACACACAATTCTCAGATAGGAGTATCAGATCAAATCATCAACCGAAGAATCCGATGGCTCGGCGCGCAAGCCGCGACCACTGAATTGTGCGATTCGATCTTTACTTTCTTGCTATGGGATGGCACGGGGATTTTTATCGGTTTGAACAAGCGTTTTCGCCTGCTCGCAACAAAGAACAGCGAAAGGAAATGATCTTGCGAAATAAATGATGGCAGGTGTCAAAGATTAAGGGCGCGCAGCCATCCACTCTTTCAAGCGTTCGAGGCTCTTACGAAACGGTTTCAGACCGAGCCATAACAACAGGCTGGAACCGATGTGCGCGACCGTTGCGACGATCAGCAGCGAGTATCTCAACCTGCTCTTATCGTGAAAGACATCATCTGTAACCACTGCCACCGCCGTCGGCCCTAAACCTAAACCGATGAGATTGACGACGAAGAGATAGACTGCCGATGCCTGCCCGCGCATCTCATTGGGCATGATCTGCTGGATCGCCGCCGGAGCGACTCCGAAGGGCGCGCTGGCCAGAAATGCTGCCGGAATCAGAAAGGCGATGGATAGGCTCGCCGTCGGCATAATCGGATAAAACATACCGAAGGCAAACCACAACAACGAAACGAGCAACCCGACTCGCATCGTTGCATCTTCTTTGCCGCGCGCGGCCATCCAGTCTGCCAGCCTGCCGCCTGCGACGATGCCTAACGTGCTGAAGATCGCCACAATCGCCCCGTAGACGATACCGGCGCGCGCCGCCGACCAGCCGTAGGTACGCTCAAAGAATTGGGGAATCCAAGCTGTCGAACCATACGACGAAAAGGAGAGCAATGCGAAGCCGACCGTGTGGCAAAAGAAGGTAGCTTTGTTTTTGAGGATGTAGGCATACACTTCGCCGAGCGGAATCTGTTTCGTCTTCAAACTGCCGTCCGCCGCCTTCACCATCCGTGCTCCGCGACGCAGCGGTTCGCGCACCGTGTACATCAACAGCGCCAGCAACATACCGGGCAAGCCGACGATGAAAAAGATCACTTGCCAGGATCGGATTTCGCCGATCATGGGCAACTGCCAGCTTGCTTGTCCAGTAGCCAACCCGACGACGGTACCTCCCAACAGCAGCGCCAGCCCGCCTCCCAGATAGATGCCCATCGAATAGACGCTCATCGCCGTTGCGCGCTTCTCTTTCGGAAAGTAGTCGGTGATGAGCGAATAGGCCGCTGGTGACAGACTCGCTTCTCCCACTCCGACTCCCATGCGATACAAAAGCAACTGCATAAAGTTACGCGCCAACCCACATCCGGTCGTCATCAAACTCCAAAAGATAAAGCCGACTGCGATGATCGTGCGCCGACTCTTGGCATCCGCCAACCGTCCGAGCGGAATGCCGAAGAAGGTATAAAAGACTGCAAAACTGAAACCAATCAGCAGGCTCACCTGCGTGTCGGTAATACCCAAATCGTGTTGAATCGGCGTAATCAATAAGTTGAGAATCTGCCGGTCAATGAACGAGAAGATGTAGACAAACGTCAGCACGCCGACGACGTACCACGCATAGCCGGATGATGGATACGGCTCTTCTTCAATAGACGAGGAGGGCACAGGTTGGGTTTCCGTAGCCAAAATAGTCTTCTCCTGTGATTGATTTTCGACGTGGTCTTTTGTCGGTTTCCGATTTTTGCTTACCGGTTGACCGTTGAAACCTGAAGGCCGCAGGTTAGCGGTCAGCCAACCTGGATGAGAGGATCGCCGCCCGCGCGTTCTCTCTCCATCACCTATTCACCCGCTCACCTCTGCATCGCCGCCATCTCTTCACCTCTGCCGGTCACACGCAGCAGAGTCCGGCATCATCCTCAGCGTGCGATTCCAACTTCACCTTGAATTGCTGCATGCCGACAAAAGTTTTCACCGCATCGAGCGGTTGCTCCAACTCGTTGCGAAACTCCTGATAGAGTCGCATGACATTGGGCAAGATGCGTTCTGGCTCGCGCCACCGAGCATAGATGCCCAGTTGAATGTCATGCGCCGCTTCGAGTTCGCTCAGTCCGGCGGTGAAGCGTTTCTGCGCTTCCCGACGAATGAATTGCAAGTAATCGCGCATGGCGCGCAATTCTCGCTTCGTTCCTACTTGCCCGTGCCCCGGCACAATGGTTTCGACATCCATTTTGAGAATGCGGTTAGCGACTTTGATCCAATTGCCGACATGGCCTTGAAACGCCAGCGGCGTGACGTAATGGAAGGCGATGTCGCCTGCGAACAAAACTCTCTCCTTCGGCAGGTGCACAAGCGCGTCGCCGAAGGTATGCGCCGCGCCAGGATGGTGCAATTCGATAGTGCGGCTCGCTTGGTGCAATGTCAGCCGATCTGTGAAGGTTACGGCGGGAGCCGCAACTTTGAGCTTGTCGAATTCCGCGCCGAAGCGCGGCATCACCTGTTTGAGCAGGTCGGCGGGCACGCCCGTGCGAATGATCTCGTCGCGGGCGCGCGTGTGACTGATGATTTGCGAATCCCGAAAGAAGTGATTGCCGCCGGTGTGGTCAATGTGATGATGGGTGTTGATGAGTTTGCTAATCGAGTGCTGCGAGACCTTCTTAATCGCCGCGCGAAAGCGGCGCGTCATCGAGGGAACCATCAGCGCATCAACGGCAATGGCCGAGTCTCGATCAACGATCAGTCCGGCATTGCTCACGCCGAACTCGCCATGGGCTTGCACATAGGCAAAGACATTATGCGCGACTTCTTGCAACTCCGTCTTCCAGGTCGCAGGAGTGATGAAATGTCCGCTCATAGACCACCAATCCGAGCTATGGATTTCACGACTCTTGGCCTCTGAATGCGAAAGCCGAGGCCGTGAGCCAACCCCATTCAGGTCGAGAAGAAAAACTCAGTTGAGCACGGCTCCCATCCATTTGGTCGGAAGCGATGCGGTGCGCCGGTTGGGGAAAGACCGGCGCACCGTGACGATTATTTCGGCGACATGCGCAAAGCGCCATCGAGGCGAATAACTTCACCGTTGAGCATTTCGTTTTCGATGATATGTTTGGCTAACGCTGCGTACTCGCTCGGCTGACCGAGCCGTGAAGGAAAAGGAACTTGCTGACCGAGCGATTGACGAACCGGCTCCGGCAACGCGCCAAGCAGAGGCGTATCGAATATGCCGGGCGCGATGGTGACGACGCGAATGCCAAGTCTCGACAGATCGCGCGCCGCCGGAAGCGTCAGCCCGACAATCGCGCCTTTCGAAGCCGAATAAGCAACCTGCCCGATCTGCCCGTCGAATGCCGCAATCGAAGCGGTGTTGATGACGACGCCGCGCGATTCGCCTTCCGCTGCCGGTTGCTGCGCCATCTGCGCGGCGGCCAGTCTGAGCACATTGAAAGTGCCGATCAGGTTGACGCGAATGATGCGTTCGAACGAAGCCAATGTGTGCGGCCCTTCTTTGCCGACAACCTTTTCTGCCGTGCCGATGCCCGCGCAGTTGATCGCGCCATGCAGCGCTCCGAAAGCCGTGACGGCATGGTTGACGGCGTTTTGCACGCTGCTTTCATCGCTCACATCAGTCTTCACGAAGACGGCGTTAGCGCCGATTTCGCTTGCCGTCTTTTCGCCTGTCTCAGCGTTGATGTCGGCAATGATGAGGTTAGCGCCTGAAGCGCCGAGCAGTTTCGCGGTCGCGCCGCCGAGTCCCGAACCGCCCCCGCTCACCAAAAATGTTTTTCCTTTTATTTCCATGTTGTGCTGTCCCTTCGTAAAAGATAGTTATTCGTTATCAGGAATGGATTGAGGGTTGAGGGTTGAAAAATGAGGGAGTGACGAGAAGAAACGGAAGGCGAGCGGGCAGCAACCTTCTCCTCATCCCCTTCGGTCTTCGACCTCCAACCGTGACTTCAATCGCTCAGTTACATGCTTCGAATAAACCCGCAGCGCCTTGTCCGCCGCCGATGCACATGGTGACGACACCGTATTTAGCTTTGCGGCGCAGCATCTCGTTGGCCATCGTGCCGACCATGCGCGAGCCGGTCATGCCGAACGGGTGACCGATGGCAATCGAGCCGCCGTTGACGTTGAGCTTTTCGGGGTCGAGTCCGAGATAGTCGCGGCAATAGACAACTTGCACGGCGAAGGCTTCGTTGAGTTCCCACACATCAATGTCGTCCACCTTCAGACCGTGACGGTCGAGCAGTTTCGGCACGGCATAGATCGGGCCGATGCCCATCTCATCCGGCTCACAACCGGCCACTGCGAAGCCTCTGAAGATCAACTTCGGTTGAATGCCGAGTTGTTCGGCGCGTTGGCGCGACATCACCACCGTCGCCGATGCGCCATCCGAGAGTTGCGAAGAATTGCCCGCCGTCACCGTGCCTTGCCCGCTATTAGGGTCAAAGTGCGGCTTGAGCGCCAGCAATCCATCAAGCGTCGTGTCGGGACGATTGCATTCGTCGCCTGTGACCGTGTGTTCTTCTTTGGCGACGACCTCACCGGTCTTTTTATCGAGAATGCCGCGCGTGACGGTCATCGGTGCGATTTCGTCTTTGAAAAACCCTTCGGCCTGCGCCCGCGCCGTGCGTTGTTGACTGAGCAGCGAGTATTCGTCTTGGACTTCGCGGCTGACCTGATAGCGTTTGGCGACGACTTCCGCCGTGTCTCCCATAACCATATAAATGCCGGGGTAGTGTTCTTGAATCCAGGGATTGGGATTATTGTCGCGCGTCATCATGGTGATGCTCTCAACGCCGCCGCCGATGGCGGCATCTGCGCCTTCGGCGATGACTTGATGCGCGGCCATAGCGACAGCTTGCAGCCCCGATGAACAGAAGCGATTGACGGTGATGGCGGCGACGGATACCGGCAGACCGGCCAGCAGCGTGGCAACGCGCGCTACGTTATTGCCCGCAGCCCCGTGCGGCTGCCCGCAACCGAAGATGACATCGGTGATTTCTTTCGAGTCGAGTTGCGGCACTTTCGCCAATGCGCTCTTGATGGCATGGGCAGCCAGATCATCAGGCCGCGTGAGGTTGAATGAACCGCGAAACGATTTGGCAAGCGGCGTGCGCACACTTGCAACAACGACGGCTTCTCTCATGTTCGAATTCCTTTCTCTGAAAACCTGATTGCAAAAGATGACAAGATGACGATCAGCTATTTTGTTCGAAGACGAACAATTCATCAACCGCGACGAAGCCGAGTTTCGCTGCAAGCCCCAGCGAAGCCGCATTCGAGGCGACTGCGCCCCACACCGGCAACTTACCGCGCCGTTTCATGTGGTCAATCAAAAATGCGACGCTGAGCGCCGCATAACCGCGTTGGCGATAGCTTTCGAGGGTGTCAATCGAGATGTCCCACAGAGTTTCCGTCTCCGAGCCGGAATAACAGAACGACACCGGCTGGTCATCGGCGATGGTGGCCGCGATGGGCGAGAATTCGGCTGCACCAAGCAACTCTTCTTTCAATTCGTCGGGCAGATCGGTGAGGGCTGCGATTTCGGTCTTCGTGATGAAGCGCACGCGGCCAGCGGGAACCTCGGGCAGTTGCGGCGACGCGCCAAGCAAATGCAAGGTTGCGCGTTCCGCTTGCCAGCCGGGCAACGCGTCTGTGACGCGCTCGAAGTTGTCATCAAAGGCAAGCACGACGCCCGTGCTCTTGATGAGGGCGATAGCCTGTTGAATGGTTTCAATGGCTGGATTGCCGATGATGCAAATCAGATCCGGGTTCGGCTCGCAGACGACGAAATGCAAGCCATCGCTTTCCTCCAACCCGAAGACTTCGCACGTGTTATTCAGCAACAGACTGCGCGTTTCAACGAAGCGCGCCGTATCGGGCAACGCCTGCGCCAATCGCAGCAATCGGTCAGTCGGGTAGATCATAGGAAGAGGTGAGTTTGACAATTCAATGAAACATCATTGCGTCGAGTTTAATGGCGGCGAGAAGGTGAAGCGCGATTATCAAGCCAAGCGATCAAGTCACGAGTGGTACCAAAATCTAACAACGCCTCACTTAAATCAGCTAACTGAGGCAGGGACAATTTCTCGATGCGCTTTTGCAGTCGCTGAGAAACCGAGCCGATGCGCCGATTGAGTTGGCGCAAGATCATCTTCACACTGCCTTGTTTCTCGCCAATCAAGATGCCCTCTTTAATGCCTTCTTCTTTCCAACTCGTTGTCAATTCCATAACCTGCTTTCTCCTTCGTGGCTCGATTTTAGCAACTTCTTTTTGAAAAATCTCTTGCTCTGCGGCGTTGAGTTTCAAATAGGTATCTACGAAACCGGAAATCAGATATGTCTTTGCGGGATTCAATTTCAGACTCACAATCAAACGCAAGCATTGTAGTTTTACATATGGCCTTTCACTCGGTGCGATATTCATCTTAGTCATGAGCGCAGCAGCGATAGGGTTTTCGTTGTTGACGAAATCGCGCCAAGGCAAGTGATGCAATTGTACGACGCGATAATTGAATTCCAACACTCGCCAATCAGGGAAATCGAGAATGTATATGCCTTTGTGCTCTCGCTTGGGTGTGCCGCCGTAAAAGATAACAATCGGGTAGACCGGCAAGCGTGTGCTTTGGTGAAAAGCAGAAAAGTAAAAAAAGACGCGCTGCTCAAACTTTCTGATGTTGGCGATGTTGCCTTGCCCTTCAACTAGCACGACGAAAAACGCATCACGCCCGCGAAACTTTGCCTTAGCGATGATGTCGGACTCGCGCCGCTAGCCTTCGACGAGGTCGGTGAAGTATTGCTTGTCGAGAAACTCAATCGAGGTCGGGTCCATGTAGGCGACGACCTCCGGAAAGAACA
>CAYXVU010000247.1:0-8873 GCA_964468725.1 uncultured Clostridia bacterium
CCGCATCCTCAATCGCAGAGGTTGAATTGCTAGTGCCGACAGAGGGACGGAAAGACGTTACCTTGATGATGCCGGTTTGGTCGCCGGGATTTTATCGCCTCGAAGAGTACGCCTCTCGCGTCGAGAATTTCGCAGCCCGTACTCTTGACGGCAAAGCCCTCACGGTTGACCAGCCGCAGAAGAATCGCTGGCTGGTGCAGACGCAGGGCGCATCGCGGGTGATCGTCTCGTATCGCTTGCGCTGCACCGGGCGTTCGGTGACAACCAATGCGGTCAACGAATCGTTTGCCGTACTCAATGGCTCTGCGACCTTTATCACGCTGGCGGAACAGAAGCCGCGTCCGCACTTCGTCAATCTGCAATTGCCTGCCGAATGGAAAGATTCGATGACCGGATTAGAGGCTGCGCCCGATGGCCAGCCGCATCACTACCGCGCCAAAGATTACGATACGCTCAACGATTCGCCGATTCTGGCGGGCAATCTCACCATTCGCTCTTTCACCGTAGCGGGCAGCCGTCACTTGATTGCCGAGGCGGGCGACCTGCGGCAATGGAATAGTCAGCGCGGCGCGGAGGATTTGGAAAAGATCGTGCGCGCTACGGCGCGCTTTTGGGGTGGCTTGCCCTTCAAGCGCTACGCCTTTCTGAATCTCTTTCGACCAGGCGGCGGCGGCCTTGAGCATAGCAACTCGACCTTAGTGACCAGCTCGCCGACGATGACGACGCCGACCTTGCGATGGCTGGCCTTTATGAGCCACGAATACTTTCATGCCTTCAACGTGAAACGCTTGCGTCCGGTCGAACTCGGCCCCTTTGATTACGAACGCCCGCCGCGCACGCCGAGCCTGTGGATTGCCGAAGGGCTGACGACCTACTTCGCTGATCTGTTGGTGTATCGCGCAGGGCTGGCGACGCGCGAAGAGTATTTGACCTTGCTCTCCGCCCATATCGAGCAACTGCAAAGCGCATCAGGGCGACTGCGACAGACGCTCGAACAGGCATCGCTCGATGTATGGGACATCGGCACATCGGGAGTCGGTCAGAACAATCAAACGACGGTCAGTTACTACATCAAAGGGCCAGTCGTCGGCTTTCTGCTCGATGCCAAAATTCGCCGTGCGACCAACGGCAAGGCGAGTTTAGAGGATGCCATCAGATTCGCTTACCGCCGCTATTCAGGGGCGCGCGGGTTTACGCCGGAAGAGTTCCGACGAACGGTTGAGGAGGTTGCCGGGATTGATCTCAAAGATTGGTTTCGCCAGGCTCTCGCTTCAACCGAAGAGTTAGAGTATGCCAATGCGCTCGAGTGGTTCGGTCTGCAATTTGCGACGCCGAAAACTGCCGGTGGCGCGGCGAGTTGGCAATTGCAGGTTCGCGCCGATGCGAACATCGAACAGCAGCGCAACTTGCAAAGATGGTTAGGACAGGTCATCCGCTAATCGGCGTGGATAACCCCAACTTTATTCGGAAAATCGCTGCTTGCTCTGTCTTTGAGCGATATGCTATAAGGCTCTCTTTGCCGTGAACAGGTTTGCTGCTTCTATGCGCGGGAGTCCACCAGTTTAGACAGTCCTACCACGGCGCGAACAGCAGTCAACATATCTGCAAAACGAAGGGCACAGAGACGATGGAATTCTTTACGAATCCTTTAACTTCAGGTGTGCTAGGCATCATCGGTTTGGCCTTTGCCGCCTATACCTATTACGAAGTGGTCAAGCAACCTGCCGGTAATGAGAAGATGACGGAGATCGCTAGCATCATCCACGATGGGGCGATGGTCTTTCTCAAACGCGAATACACGATTCTGGCAGCCTTCGTGGTTGCGGTTGCGGTGCTGATCGCCATCTTTCTGCCTTACGGGGTAGCAACGGCCTTGGCCTTCGTCTTCGGAGCGTTGTTTTCGGTTTGCGCGGGCTTCTTCGGCATGAAAGCCGCCACCCGCGCCAACGTTCGCACCGCCGAAGCGGCGCGCGGTAAGGGGGAAGGGGATGCGCTCTTTGTTGCCTTCAGCGGCGGCTCGGTCATGGGCATGAGCGTCGCCAGTCTCGGCCTCTTCGGCATTGCTGTGCTCGCCTACATCTTTTTAATCAGCAGCCGACTGCAATCAATCACCGGCTTCACATCGGAAGGCGCAGCCGCATCGGTGTTGTCGGGCTTTGCGATGGGCGCAAGCTCCATCGCTCTATTCGCCCGCGTCGGCGGCGGCATCTATACCAAGACGGCAGACGTGGGCGCCGATCTGGTCGGCAAAGTCGAAGCCGGAATTCCCGAAGACGACCCCCGCAATCCCGCAACCATTGCTGATAATGTCGGCGACAACGTCGGCGATGTGGCCGGTATGGGCGCAGATTTATTCGAATCCTATGTCGGTTCAATTGTCGCCGCGATTGCCATTGCCGCAACCTCGTCAGATTACTATCGCAATCGCGTCGGCTGGATGATGTTGCCGTTGGGGGTTGCTGCGCTTGGCACGTTGGCTTCGTTGATCGGTATCGTCGCCGTGCGGCTCATGAAGAATCTGAACCCAGCATCAGTCTTACGCAATGCTACCTATATTGCGACGGCGCTATTGATCGTGGGGCTGGCGTTGTTGGTGGAAGGGCTCGATTTGACGACGCCCGACTATTCGCGATGGGGAGCCTTTTGGGCTGTCTTCGCAGGCGCCATCGCCGGTATCATCATCGGCGGCGTGACCGAGTGGTACACCTCAGGAGCGCCCATCATCAAAATCGCCGAGGCCTCAAAGACCGGCCCCGCAACCAACATCATCACAGGCTTGGCCATCGGCATGCATTCGGTCGTGATTCCGCTGATCATCATCTGCATCGCACTATTGATTGCCTATCAAGCCATCGGTCTCTATGGCATCGCGCTCTCCGGCGTCGGGATGCTGGCGACCACCGGCATCATTATGGCGGTGGATGCTTATGGCCCGATTGCCGACAATGCGGGCGGCATCTCGGAGATGAGCGGACTCGGCGCCGAGACGCGCAAAATTACCGACGGGCTGGATGCGCTCGGCAACACGACGGCAGCAATGGGCAAAGGGTTCGCCATCGGCTCGGCTGCGCTCACCGCTCTGGCGCTCTTTTCGGCCTATCAAGAGAAAGCCGGACTCACCAGCGCAGGGATCAACCTGACCGAACCGCGCGTCATCGTCGGATTGCTCATCGGCGGCGTCATTCCCTTCTTTATCGGCGCTCTTACGATGTCGTCGGTCGGCAAAGCCGCCAATAAGATGGTCGAAGAAGTGCGCCGCCAATTCAAAGAGATTCCCGGTTTGATGCAGGGCAAAGCGAAAGCCGATTATGCGCGATGTATCTCGATTTCGACCACCGCCGCTCTGCGCGAAATGGTTGCGCCAGGGGTGACGGCGGTCTTGTTGCCGCCGTTGGTCGGGCTATTGCTCGGCAAAGCTGCGCTCGGCGGACTGTTGGCTGGTGCGACGTTGGCAGGCGTGATGCTGGCTCTGTTGATGGCCAATGCTGGCGGCGCGTGGGACAACGCCAAAAAATACATTGAGAAGGGCAATCTTGGCGGCAAACGCTCCGATGCCCACAAAGCTGCTGTTGTCGGCGACACCGTCGGCGACCCGTTCAAGGATACCTCGGGGCCAGCGATGAACATTCTCATCAAACTGATGTCTATCGTCTCGTTGGTGATTGCACCGCTGCTCGACGAAGGAATTTTTTAACCTAGTAACGAGTGGTCAGAGGGATCAGCCATCCAACCAGCGTGCGAGAAATCGTTGGCAGCGCAATCCGACAGACAACCGGGCGCTGAAAGCGGACGATCCCCGGCTGGTCGCTGATGACCGACCCTTGACCCCTGAGCAAGAGAATATGAAGACAATCTTGAATACTCTGAAGCGAATCATCGAGTCGTCACCGACGACGCGCACCTTTACAGCCCTGCTAGCAGGGTTTGGTCTTCTGTGCCTACAGGCTACGACGGCGCTGGCGCAAACGCCCGATGCGGGGGCACACCGACCTGGCGGCGAGGCCAACCTCAAACTGCCGGATTTGGCGAGCGTCTCATTTTTGGGAGTTGACGGGCACACCCTGTTGCTGATCGGCATTTTGGTCAGCGTCTTGGGGTTGCTATTCGGGCTGATGATTTATATGCAGCTCAAAAAGCTGCCGGTTCATCTGGCCATGAAGGAAATCTCGGAACTCATCTACGAGACTTGCAAAACCTATCTGGTCACGCAAGGAAAGTTCATTCTCATCCTCGAAGCCTTCATCGCCATCGTCATCATTCTGTATTTCGGCTTTCTGCTCAAATTCGAAGCCTTGCGTGTGCTCATCATCCTCTTTTTCAGCCTGGTCGGCATTGCGGGCAGCTACGGGGTGGCATGGTTCGGCATCCGCGTCAACACCTTTGCCAATTCGCGCACGGCCTTTGCTAGTCTCCAAGGCAAACCCTATCCGATTTACGCCATCCCGCTGCGCGCCGGAATGAGCATCGGCATGATGCTCATCAGCGTCGAGCTATTGATCATGCTCTGCATCCTGCTCTTCATTCCCGGCGATTACGCGGGGCCGTGCTTTATCGGATTTGCCATCGGTGAGAGTTTGGGGGCGGCGGCGCTCAGGATCGCGGGAGGCATCTTCACCAAGATCGCCGACATCGGTTCCGACTTGATGAAGATCGTCTTTGGGATCAAAGAAGATGACGCGCGCAACCCCGGCGTGATTGCTGATTGTACGGGCGACAATGCTGGCGATTCGGTGGGGCCGAGCGCCGACGGCTTTGAGACCTATGGCGTAACCGGCGTCGCCTTGATCTCGTTCATCCTGCTGGCGGTCAATGAGAAGGTAGCAGGGGCGAACTTCGAAACCATTCAAGTGCAGTTGCTGGTTTGGATCTTCGTGATGCGTGTGATGATGGTGATTGCTTCGGCGCTTTCCTACTTCATCAACGAAGCGATGACGAAAGCGACCTACAGCAACGCCGAAAAGATGAACTTCGAAGCGCCGCTGACGCGGTTGGTGTGGATCACTTCCCTTGTCTCAATTGCCCTGACCTATGTCGTCTCGTACTTCATGATTCCGAGTCTCGGCGGCGATGCAACTTTGTGGTGGAAACTCTCGACCATCATTTCGTGCGGCACGTTAGCGGGCGCAGTGATTCCCGAACTAGTCAAAGCCTTCACCTCGACCGAATCGCGGCATGTCAAAGAGGTGGTCATCTCCTCGCGCGAAGGCGGCCCGTCGCTCAACATCTTGTCGGGACTCGTGGCCGGGAACTTTTCGGGTTACTGGCTTGGCATGAGCATCGTTGTGTTGATGGCAATCTCATACGTCTTCAGCCTGCAAGGATTGGGCAACCTGATGGTTGCCGCGCCGGTCTTCGCCTTCGGACTCGTTGCCTTCGGGTTTTTAGGCATGGGGCCGGTGACGATTGCCGTTGATTCCTATGGCCCGGTCACCGACAACGCGCAATCGGTCTATGAATTGTCGCTCATCGAACAAGTGCCTAACATTGAGGCCTCGCTCAAAAAAGAGCACAACATTGCGGTGAACTTCGAACGCGCCAAACACTTGCTCGAAGAGAACGACGGCGCGGGCAATACCTTCAAAGCGACGGCCAAACCGGTGCTGATCGGCACGGCGGTCGTCGGTGCGACGACCATGATCTTTTCGATCATCATGGCGCTCACGCAAGGGCTGACCGTCAATCAAGACAAACTGTCGCTGCTGCACGCGCCTTTCATGTTGGGATTGATTACCGGCGGCGCGGTGATCTATTGGTTCACCGGCGCCTCGATTCAAGCGGTGACGACGGGCGCTTATCGCGCCGTCGAATTCATCAAAGCCAACATCAAACTCGAAGGCATCGAAAAGGCTTCGGTCGAAGATAGCAAAAAAGTCGTCGAGATTTGTACGCAGTATGCGCAGAAAGGCATGTTCAACATCTTTCTGACCGTCTTCTTTTCATCCCTGGCCTTTGCGTTTATCGAAGAGTATTTCTTCATCGGCTATCTGATTTCGATTGCCATCTTCGGCCTGTATCAAGCGATCTTCATGGCCAATGCCGGTGGTGCGTGGGACAACGCAAAGAAGATTGTCGAAGTCGAATTGAAGGAGAAAGGCTCTGACTTGCACAATGCAACGGTGGTCGGCGATACAGTTGGCGATCCGTTCAAAGACACCTCATCGGTGGCCATGAATCCGGTCATTAAGTTTACAACTCTGTTCGGACTCTTAGCCGTCGAGTTGGCAGTGCAACTGCGACATACGGGCACATCGGGCGTGACGACAAGCCATATCTTGGCGGTCGTCTTCTCGCTCATCTCTCTCTACTTCGTCTATCGCTCGTTCTACGGCATGCGCATCGGCGCAGGCGAGTAGCGCAGCGATGTGACAAGGCGCAGGGAGTCGGCTTCGTGTACCGTCTCTTAATGCAAGAGGAGCGGTTGCGAAGCCGCGTCTCTTGCCGTCATAATGAGCGGTCATTATTTAGCAGTTAGGAGATTCATAACATGGCAAAAGAGAAGATCATTCAAAGCGGGCAGTTGACCCTTCCCCGATTGCTCTTTTTAGGCGTCGCCGGATTGTTAATCGTGTTGTCGGTCGCCGGGGGCGGCATCTGGCTCACCATCGGTTATTGGGGCATCACGTTGGGGTTGTGCGGATTGCTCATCTTGGTTGCGATTGATTACGGCATCAAGATGGATACGGTCGAGTACAAATCGCCCGCGCCGACGACGGTGGGGGCCGCCTCATTCGAGGCGTTGCCCAGCCAGCCAACAACGACGACCAGCAGCGACCTCCGCCCTAAACGGCAGGCCAAACGCGCCGCCAAACGCCGCCGCTGAGGGCTACACTTTCGCTATCGCTTCAGTTTCGCACGCGGATGCGCGCTCGCTCTAACCGACAAGGTAGTGTCAGAGTGAGCGCGCATCCGCGTTTGCTATTCCTGCTATGAGGCAACGTAGACCTTTCTTCCTTTGAACGGATTGTTGACGCCGATCAATGCGCCGAACAGTGCGCCGAACAAGACGGCAACAGCAGTCAACAGCCCCCGATCTTCGTTCGACTTCTGGTTGAGATCAAGCGGCAAGCCGATGGCCAAACCGATGCCCGTGCCGATAGCGCCGCCGACGATGCCAGACGTGACCCGCGACCCGCGCTTGCGAACCTCCTGCACTTCATCTTTTTGCAAGGTGAGGGTTCGGCTTGGGGCGCGCCGATGGGTGACCAGCATCTCTAAGGCGTCGGCGGTCGCACGACGCAGGTAGCCATTATATTTTTCGCCCTGCTTGGTTTTGACGCCAATCTCCGTTCCGACTTCGAGGATACGAACCTGATGCCAATCGTTGAGATTGCTCTTTGCCAGCCCGCTACTCGACAACAAACAAAGAATCAAACACCCGCTCATCAATCTATATGTAATGCTCATCACACTCTCCTCCGGTGGATTCGAGAACGTTTCTACACGCGCGCAACGAACAGGGATGGCTGCGTCATCAAGCCTCTTTGCCAATGACAGGAGCCAGCGTATGAACTGAAATAATTCGGGAGCTTTGAGCGCAGGTTGCCTTTTGACCTGACCGAAGGCGGATTCACCATCGGGGCGAAGCGAACTCCCAAACAACGCCGTCAGGGTTCGTCCGGGTCGGAGGCTATCGCATCTGGCTATCGGCAATGAAAAAATTTTTTCAGCCTGTTACTACAGCGCGCCCGTGACCAATAGGCTGTGCAGCAGAAAGTATCCACAATCGTGATACCAGGTGAAAAAAATTGCTGCACTCTTTAACCGCAGAGTTTCACTTGCTGGTGGTGACTTTGACCGTTATCTCTTCGTCTGTGAACGCCTCAAACTGTGTGCCCGGATTGATCTTGGCTTCTTTGCCGCGAATCTCTCCGGCAAGCCCGCCTATGATGTTGCGCCAGCCGATGACCGCACCTCGTCGGTCTTTTCCCCAAACGCCGTGAAAGCCATAGAGTTTGAGCGATTGCCCATCAACGGTCTTGACCGTTTCGATCTCGATGGCGAGCCGTCCGCCTTTGCCAAAGCGTTCACTCTCAGCAACTTTTTTGATTCGGCCTGCAGCCGCCGCGCCTTTGGCGATAACGATCTGCCCGTTGCTGAGGACATCTTCGACGACCGTAAATTTGATCCGTTCGTCTTCCATGTGCGTTTTGCTGGATAGGCCATCGGTCAAGGCCACCAGCACCTTCGTTCCGGCAGCCAGACGCACCCCTTGCGGATCGGGCGCAGGTGGCGTAGCGCCTTGCTGCACGGCGAAGCCGATACCTGTTGACGTAACCAGCGTTATGAGCAGAGCGAAAAGCATCGCAAGACTCTCCCTTCTCATTCGATCTTCAGACGCGCGCCAAGCAATTGCTGATCGTACTGGCAAATAGTAGGCCACAGCCGCGACAATCTGCTGCCTGATGCTTGACAACGGCATGCCTGCGAGTAGACTAGACACGCCGCGCCAGCGAGCGAATGATGATGTACCAAGCCAAACCGCTAAGCAATTCGAAACGGATGCGTCCTGATCGGCGAAGTCTGCCGGATTTCCCAAGGAGATTGTATGAGTGTCATACCTGTCAATACGGTCTTTGTTGCTGAATCGGCGACTGCCGATTCGGAACTGACCCTGAATGAACTCGCCGACAAAATCAACGCCCTCCGCGAAGTCCCGACCCTCGAACAGATCAAAGAATGGTTTTCCCAACTGGTCATCCGGCAACGGGATTATGATCGCTTTTGTGTCTTTGATGAACGTCACTATGCGCGCAACCTGATTGCGCGCAGCCCCTTTGCCGAGTTGTTGCTCTTATGTTGGCGAGCCGGACAGCGCACGCCGATTCACGATCACGGCGGTTCGGTCGGCGTCGTGATGGTCTATGAGGGGTTGT
>CAYXVU010000248.1:0-8870 GCA_964468725.1 uncultured Clostridia bacterium
TTCGAGAGAGAGATAAAAGCGCGACGAACCCGGATCGCCTTGACGGCCAGAACGCCCGCGCAACTGATTATCAATACGCCGTGATTCGTGGCGTTCGGTTCCGAGAATATGTAACCCGCCGAGTCCGACGACCTCTTCGTGTTCGGCGTCGGTAATCTCTTTGGCGCGCACCAACGCTTTTTCCCATTGCGCTTCGGTCGCATCATCGGGGTTAATCTCTTTTTCTTTGAGAAACTTTTTAGCGAGGAATTCCGGGTTGCCGCCGAGCAGGATGTCGGTTCCGCGACCGGCCATGTTGGTGGCAATCGTCACCTGCCCTTTGCGACCGGCCTGCGCGACGATGTCGGCTTCGCGTCCGGCGTGTTCAGGTTTGGCGTTTAAGACGTTGTGCGGGACGCGGCTCTTCTTCAGTTGATCGGCAAGCATCTCCGAGCTTTCGACGGAGATCGTGCCAACCAGAACCGGCTGCCCTTTTTCGTGCAATTCTTTAATCTCGGTTACGACGGCGTTCCATTTCTCGCGCTCCGTGCGGTAGATCACATCGGGATGATCTTTGCGAACCATAGCGCGATGCGTAGGCACGACGCAGACATCGAGTTTATAGATGTTGCCGAACTCCGCCGCTTCGGTCTCCGCCGTTCCAGTCATTCCGGCGAGTTTGGCATACATGCGGAAATAGTTTTGCAAGGTGATGGTCGCAAGGGTCTGATTTTCGGCTTCGATCTTCACGCCCTCTTTGGCCTCGACCGCTTGATGGAGTCCATCGCTCCATCGCCGTCCCGGCATGATGCGACCGGTGAATTCGTCCACAATGATGACTTCGCCCTCTTTGACGATGTACTGCTTGTCGAGGTGATAGAGGGAGTGGGCTTTGAGCGATTGCTCGATGCAATGCAGCAACTCGATATTGTCCGGGTCATAGAGGTTGGCCACGTTGGTGATGCGCTCAGCGGCTTCGACGCCCTCTTCAGTCAGCGAAGCGGTGTGCTGTTTTTCATCGAGGTGGTAGAGCAGGCGCGGGTCTTGTTTGAGGTCTACGTCGCCTTCCTGTTTTTTGATCTCGGCGACGCGCTTTTGCTGTTCGGCCTTTAACCGTGCCAGAGCTTCGTTGGCGGTGTAGTACTTTTCCGTCGAGTCCTCGGACGAGCCGGAGATGATGAGCGGAGTGCGCGCTTCGTCAATCAGAATCGAGTCCACCTCGTCCACGATGGCAAAGAAGTGACCGCGCTGCACCATCGCTTCGGGATCGAACTTCATGTTGTCGCGCAGATAGTCGAAGCCGAATTCGTTGTTCGTGCCATAGGTGATGTCGGCGTTGTAGGCCTCTTTGCGCGACAGATCATCCATGTCATGTTGAATGCAGCCGACGGTGAGGCCGAGGAAGCGATAGATTCGCCCCATCCATTCAGCGTCGCGTTTGGCCAGATAATCGTTGACCGTAACGATATGCACACCGCGTCCGGCCAAGGCATTGAGATAGGCGGGCAGGGTGGCGACGAGGGTTTTGCCTTCGCCCGTCTTCATCTCGGTAATCAGGCCGCGATGCAAGACCATGCCGCCGATCAACTGCACATCGAAGTGGCGCATGGTGGTGACGCGGCGCGAGGCTTCGCGGACGACGGCGAAGGCTTCGGGCAGAATCTCGTCGAGCGCCTCATCCACGACGCGGCGCAGGGCGCGTTTTTCGGCGTCGGGCGTTTCACCGGTGATGTCGGACTGTGCAACATGGCGAGCAATCTGCTCGCGGAACTTCTCGGTATAGGCGCGCAGTTCATCATCCGAAAGGGGTTGCAATCGGGATTCGAAGTCATTGATTTCATCAACGATTGGCCATAGCCGTTTAAGCAACCGTTCGTTAGCACTGCCAAAAATTTTGGTGGCGATTTTATTTACAATAGCTGTCATAGTTGTTTCCAATACCCGGTCATCATCGGTTCAGGGTCAGCCCGAGAACTGCACCGACAACCAACGAGTATAGTATGGGATGCTCAATTCCGGCGTCAAACCTGCTGGTCGAGCGACTGAAGGAGGAGAGAGAAGCGAGGTTATTCCGGCCTCTGGCCGACAGGGGCTTGCAGAGAAACATCGTATGCGGATTGGTCGGACGGTCGCCGATTCGTTAGAAGCATTCGCGCCCTCCGGTCGTCGGGGTTTATTCCTCTCGGACGCCCTTTGGGAAAGGAACTCATGGGTAAAGGAGGCAGGCTGAAGGGCGGCTTTCTGCTTACAGATGGGCGCGAGTAGCAGGCGCGATTCGAGTGGATTGACGATCTTGCCCGCTGCCATTCATCACCCTCTATCTCTCCTCTTTGCGACTGGTGCGGGCTGCCTGAACGGGGAAGGGCGGAGAAAAATTTTTTTGAGAAAAATACTGTTGACTTGCATGGGGGTGGGTGGTAGAACTGACGGCGGTTGGAGAACCTGTTGTTCGAGCCCTTAACAAACCCCTAAAACGAACTGAGTTTCTCCTAAGCATCTGTCGTTGAGTTAGTCCCAAAAATTTCCGCCCCTCAAATTTCGTGCTTGCACTCTTCCTAGCCGCACTCCCTGCGCGCCTGCCCCTACGATTTCGATCCTGACGAACTTGAGTCGCCATTGACCAGAGCAGGCAGCCAATCGAAATAATCAGACAGACCACGTTTCCGGGGGGATTATGTTCGGGAAAAAGAATAGAAGCGTCGTCGGCCTCGACATCGGTTCCAGTTCCGTCAAAGCCGTAGAACTGAAACCGACGCGCAGCGGTTTTGAACTGCTTCACGTCGCCCACCAAAATCTGCAATCCGACACCATCGTTGACGGTCACATCATCGACCTCAACCACGTCAGTGATTGTATCAATCGCATCTGGAACGAACAGAGCATCAAGACGGCGCAGATTGCCACCTCGCTCTCCGGGCACGCAGTGATTGTCAAAAAGATCACCTTGCCTTCGATGCCGGAAGAGGAGTTGGACGAACAGATTCACTGGGAGGCCGAGCAATACATTCCTTTCGACATCAACGATGTGAACCTCTACCACGAAGTGATCGAAGTTGATCCGCAGACGCAAAACATGGGCGTCTTGCTGGTTGCCTGCAAACGCGACAAGATCGCGCAATTCACCCAGGTCATCTGGCAGGCCGGAAAACAACCGGTCATCGTAGATGTAGACGCTTTCGCTCTGCAGAACGCCTACGAGGTCAACTATCATCCAGCTCCGCATCAAACCACGGCGCTGCTCGACATCGGCGCGTCGGTGATGACCATCAACATTGTGCGCGGCACAACCTCCATCTTTACCCGCGACATTTCGGCTGGCGGCAATCAGTTTACCGACCTCTTACAAAAAGAGCTCAATCTGACCTTCGACCAAGCCGAAACCCTCAAGCGCACTTGGCGCGGGGGGCAGGCAGCGCCGGTCAGCAATCCCAACTACGGGATGGAGGATATGCTGGGCGGCGGAGACGACCTCGATCAGCGCGCGAACATGGCGATTCAATCGGTCGCCGAGATGTTAGGGATGGAGATTCAACGCACCCTCGATTTCTTCCGTTCGACCGCCGCCGATTCGCCGGTCATTGATCAGATGTTGATTGCCGGAGGCTCTTCCAAAGTCGCGTACTTGTGCGACTACTTGTCGGAGAAGTTCCAGATGCCGGTTTCGATGTTCGATTCGTTTCGCTCGATTAAATTCGATCACAGAAAATTCGATGAAGAATACATGCGAGAGATCTCGCCGAATATGGCGGTCGCCGTCGGCCTGGCTTCGCGGGTTCTGGAGGTGGCGAAATGATTAGAGTCAATCTGCTTGAAGGTACTGCCGAACAACGAGTCGCCATTCAAAAGACCAAAGTGGCGGCGCGGCGCGGACAACAGGTCTTCCTGCTGGCGGCGGCGCTGGCGATCTTTGCCATCGTCATCGGCGTAGATTACTTTCTCACCAACAACGCCCACGCCGAAGCCCAACAACAACTGGAAGTCGAAGAAGCGGAGGCCAAGAAGTTAGAAGGCGATATTCAACGCAAAAATCAGTTGGAGAATGAACTCAAGCAGGTGGAAGAGCGCATCAAAGTCATCAAGCAATTGCGCGCCGAGCAGAAAGGGCCGGTGGCGTTGCTCTCTGCCATCAACGAACGCATGCCCGGCGGACAGGCCGATTTCCGGCTCTTATCAATCACCCAAAAAGGGCCGCGTCTGGAGATCGTCGGTTCCTCTTCGAGCCAACAGGTGATGGCTGACTTCGCTCGCCAGTTGGAGTTCTCCAATGGATTGTTTACCGCTCTCAACCTTTCCATTGAAGGCCGCGAAGTGAAAGCCGAAGAACTCGGTCGCACGGGCGAAGATTTGGCTAAAGTATTTCTCTTCAAAATCAGTTGCGATTACAACAAACCGCAAGCCGAAGGCGAAGAGAAAAAAGAGACCAGCGCAGCGAGCAAGTGAAGGAGAATCTATATGGCAGCAGCAGTAACCAATGTCGCAAAACCGGCTGAAGAATCCGGCAGTTTTCTGTCGCGCATCCCTTGGTACTATCAGATGGCGCTGCTGGTCGCAATGGTCGGCCTTCTGATCTATGCTACCGATGCTTTGCTCTTTAGCGAGACGCGCAGCCAGACCACCAAGATGCTCGAACAAGTGCAATCGCTCAAATCGAAGAACGCACAGGGCAACATCATTCGGCAAAATCTGGCGGCGACTGAGCAAGCTCTGGCGCAGAAGCGCGAAGAGATGGATCGCTTGCGCGATCTGTTACCCGATCAGATCGAAATCTCGCGCGTCTACGACAACATTAAAGATTTGATGCGCAACAACAAGCTCGACTTGAAACAGTTTGCCCAAGACAAGCCGGAGGCTTCCGAAATCTACACGGCGCAAAAGATCCTCGTGCAGGTGAGCGGCAGCTATGACAACCTCGGACAGTTCTTCTCTCAGGTCGGGTTTTACAAACGGATTTTGAGCGTGACCGATGTGGACATCAAGCAAGCCGAAGATGCGGCGCAAGAAGTCGGGCGCTCAATCAACAGTTCCTTTGTCTTAACGGCTTATTACATATCGCCAGCCAATCTGGAAAATCTCAACAAGAAACCGGCAGAGGCCGCAGACGCCCCGGCACCGGGCGCACCCAAACCGGGACAGCCCAAATAGCGGAGTCGCGTTATGAAAATGAACTCAATCAAAGAGACCTACGCCATGCGAATCGCAAACGAGCAGTTTCGCCCCGTGCGCTTGCTGCACCTTTCGATTCTCTCTCTGCTCCTGATTCTCGCCTTTCTGGCCTTTCGCGCTCAAGCGCAGAATGGCAGCGACGGCACGACGGCAGTCAAGACCAAAGGGCCGTCTGCTGAATCCATCCGCCCGTACAAACCGGCTGGCAAAGACCCGTTCAAAAAGGCTCTCAAGCCCAAAGCGACAAGCGCAGGCGGCAGCACGCGCAAAGCAGCGACCGAAGTGGATATCAGCTTCCCGTCACTCGATACGCGCCGCGCCGAGTTTCGCCAGAAGGTTCAACGCAACGATGATCTCGGCTTGCCAGCGCCCGACCCGGTCAGCCAGTATTTGGTTCAAGAACTCACCGTTCTCGGTGTCTTCCAAGATGAAAAGGGCTTTGGCGCTTTTGTGCGCGCCCAACCGACCGGGACGATGTTCTTTGCGCGCCGCGGTTCGCTCTGCTACAACGGCGAAATCCTGCGCATTGAGGCCAACAGTTCGAACGTCTCCAATGCACGCGTCGTCTTTCGCGAAGTCACCTATATCGCCGTCAACGGCAAACGCGCCGAGCAGGTGCGCCAAGTTGCCAAAGCGCCGGGCGCAGCGGAAAAATCGCAATGATCGCGCGTCCAACGACGGCGGCAGGCCAACAGCAGGTTTCGAATGCCTGAACGCCACATCCATCTGCCCTCGTGTTCACGTCCGCAGCAAGAGTTATACTTAACGCAATGAGAGGGGAATAGAAGCATATGATTACCAGGAGGCTTGTCGTAACACTGGCGCTGTTAGCGCTCGTGAGCAATGGTTTGGTGTTCGCAAAGCCAGCATCAAGCCCGATTGCCGCAGGAGGCCAGGCGTTCACCATTACGTCGCTCAAATACGAAACGGTGGGAAGCCTGACGCGGATTTTGGTTGAGTCGAATTCGCCACCCCTCTACACGGTGTTTCGTCCGACGGCGCGCTTGCTGCAAGTTGAGTTGACCGGCGGCGAAGGCTCGCAACTGGCAACCGAATATGCTGTGAAATCTGCGCTCGTGGATTCGATACTGGTCAACAAAGGGCGTAACGAAGCGACGCGCTCCACCAAACTCGACATCAGCTTGCGCGACAACGTCAGTGACAGCAGCAAACTGGCAGGCAATACGCTGATCATTGAACTCGCGCCGACCTCCAATCCGGCGGTCAAGGCCAGCGACACCGGCGACCAGAAAGCCAAAGCCGCAACCGCTGACGCTCAGTCGGATAAGCAAGGCATCTACGTCTATCCTATGCCGACCGCTGCACAAGCCAAAGCGGCTAGCGCACCGGCGCAAGCGAAAGCGCAACCAGCTCTGCAACCCACCAAAGCAGCCAGCGTCGTCAACAACGTGCGGTCGGAATTCGACGGCAATCAACTGCGGATCGTCGTCCATACAGACGGCGCGGCGCAATTCAAAGATTTCGTGCTCGCAGACCCATGGCGCATCGTCGTTGATATCACGGGCGTCCGTCTGGCCGGTGGCAACAAAACCGCCAATGTCGGCGTTGCCGCCATCGAGCGCATGCGCGTCGGTCAACCAACTCCGAATGTCGTGCGCATCGTTTTGGATGCCAAGTCGAAAGTCCAATATCGCGTTGAGCGACAGGGCACGCAACTGGTGATTGTCATCGGCCAAGGTGCGACATCAGGACTGCAACCGGCAACGTCCGCGCCTGCCTTGCCAATGCAAAGCCCGGTCACTCCCGAAGTTAAAGTTGCTGGCCAGCGCGTGACCAATGAACCGGCCAAATCGCCGGATCAGTCGCCTGCGACCACAGCGCCGAACCCGGTTTCAACCAATGCGACGGTACAGGTGAACAAACCGATGGCAGAGCCGTCCAAATCTGCTGCACAACCCATAGCAACGACCAAGGTTTCGCCGCCCGCGAAAGAGTCGGTTTCGCAGCCGGTGTCCGCTGAATCGCAACGCCGTATGCCGGAGGCGCAGCGGGCTCCACAGCAACCCTCTACCTCGCAGATGTCAACCAATACCGGACAGAGCAACCGCACCGAGAAGGTGCGACCAGAAACCGCCTTTTGCGACCCGAATTTCGTCGGCGGCCCGATCAGCTTCGATCTGCGTCAAGGCGTTGATTTGCGCGATATGTTGCGCTTTGTGTCGCACCAATATGGCGTCAACTTCATCGTCGACAAATCGGTCTCTGCCGTTCCCGTCGAACTGCGAATGACCGACATTCCTTGGAATCACGCGATTGAATCGGTCTTTCGCGCCAATCGCTTGGGCGCACTGTGCGAAGGCGGCGGTCGCGTCATTCGCATCGCGTCGCTCGAAGCAATTCTTGAAGAGACCAAACGCGCGGTTGAAATTCAACAAGCCGAGCAGGATAAAGAACCGCTCGAAACCCGCGTCTTTCGGTTGCGCTACGCCCGCGCCTTTGGTTCGCTCAGTTCGGCAGGAGGCAGCGCCAACTCCACACCATCAGGTGGTGGCGGCGGCGGATTTGGCGGCGGCGCGAACGGTCAAGGCAGCGGAACCATGATGAGCATCATGAATTCGCGCCTCAGCAAACGCGGCAAGATCGAAACCGATTTTCGCACCAATACCTTGATCGTCACAGACCTACCCGGCCCGCTCAAAGAGATTGAAAAGATCATTGCCCAACTGGATCGCCCGATGCCGCAAGTCGAAATCGAAGCGCGCATCGTTATCGCCAGTCGCAATTTCCTGCGTGACATCGGCAACGAACTGGCCGCAGCCTCGCTGGCACGCGGCGGAGAGGGCGCATTCTTCGGCACCTCGCCGGTTACGCTTTCCGGAAACGGCCTGACCAACGGTGGCGCTGGTGGCGCTGGTGGTGGTTCAGGCGGCGGCTCTGGCGGCTCTGGCGGTACGCAGGGGTTAGGACCGAATCTCCTCGGTCCGGTCGCCAACGGGGCGCTGCGCGGCACCGCCAATACCGTGCTCAGTTTGACCACTGGCTTGATGGGTTCGAGCATCATCGCCAATGCCATCTCCGCCTCCGAGACCAAAGGCCAAATTCGTACCATCGCGTCGCCGCGCATCACGACGGAAGACAATCAGCCCGCCGAGATCGTCAACGGCGTGCAGATTCCCGTGCAAACGGTGAGCAATAACACAGTCACCACAACCTTCGTCACGGCGGCTCTGCGTTTGCAGATCACGCCGCAGATCGTCGAAGATACCGGCGAAGTGATGATGCGAGTGCTGGCCGAAAACAATACGGTCAATGCGGGATTGGCCAATCAGTTCAACGGCGGCACGCCGGGCATCAACACGCAAGCCGCACAGACCGTTGTGCGCGTCTCGGATGGCGGCACGACGGTGATGGGCGGTATCAACATTGATCTGGAGAGCAACTCGATTGTCCGCACGCCGGGGCTGTCGCGTGTGCCGCTGCTCGGCGAGATGTTCAAGAAACGCTCGACACGACGCGATTATGACGAAGTGCTCTTCTTTATCACACCGCGCATCGTCCGTAACGATGGCGCGGTCGGTCCGCGCAGTCTTCGCAGTTCCGCCGAACCGGCCTTTACCAATCCGAACGGTACGCAACAAGCCGCTGCCGCGCCCGCAGCATCAGGCGCGTCGGGTGTAACCTTCCAACCCGCAACTCCTGCGGTTGCCAAAGAGAAGGACAAGAGCAAAAACAAGAAGGACGCAAACAGCAAAGGCGGCAAATAGTTT
>CAYXVU010000249.1:0-5341 GCA_964468725.1 uncultured Clostridia bacterium
CGAGCATAGGCATCTTGATGCTGCTGGGGTTGCGGCGCAGGAAAAGCGGCACGAGGCCCCGCACTCCACAACGCTATCGTCGCTTACCCTACTGATCCAAACCAGGTTCTCGCGCTGGTATCGCGCTCCCTACAGAACCGAGAGCGCCCTGTACGGCACCTTGGCGACGATCCGTTTCAACAACTGCTGATTGAGGCGCGCCAGCAGCGACCCGCGCCGCACCCCCTCACTACTCCCTTGATGAGGCTGTAGAGCGGGCTACTCTCCTCAACCCCGGCTCTTCACCGAGCCGCATGAGGTTACCAATGTCTGCATCTACTTTAGATCAAAGTTTCAACGCCTCAGACAAGAACCGTAAAGCGTTTGACAGTACAGGGTCAGTCTCGTCAAGCATTCCCCGCGCGATTCCCAAGTGATCTTTCCCTGCCGCAATTACGACTTCAACCTTCCGCCCCATCTCTCCTGCCTTTTTGGCGAACACCTCCGCATCACGTTCGAGCATGGGGAAATCTTTCTCCCCCACAATAATCAATGTCGGCGGGAGGGTTCCCGCCAGATGGTGAATCGGGCTGGCATCCTTCATCAGCGCAACATCCCGTCGGAAGGCGTCTGCTCCATGCCCCGCCAGTAGAGCATCACCATAGCCATGACCATCTGGCTTGGGCTGCAGATCCACTGGTGGGCTCAAAGCGATGATGGCTGTTATATCCATAGGAGATAATCTATGAGCGGCCAGGTATTTGGGATCGGTAGCAATGAGAAGGCTTAGGTGAGCACCAGAACTGTGTCCGGCGAGGATGACCTTATTCGGGTTTCCTCCTCTTTTGCTAATGTTCTGCTTCACCCATGCAAAAGCAAGGGCAATATCCTGCGCGTGTGCTGGGAAGGTATGCGGAGGAGTCAGCCTATGTGACACGAGGGCGCATCCATAGCCCAAGGTCTGTAGCTTCTCAGCGATCGGTTTGGAACTCTTGCCGCTGCCGGCGTGCCATCCGCTGCCGTAAGTGTAAACGATGGTCGCAAACCCCTTCTTTGCGGGCAGATATAAATCCAGCTTTTGCGAATCGGCATCCTTGCCATAAGCGATGTCAAGTTCCACCGATGACACTTGCTGTGCTGGCGTAGGGGCAAGGGCGACGGTGATGAGAAGGAGAAGTCCATAAAATTTAAACATCCTTATTCCTCCAAAGTGAAATTACAACCAGGCTGGCCAGGCTTGGCCTCATTGTTTGATCTGCAGATTAACTGAAGGCGATATGATAAAAATGAGGTTCTGATGAGGAAGTTGTAAGGCAGTTAGGCAATCGAGCAGAGCGATACAGCCTGACGATGTTGCTTTTCTTATTGTGAGTTCCAAAATCCAGCCGGAAAAATCGCGTCCCGGTCAGCAGGTTCCTTTCGACTTCCTCTTAGCCAAGATAGACCTCAGGTGGAGTTTGCTAATTTATCGCCTGAGGCAGTCGTCAATGGTAGGGGAATGCCATCTAGCGCTCTCATCCTTAAGACCGGGAACTAAAGCATCGGGAAGATTCTCGCAACTTCAGGTGAATGCTATAATTCGGAGGCAACCGTGATTCGGCCCCTCGCATCAGAGCCGATGTGATCAGGGCCTATACGATGCACACTTTGATAATGACCGCGACGGCTGAACCAGATCAAACTGTAGCTGACCAAGATGTCGTACGCGCGGCAGCAACAGGAGACCCCGTTGCCTTTGAGAAGCTCTATCATCTTCATCACAGGCGCGTCTATTCTCTGTGTCTCAGGATGTTGGGCAGCGCGACGCAGGCTGAAGACCTGACCCAGGAAGTCTTCCTTCAGGTCTATCGCAAACTCGGCAGCTTTCGCGGGGATTCGGCTTTCACGACCTGGCTACATCGTTTGACAGTCAATCAGGTGCTGATGCATTTTCGCAAACGCGGCGTGAAACTCGAGCACACGACTGAGGAAGGCGATTTCTCGCACATTGTGGAAACGCCGCTACAGAGTACTCGTCGCATCTCAATGGTAGATCGGCTGGCCCTTGAAAAAGCAATTGCACAATTGCCAACCGGATACCGTACCGTTTTCATCATGCATGATGTGGAAGGTTACGAACATGAAGAGATTGGCAAACAGTTAGGCATCAGCGTCGGCACCTCGAAATCGCAATTGCACAAAGCGCGTATGCGCTTGCGCGAATTGATCCTGAAAAGGCAGGTGAATCCAGATGAAGTGTAGTGAATATGCAGACTTAATATCCGATTATATTGACGGCGGTTTGGAGCTCGGCGAACAGACCAAAGTCGAGTCCCATCTAGCAAGTTGTCACGCTTGCCGCGCGCTGCGTGATGATTTTCTGCAACTCGTCCATTTCAGCCGTCAGTTGCCGCTTCATACCCCCTCAAGCGCAGTTTGGGAGGGCGTGCAGACGACCATCGTTGCCGAACGTTCCAAAGGGTTTATGCCGAGCCTGTCCAATTGGCTAAACCAGCTTCGGAATTTGCGATATGACCTCTCTCTGCCGCAACTGGCAACCAGCGCGGCAGCCCTGATGATTCTCTGTGCCGTCGGGTTCTTCTATTTGAATCGCAATCAAGCTTCCTCGTCGATCATACCAAATGCTTTCACCGGTTCCCCTTCTGCGCTGACCGCGACGCTCTTATCCAACGCGGATTCCGAACAACTCGCACAGATCGAGCGTCGCATCAGCGAATTGGAAAATCTGGTCAAGCAACGCCAATCATACTGGGATGCGCAATTGCGCGCAGCCTTCGAGAAGAATCTTCTCTATGTTGAGCAATCGCTCATCGAGTGCAGGCAGCAATTGACTGTCAATCCGAGCGACCCCGTATCGCAGGAATTGATGTTGAATGTCTATCGGGAAAAGGTTCGCTTATTGGAAGGGTTTGAAAGTTTTTAACGGGTACTGCCCCTACCCGATCTTCACGCACCGTAGAGACGAATGAACCGATCCATGAACTTGACCAACATTCGAATCCGTAACGTAGGCGCGTTGATCCTTTCCGCTCTTCTGCTTGCCGTCGCTACGGCGGAGGCCTTTGGACGCTTCGAGCGCACCTACACGCCACAGGGCAAAGCGCATCTGACGATCTCGAATACCAATGGCAACGTTATCGTCACGGCTTGGCAAAAGAAGACCATCAGCGTGCGCGCGGTGACAGCTGCCAATACTGAAGTCGTAGACGAAAAAAGAGGCGAGGATATTCAAATCGCTACCAAGAAGTCTGTGCCTTTAGGGCGCGCCGACTTTGAAGTATTTTTGCCTGCCGACACCTCGCTTTCAGTCAATAATGTCATCGGAAAGATTGAGGTCAACGGTCTATCCGGACACCTCAGCATCAAATCGTTCAACAGCGATGTCCACATCCGTCAAGCTCGTTGCGATGCAATCAATGTCATGGTGACGAGCGGCAATATCGTCTTCGACGGCATTCTGCAAACCGAAGGCGATTACTCCTTTCAGTCGCTAAAAGGCGATATTGATATGAGTTTGCCCGACAGCGCATCCTTCAACCTAACCGCTCGCGCCCTCCATTCTCAGATCAACTTGGGAGAGTTCATCAACAGTTTTTCCAATCTCAACCGAGGCTCGAAACAGATTTCCGGCACTCATAAACAAGGCGGGGCGAAACTCACTCTCACCACCTACGCCGGGCGCATCCTGCTGCATAAGAAATAATCCCTCGGTTCACGCTCCGCCGCCCAGCGAATCCGGCGGAACATTCATCCATTAGCGTCGTATTTTTGCGTTGGCAAAGCGGTTTGTCTGCGTGTTATAAATGCACAGGCGCTGACGGCATTGAACGACCGGGAAAAAGAGAAGCCAACCCATTGCGCCAGTATTGCAGAGCACACGCATAGCTAGTTGATAGGGAGACGAGCAGGCGGATGCGTAAAAAGCAGTTGGTTTTCGATCAGACTCAAAATGGCCGGGTCATGTCTCGCAGTCGTCAAGACTGTCGGGAGAGAAAACAGAAACTGGCTGACCTGCCTGAAGAGAAACCGGCACGCGCACCACTTCATACGTTGCTCCCTTTCCTCGAAGAACGCCTCGCCCTGACGATCCCCAGCGATTACAAGTATCTCTGCGAAGTGTTGGAGTTTCTCAGTGAGAAGATTGTCGGTTGGGGCATCGTTGAGGCCGAAGATTCGGATGTCGTGCTCGCCTTAGACGAAGCCATCGTCAATGCCATCAAACACGGCAATAAGTGCGATCCGCATAAATCCGTCCATATCCTTGCCGAGCTTTCCGCCTCCGGAATTCGAGTCACCATCACTGACGAAGGCACGGGCTTTAGCAAAGAAGAGGTGCCCGACCCAACTGACCCGTGTCGCATTCTTGAACCCTCCGGTCGAGGATTGCTGCTCATCAATCATTTCATGGACGAAGTCTGTCACAATGACTGCGGCAATCAGATTCAGATGTTCAAACGCTCGACTCAAGGCCAGCCAAATAACAACGAATCGGCTAAACCAACCTCGTAACCTATGCCCGCCAATGCGCCCTGCCGCAACCGGAACGCCCAAGGAGGTTTTTACATTGACAGTCTTATTGTTGGTCATGACCTTTCTGCCCTTATCCCTTACGACCGGCTCCAACCTTCCATCAGCCCATGATGAATTCGGCAAGCTCGTGGTGGAAGCCATCAAAACCAGCGACTTCAAGAGACTCCAACGACTCACTCCACCGCTTGGCGTGTGGAGAACCCTGACGCCGCAGGAGGCTGCCGGATTGAGTGATTCGGAGTTGGCTCAACGGTTGCAACAAACGGTTGAGCGCAAACTGCGCGATGACTTTGACAACCTGATCAAGGGCGCAAAAACTCGCAAGATTCACCTATCGTCGCTCCGCTTCACGGCTATCAAAACGACCCATCCCTATCCCGATAAACCAACCCTCATCGCTGCGGAGATCAGCTATTCCTATCGCGGCCAGTCCGCTAGCTTTGCTCTGTCCGTAACCGAAGTGGAGGGCAAACTCTACTTGCTTGAGTTCCTGCGTAGTCACGATGTCTTTCGCCAATTGGCAGACCAAAAGTAAAAGCGCCGAAAGTTTCATTTCGACGCTTTTCATTACGACTCATCTCAGGCTGAACATCGGTGGGGATGGCCGCAAATGCGACCGCTCTGCGTATCACTCGAATCAACGCCCCTGCATAGGCGGTATCTTATGAGTCGAAAAGAGGCAGGGGAATCTTCTTCTGCCCACCGATCTATGGGCGCGATTTGTACTTCTCATAAAGCTCGGTGTGCCGACTCGTCAGCGGCACTTGCCGACCTTTAATGAACAGGTGTTTTACCTGCGTGCGGACTTCCAAGGGGTCGCCATCGGTGACAA
>CAYXVU010000249.1:5441-8834 GCA_964468725.1 uncultured Clostridia bacterium
ATGAACAGGTGTTTTACCTGCGTGCGGACTTCCAAGGGGTCGCCATCGGTGACAATCAGGTTGGCTAATTTACCGACTTCGATAGACCCGATCTGATCGGCAACGCCGAAAATCTCCGCAGCATTGATGGTCACAGCCTTCAAGGCTTCTTCTTTCGATAGCCCGAAGGCGGCAGCCATCCCTGCGTTATAGGGCAGATCGCGCGAGTGCGCCGAGTCGCCGGTTTGAAAGGCGATCTTGACACCAGCTTTGGCAAGCAGTCCGGCGTTGGTGAAGGCGGCATCATAGGGATCATCTTCGTTCACCGGCATACGCAGCACCTCGCCGACGATGACCGGTATGTTCTTCGCCTTCAATTGATCGGCCACTTGATGCGCTTCGACGCCGCCAGCGATGATGACTTTGACCTTCATCTCATCGGCAAAAGCGATGATGGCGCGAATGTCGCGCGCCAATTGAGCATTAACCACCAAAGGCATCTGGCCGCGCACGACCGGAATGAGACCTTCTTTTCGGAGATCCGTCTTCTGCTTTGGCAAGCTACTGTCTTTAGCTTGTGCATCCTTGGCATCGGCATAGGCTCTGGCTTCGCGGAACGTCTTTTTCAATTCTTCGATGCGCCGCTCCTGTTCGCGCCGCGCGTCCGCAACCGAGCGTTGCTGACCGAAGCCGCCGAAGCCGCCGCCACCACCGGCTCCCGGCCAGTTGAGTTGCATACAAGCTTGCGCCTTTAAGACCATCTCTTGCGGCGTCCAACCATCTAGATTGATTAAAGCGCCTTGTCCGGCAATCGTTCCGCCGCGCGGTAAAGTGAGAACCGTGGTGATGCCATTGACGCGGGTCACCGCGTAATGCGTGCTCTCGACATTGAGCGCGATTTCGGCACGGATGTTGGCGTTGTTATCGCCAATCTCCGAGGTGTCTACCGTACCCGGCGCGCCCTGTCCGATTTCGGAAAGCCCCATGACGGTTCCCGAATCAATCATCCCCGGATAGACCGACAGACCGCGCGCATCAATGACTTTTGCACCCGCAGGCGCAGAGACATTCGCGCCCACTGCTGTAATCTTTCCGTTGGCAATGGCAATGCTGCCGTTTTCAATCACGCCTTTGGTCACGGTGACGATACGCGCATTGCGAATCACATAACTCTCTCCGCGATTCTGCGCCCCAACCTGCACAGTCACCAGAACAAACCAGCAACTCAGTATCAAAGCAATAGCGAATGAAAATGTTTTTTTGATCATTTCGATTTCCTCATCAGGTCAGAAGACAAGAGACCGAAGTCAGCATTCGGAATGAAGAGGCTGCGGAAGCGTTCGCTGCGTTGAATGACTAGAAGAAGCGAGCTTCTCATCATCCTTTCCTGAATTCCTTCCGCCAAACCTTCCTCGGCCTCCACCGGCCTCAATCAATACTGATTTGCCGTCTCGCGCGGGCGGGGTTCCGGCTCCGGTCGCTTTTCATCGCGTCGTGCCGGGTCGCCGGTTGCGCCTTTCTCGCGCTTTTTAAGCTCCTCTTTTTCGCGTTTGATTTCGTCGCGCATCTTCAAATCGGCTTTGCGGTCGAAATAGATTTCGCCTTCGATGATGGTTGTCTCGGGCACGGTGTAGACGGAAAACGGGTGGTCGCTGAAGATCACCAAATCGGCATCCTTGCCGACATCAATCGAACCCGTGCGCTTGTCAATGCCAAGCTGCTTGGCGGCATTGAGGGTAACCATTCGCAAGGCTTCTTCTTCGCCAACACCGCCATACTTGACCGCTTTCGCAGCTTCCAGATACAACCGGCGGGCGCGTTCATCGGAATCGGAGTTGACCGTAACCGTCACGCCGCGCGAGTTCATCACCGCCATGTTGTAGGGAATCGCGTCATAAGCTTCCATCTTGTATGACCAAAAGTCCGCGAAAGTCGAAGCGCCCGCTTTGTGCTCGGCAATCTCTTTCGCCACTTTGAAGCCTTCCAGCACGTGTTGCAAGGTGGCGATCTTGAATCCCAGTTCATCGCCGAGGTTGAGAATCATCAGGATTTCATCGGCGCGGTAGCAGTGCGAATGAATCAACCGTTTGCCCTGCAAAATCTCGACCAACGCATCCAACGCCAAATCCCGGCGCGGCGCGATGGCATTCGGGTCTTTGCCCTTCTTGGTTTCATACTCCTGCCACTCGGCCATGTACTCTTTGGCACGCACGAACGCATCGCGGATCGTCTCTTCTACGCCCATGCGAGTCGCCGGATAACGCGGCTGCGAGGTGTCGCCGGGGAAGCGATTCGAACGTTTCGGATTCTCGCCGAGCGCGAATTTAATGCCCGGCGGCGCGTCCTGCACGAACCACTCATCAATGGACTTCCCTTTCTTCAGCTTTAACACGGCATTCTGACCGCCGATGGAATTGGCCGAACCGTGCAATACGTTGACCGTCGTCAACCCGCCTGCCAATTGGCGATAGACATTCGGGTGATAGGGATTGACCACATCTTGAATGCGAACCATCGCGGTAACCGAATACGAACCTTCGTTGATATTGCCTTCGGCAGCCGTGTGCGAGTGCGCGTCAATGATGCCGGGCGTCACATATTTGCCCGTCGCGTCAATCACTAACGCATTGGCATCGCGCGCTGTGACGTTGGTTCCGACCTCAGCAATCTTTCCATTGCGAATCAGAATCGAACCGTTCTTAATCACACCGTGCGAGGCGGTCATAATCGTAGCGTTTTTGATGAGCATCTCACTCGGCGCAGCTTGCGGCACAGCCGGTACAAGGCTCGCTGTGGTTGCCGTATTTTGCGCCAACGCCGTGACGGATAATCCGAAACTTAGGATCAGTGCAATGATTGCTTTGGCTTTCTTCATAATTCCCCCGTTGAGTTGCAGACTCGCGCTGGTGAAGGCAGAACCAACCGGCTCTGCTAGCGAAAATCGCAGGTCATCTTATTTCGGCCTCGTGCCAGTGAAATCAACCGAACCGAGCGGACCGAGACTCATCGCGCCGCGAATGGAATCGCCTTCAATTGTGCCGCTGCCAGTAGCTTCAATGGCTTGTCCGCCAATGGGCAGACTGACAGAGAACATCAGTCGGCTGCCTTCAAGTTTCGCCTCTTTCAGTTGCACGGTGCCAAGCGGCGAGGCGAGCGAGCCGGAGAGTTGATCGCCATCCCGACGAATCGTGAGTTTGGCGTTGACCTCCCCCTGCGGCGATTGAATCGTCAAATCCCAATCGCCAACCGGATTGATGACCGCTGCGGCGGCATCGGGTCTGCCGCCTGGTCTGCCGCCGCCGGTTCGCCCGGCAGGCGGGTCGGCGCGTCGCATCTCAAACTGTTGCCCGTCAACAAAGACATAGCGCACGCGGCTATCTTTGCCGAACAGGTCGCCGTTGGTGATGACCAGAT
>CAYXVU010000250.1:0-8752 GCA_964468725.1 uncultured Clostridia bacterium
CCGTGCGAATCTCGAATCCCAAAGAAAAAATAATCTCCTTAATCATCAAAAACTATAGCGTAAGGAGAGTTGCATATTGCGTCCGGGTGCGGCGGTGGTCACCCTTCCAAATAACGAGGGCGAGTCGACCCGCAACGAATTGGTCTGTACGTCAAAATGAGCACGGTTGAGGAGATTTCGAATATCTGCGCGTAAGGAGATTTGTTGAGTCTCCGAGATTCGCATTCGCTTGCTGAGCGAAAAGGAGGTTAGATTGATGCCGGGGCCATCAAAGAGGTTGCGCCCGACCGTGCCTTGTCTTTGCTCTTTGGCACTCACCTGTCGAAACGAGTTGGGGTCGAAGAGGAAATTGCCACTCTGTTTCGTGCCATTGACAGTGATAATCTTGAACTCTCGAGGATTCAGTTTGACGAAATTGCCTGTGAAGTCGGGCACACCAAGTGCGCCGATAACACGATCTTGTCGTCGGATGTCGAAGTTTTGAATGATGTCAATGGGCAACCCCGAATTCATTTGTGTGATGCCGCTCACTTGCCAGCCCTTCAAAAGAGCCTGCGGGATGCCTTTTAAGCGAACCTCCGGGAGTGTGTAGCTGTAGTTGGCGACAAAACTGTGTGTCCGGTTAAAGGAAGAGGGCGCCCAGCGAAACGGATCGGCTAAGTAGGCTGAAAAGGGAACCGAACCATTATCTAATGCTTTGCTATAAACATAATAGGCGTCGAAGGTGAACCCGTTTTTGAGCCTGCGAGAGATTTTGATTTGTAACGAGTCATAGCGGGCACGACCGCTGCTCTCTTGCAATGGGATGTTGCCCAGATGCGGATAGCGACGACGCGATTGCGGAGGAATTTCGAGGTCTCTTTCATCCACATTTGCCGTATTGATTTCGCGTTCCCGATTCAATTTGAAGCTGTTGTTGCCTACATAAGCGAGTTCCAAGAGGAGGGCTCCGGGCAATTCGCGCTGCACGGTGAGATTGTAATGATAGGAATAGGCTGTGCGGAAATTGGGGTCGAAGGCTTGAATTGTCGGCGTCTGGGTAAAGATGCCGCGATTCAACTCAATCGGCCAGGGGTTCAACCCGTTGCCGAATGGATTTGCAAGGGTAGCCTGTGTTGCTCGCAATTGGCTGGGGGTCAGACTTTGAGTAATGGAGAATGGTTGGGTGAGCGATGACTGAGTAAAATTCAGACCGAAGGTTTGGTCGTAAAAGATTCCTCCGCCGGCGCGAATCGCACTCTTTCCATTTCCAAATAGTTTGCCCATCCATCCGGAATTCGATGCCGGAGAGTAGGCTAATCCCAATCGCGGGGCGAAGTCATTCTGATCGGCACGGTATCCTCCTCGCGGAACCTTGCCTAACAGCGGGTCCGGGTCGCCTGGAAACAGCATCCCAATCGGTGCATAAGGAAATTTGACGGATTGTTGGTCGGGGCGAAAGACGCTCAACTGATCGAGTTTATCCACAAAAGGCGGAGAGAATTCGTAGCGCAGCCCCATATTGATTGTCAGATTGTGTTTAACGCGCCAATCATCCATTGCGTAAAGGCTGAAGACCCTCTGTCTGGGGTAACGCGAGTTACCGGAAGTCTGCCGGTAAAAATTGGGGATACCCAGCAAGAAATCGGCGATGGGATTAAAGGTTCCATTGGAAAAAGCGCTGAGAAAAATGAACTCTCCGTTGTTATTTCCAGACTGTGTCTGTTGCAAAAAGCCGCGAACTTCGCCTCCGAACTTCCAGGTCTGTTTGCCATGTTGATGGGACAGATCGTCTTTGATTTGCCAGGAAGTTTTCAGATCGCGGAATTGATTGACCGGCGCTACGCGGATATCTGTTCCATTGATTGAAATTGACGGCGCGCTGAGGAACCGGTCGGACTGAGGATGGATGCCTGTGAATCCGAACTCAGACGGCGGAGTGCCGGTTGCGCCGGGAGAGAAGAACTGCGAGGCATTAACGTAATAGGTTGCGGCAACAGATAATTGGTTGACCGTGTGTGTGGCAAAGATATGGGTCTCGCGCAGGATGAGATTTTGATTGCGAAAGTTGGAAAAACTTTTGCTGCCGACAGGCAGGCTGGTCAATCCGCTGATGACATCAAAGTCGATTAGAAAATAGGTTGCACTCAGATTATCCGAAGGGCTGATCTCCTTATCGAACCGAGCCGTGATTTGATCGTTTTGAAAGTCAACCGGTAAGAGTTGGCGAAAATTTCTATCGCCGCTATTCGGCAAGGGGATGAAGCGATCCAAATAGATGCGTGAAATCGGATTGATGGACGCTTGCGGGATGATACCGTTTTTGAATCGCTTATGAGTCTGCGGATCAATCGGCCAACTGGCGGAAGAGGATTGGCTGAAATCACCGCGCCGCTCCAACGCAGAGAGAACGATCAAGTTGGAAGTGGTTTCTCGATAGGCGCGTGCCACTTCATAATCGAGGAAGAATAGCCCTTTGAAGATCGAGGGCAAGCGCGTTGGGCCGCCGATCTGACCGCCGAAAGTATGAACCCGATCAAGCGGCTTTTCGGCGTCAAAGAAGCTGCGCGCATTGAAGGCTTCATTGATCAGAAAATAACGCAGATTGCCCTGATAGGTTTGACTCCCTGACTTGACTACCGCATTGACAATGCCTCCTGAACTGCGTCCGAGATCAGCTTGATAGTTGTTGGTAACAATGGTGAATTCTTGTAGCGCGTCGGGGTTGGGAAAAGGAGAGACCGAGCGATTATTCTCTTGATCGTTATTATCGCCGGTCTCCAGATTGAAACTGATTGAGGTCGGGCGTGAACCATTGACGCTCATCTGATGTCCGAAACGATTCGAATCGGGATTGGCAACGCCCAGATAGGTTGCCGGTGACACCCCCGGAATTAAGAAGGAGAGAACTCCCAATGTGTTGCGCCCGAGAGTGGTGGTCAACACCGGGAGATGAACGACCTGTTCATTGGTTACGCTATGCTTAACGGTTGCGTTGCTGATATCTACGGTGTTTGTGTCGGCAGCGAGCGAATAACGTGTTGTCACATCAACCGATTCTTTGATTGGTTTCGGGCGCAATGCGATATCAACAGAGGTATTGACGCTGGCTAGCAGCGAAATATCGTTTACCGAATAGGGTTCAAACCCGGCCACTTCGACGATCAATGAATAGGAGCCGGGCGGGAGTAGGGAGAAGATGAAAAAGCCCTCTTGGTCGGTGATTTTGCTGCGTTGGAACCCTGTCTGATTGTTGATTAGCGTGACTTGGGCGTTCGGGATTACAGCATCGGTCTCGTCGAGTACCATTCCGCTCAGATTGGAAGAGGTAGCCTGCGGGTGCAGCACCGAGAAGTGACCGTTTCCAAAGACGGGTTGCAAGGTAATGAGAACGGCAACGAACCAGATACCCGCCGGGAAGAAGACCGAGCGGCGTCGAGTTTGGTAAGGCGAAAACATCTTGTGCATGAGGATCGTTCTATGAGCAGCAACGGCGACAGGATTACAGCAAGCCCGCCGCTAGAGTTTCTGCCGCTTTAATCGAAATTTGAAATTCATTCGAGCGAATGATACTCGTGCTGCCCGGCTCCTCCGAAACCGTGAACGCCAGACGAAGGTTCTTCTCATTCTTTACGGCCAAGTCGAATATTTGATCGGCAGCCAGCATCAGATTGGCAGGGATGACCGTTGGCGCTGATTCGGCGGAGCCTGCACCAAAAAAGATCGGTTGCAATTCCCGGCGCAATGCGACTGATTCTTCCTGAATGATTCGGGCATGATCTCTGATAAACGAGCGCAACTGGCCCTGAGAGCCTGAATCAAGCAGTTGCATCTCGGCTTCGGAAAATTCCGCGAGGGCGTGCTTGATCGCCCATGCGTGCTGTAAAGCGCGTCGTGCGCGATTGAGAATCTGAGTAGCGAAGCGACGGACTTCCGTATCCAGAGCCGCTTCAGAAAGAGATGTTTGGCGGCCTTGCCCCCGATGAGCGAAATAGTCCCGAACCTCTGCAAAGGCAGGGATATTGTATTTAATTAGTTCTACGCGGCGTGTCGAAAAGGGGCGGCTGGGTTGGCTGGCCTGCTGTTGCAAGGCCTCGCTTTCGGTTAAAGCGTCTATTCGGACACCGGCTGTGCTTGCCAGATTTTGCAAAGCATTGAGAATTTCCTGTTTGCGAGAATCCGTCTCTGTGATGATGCGAATTTGCAGCCCGCCATCAATTTCTGATAGCCCTATGGGTTCGCTAAGGCAGGCTCCGAGGCGATGCAAGCGGTATAAGGCCTCGACCTTCAACTTGGCAATCGTTGCGGCGCTCAACGGTGTTGCTGTGTTCGAGGCTGGCAGCGTTTCGACAACGGGCTCATTCTTTTTGTTGAATTCGTTTGCGACGCGCTTGATCGAGAGCGTCTTAATCCATGCATCGGGTTGAAAGACCGCAGGCGAGATGGTCTGGCTCTCGTGTTTTTCGAAACTGCTCTCCACAAATCGGTATTCAGTACGTTCCCCGGCGCGCAAAACTTGAAAGACTTGTTCGACAGGGCGTAAATCGCTCTTGCGGATTTTTAGCGTTGCCTGAACCGGTTGATCGTCGAATTTTTCAGTAAACTGCACAGCCGCCAAGTAATGGATGGAGTAAAAGCCTGACTTCTCTTCAACCGATTGTGAAGATCCTGCATTGACATGCTCTTCAAAGGTCTGGATGGGTGCCGGGGAAATCCATCCCGTTCGAAGGGTCGTAAAGGCATCCTCAGCAACCGGAAGTTTGAGATTGTCCGCTTCGAGAGTCATAAACGGAGAAGCAGAACGCTGATAAGCTCGAACCGTTTGGTCTGCCGCTAACCATTCGCCTTCGATGAGTTGTCCGGCTTCATCGAACACCCTACGGGCGGCCACGCCGGTTTCGGGCGCTGACCAAATTTCGATTCGCCGTTTGGCTGCAATAGTGCGACTGTCAGGATGCACCTCTTCATACTGGATTATGCGCCGGAAAACGTGATTGGGAAGCAGCGGTGTTGTTTGTGCAGAAGTACGCGCTTGGCGCAACAACTCTGCCGCCGTCAAGGGGGTGGTCGGAAAGCGCAGATAAGCGATCACGCCCACCAATAAAATGGCGAGCGCAGCGGTAACGAGAAGGGGGTTGAAAAGTCGCCGCAGGGTCGAAAAGAAACTTGCCGGGGCGAGACTTGCAACCAGAAAGCTTGGCGATGCAGCGGGTTTGGTCGGAACGGGCATCGGCTCCATATCTGAAGCCATCAGGTCTGCCGACATCTCGGCGCATTCGGTTACGAAGTCCGATTTCAATTGCGGATCATGATAAATAGTTTGCAGATTTGGCCAAGTCTCCTGAAAGCTCAGCTCAAATTGAAGAGTGCGTTGTTCGCTCAATTCAACTCGCGCTGTTTGTGTGACGGCACCTTCCGGAGGCGGGTCAATGCCGGACAGCAGCATCCGCACTCCTTGCTCGCTGAAGATTTCAATAAAGCCGATCTTTTCGGAGATATTCACAGACAGATTCTGTTCGTTCCAATCCGAGCTCACTCTTTGAGAACCGACCATAAAGCCATTAACCGCCAAATGGAGTTCTTGCGGGATGTGTTCATAGGTGTCGCGAACGCCCGATTGATAGCGACTAAAGAGGAGCTTCCGTCTGTTTGGCGATAGGCCAGTTGAGGTTTTCCATCCGTTGTCGGGCGAGAGCGTGTCGGTCGGGAACCGTCCGCTAATGGGAGGCAAGTCTAAAAAGCGGTTGGCGGCTTCCAGACAGGATTTACAGCAGACCAAATGGCTGAGGGAAGCGCGGTCAATCTGCTCTCGTTGCTCGCCTGAGTAGATCTTCTGAAGATAGCTCTCTGACAGGCAGGCACCGGACTTGGCGGCAAAAAGAGCTTCGCGGAGTTCGGCCAAAAAATCGAGTGATTCGGAAGGGAAGCGAAAGTCCGAAAGCGAGGAGGGCAATTTGCCTTTGGCCAAACCGAGTTGTTGTGGGTTGTTCAGGTAAATTTTCGTTTCGCTGCGCGCAATACGGAGCCAGTCATCTACCGCCCGGCGCGGTCCATTAAGAATGCGGGCGATTTCGGTCGGGTAGTAGCCGTGAAAAAAGCGGAGGATGAGTATGCTACCGACTTTTGAACTCTCTTTTCGCAAACAGGCGTATTGGCAAATGGTTCGCAGTTCATCACGAATTTGGGTCAAATGGGAGGCGTCAACATGGCGAAGTCCAGCTTCCGCCGAGTCATAATCAATGAGGGAAAGCGATTTCACCGGACGTCGCGCATCACGGCGAAACTGGGAAAGGTGCAGATTGCGCACGATGGCGAAGAGATAGCCTTCGAGGTTCTGAATGGCATTCAGATCCGGGCGTGCGAGGGTAAATTGGATGAAGGCATCGTGAACGAGGTCTTCGGTTCGTTGTTGATCATGACCGGTGAGATGCAGAGTCCACACGACAAGCTGATCATACCGTTGTATGAAGGCCTCTTCATGACTGGGGGTGACTTTCCAGGCTTTTAACATAGTCCCGCCCAATGATAGGGACGCACGGCAGAGACATGATCTCGAATGGGCTGAGAAAAAAAACTTGCGGCGGATGCGCCGCAAAAATCGGTTTTGTGATAATGGGAGTCGGTCACTCCGCCATTACCAACGGTCATGAACCGCCGGTTTTGAAGTTCAAGCGATCCATCTTCAAATAGAGCCCCTTGCGGGAAAGCCCCAACTCTCTTGAAGCGCGAGCGATATTGCCAGAGTGCCGGTGCAGAGCATCGCGGATCATCCGCCTCTCCAACTCTTCGACAGCTTCGGCAAGGGTTAGTCCCGGCGGGGTCGGTTCAAAGAAATCTGTGCGCGGTTTGGCGGTAGCGGCGGGCAGGTGAAGCTCGCGGCTGGCTTGGACAATATCTTGCGACAGCGAATCAGGTTCAATAATTGCGCCGGATTCGCTGTAAGCGACCAGCCGACGTACTTCGTTGCACAGTTGTCGCACATTCCCTGGCCAATCATAAACCACCAGCAGATCAACCGTCTCTTCCGAGAGTTTGATGTCGCGTTTGGCCGACTCTTTTTGATAGAGATTCAAATAATAGTTCATCAAGATAGGAATCTCTTCGCGGCGTTCGCGCAGCGGTGGAACCTGTATGCGAATAACATTGAGACGATGAAAAAGGTCTTCACGGAAGCGACCTTCGGCCACTGCCGCTTCCAATTGTGCATTGGTAGCGGCGATGACGCGAACATCAACCAGCGTCGGTTGATTTTCGCCGATAGGGAAGACCTCTCCTTCTTGCAGGAAGCGCAACAATTTTGGTTGTAATTCGATGGGTAGGTCACCGATTTCGTCTAGAAACAGCGTGCCATTATCTACCGAGCGAATGATGCCTTTATTGCTCTCGACAGCTCCGGTAAATGCGCCGCGGCGAAAGCCGAATAGCTGACTTTCGACCATCTCGCGTGGCGCTGCCGAGCAGTTGAACGGGGTGAACTGGTTAAAGCGCCTCGAACTGCCAGCGTGGACAGCGCGCGCAATCAATTCTTTTCCGGTTCCGCTTTCACCGGTAATCAAGACGGTCACGTCCGATGAGCGAATTTTATCAATCTGCTCCAGAACCTTTGCCATGGCGCGGCTGGCACATAGAAATCCGGGCATCTCGACGCGCGCTAAGAATCGCGCTGGGTTGAAGACTTGTGCGCGGCGCGTCTTACTCTTGACGAACTCGACTTCCAGCCCCTGTTCAACCAATGAGATAAGCGGATCCAGATTGACTTGCTGTTCTAGGAACCGTTCCGATTGCGGCTCGATGATGCGCAACAAAAAAGCGCTGCGATGATTATCCGTAAAGGGGAAGACAAAGTGGCGTGCGTATTCGGGGGACGCGAGTTTTTTGAGAAATTCCACTTCTCTATTCTGTTCTCGTTCATTGAGATCGAACGCCACTGCGACGGCCATTTGCAGCTTTGCGGTGGCCGATTCTTCATTGCTGAATTCGGTAATCAGGACGGCGCGACTCTGTGCTTGTTCGCGGATGATGGAAGCGAGTTCGTAAATCAATAGCCCTCTCATGACAGAGGCACGCACCAGGCGCTGCGCGATAAACCCGTCCATCGCAGATGCCAAGTCGGGCACAGCTTTTGAAATGATCGGTTCGCTCTTTGGGCTGGCCGGAGCCGCCGTTGAGACGGATGCGATGATTGGAGGGGTATCTTTTAGCGTCGCTAATAATTCGCGTGCTCGTTGCGCGCTCAACTCAGCGCCTAATTGCTCAAAGGTTGAGATACCCTCTTCGATGCGTTGGCGAGCCGTAGGCGATTCGCCGAGTTGAATATACATCTGAGCCAAGCCAATTTTGTTGATCGCACTTTCCAATGCGCTGCCGTGAATTTCAAAAATAGACGAACTCTGCTTCAGCGATTGAATGGCAGCCGCAATATGACCTTTAGCCAACTCGACTTTGCTGATGCCGCGCATCAAAAAGCCCCAACCCGGCATGGAGGGTGAGTCGCGCAAAAAGGCTTCCACCTCATAGACCAGTTGACTGGCTCTGGAGAGGTCACCTTTCTCCAACAGCACTTCGGCCAGACAGAGCTTGGCTTGCGCGATATAGCGATGGTCGCCGGTTCGGTCGCTCACTTCAATGACTTTCTCGAAGTAAGGAATGGCTGCATCTGCCTGCTCTTTGAGGACGAAACTGCGTCCAATACTGACCCATGTACTTAGCAGCCCCCACTCGCCACCTTTGATGGGCGCAAGAATTTCGAGCGATTGATTGAGTAATTGATCGG
>CAYXVU010000251.1:0-8720 GCA_964468725.1 uncultured Clostridia bacterium
GCGCGAAAACTCGGCATACGAAGATGTGGCGAGCAAGTTTTGGGAGCACTTTCTCTATATCGCCAACGCCATCAACCATCTGGGCGATGACAGCGACCGGCTATGGAATGAAGAAGATGGCTTCTATTACGACGTGCTCTGTCTGCCCGATGGCGACGGCTTCCCGATGAAGGTGCGTTCGATGGTCGGCTTGATCCCGCTCTTTGCCATCGAGACGCTGGAGCCGGAGATTCTCAACCATCTGCCCGCTTTCAAGCGGCGACTGGAATGGTTCATCGAGAACCGCAGAGATTTGATTCGCAATGTCGCCTGCATGAGGACGGTCGGCGAAGCCGAACGCCGCATGCTCTCCATCGTTGACCGCGACCAGTTGCGGCGCGTGCTGCGCGTGATGTTGGACGAAAACGAGTTCCTCTCCGAGTACGGCGTACGCGCTTTGTCGCGCCATCATCTCGACAACCCCTACGTGCTGCGCGTCAACGGAATGGAGCATAGCGTGCGCTATGAGCCTGCTGAATCGAGCACCGGGCTGTTCGGCGGCAACTCGAACTGGCGCGGCCCGATCTGGTTTCCGGTCAATTTCCTCATCATCGAATCACTGCAAAAGTTTCATCATTACTTGGGCGATGACTTCAAAGTCGAATGCCCGACCGGCTCCGGCCAGATGATGACCCTTTGGGAAGTGGCGGCGGAGATTTCGCATCGGCTGACGCGCATCTTTTTGCAAGATGAGCAGGGGCGTCGCCCGGTCTTCGGCGGCATCGAGAAGTTTCAATCCGACCCGCACTGGCGCGATCTGATCCTCTTTCACGAATACTTTCACGGCGACAATGGCGCGGGCATCGGCGCTTCGCATCAGACCGGTTGGACAGGATTGGTCGCCAAGCTGATTCAACAAAGCGGCGAATAATCGTAACGGCTGCGATAGTCGGCCATCACTGGCGTAAGAAGCTCGCCGCCTATCGCAGCCCGGATCAAGACAAGGAGAGATGTTGAAACGGATACGCACACACATCATCATCGCAATCGTCGGCTGCCTTTGGCTGAGCGGTTGCCAAACTTCGAAACCCTCTGACAGCACAGCGAACCGCAACAGCGCGGTTGGCGTAGCCCCGTTCTTCACTTATGAAGGAGGGCTGGCGCTTAACGGCTATGACCCGGTGGCCTATTTCAACGCTGGTAAAGCCGAAGCCGGACGCAGCGAGTTCGAGGCCGACTGGCAAGGCGCAAAGTGGCGGTTTGCGAGCGCCGAAAACCGGCAAACTTTTTTGCGCGACCCGAACCAGTATGCCCCGCAATATGGCGGCTACTGTTCATGGGCTGTCGGTCATGGCTATACCGCGAAAGGCGACCCCGAAGTTTGGGAGATCGTCAATGGCAAGCTCTACCTCAACTATAACCGAGACGTGAAACAGAAATGGGAGCCAGAGAAAGCGGCGCTGATTATTAAAGGCGATGAAAACTGGCTCTCGTTTCAAAAGAGCAAGCCCGAACATAAAGGCGAAGGCTCGAACTAGAGCCGGTTGGCATACCCTGTTTTGCTCTTCGACTGTCTCCTCGTGACATCAAAGTTGAAGTTTGTGTTGAAGAACCGGCAGGTCACGGTGAGACTGCCGCCCTTCTCGGTGGCAACCGCCAGAGGGGATCAAAAGTAGCGAATGGGAAAGGTGAGCGAAAGACAATGATTGCATTTAATCGAACCATCTGTAACGACCTCGATGCGGCGTCCCGACGCGAGTGGTTAGAGACTAACGGCATCGGCGGGTTTGCGTCCTCAACCATCACCGGACTGAACACGCGGCGTTATCACGGATTGCTCGTCGCCGCCACAGCGCCGCCGGTTGGTCGTATGGTCTTGCTCGCCAAACTCGAAGAGACGTTGGTCATTGACGGGCGACGTTTCGATCTCTCCGCCAATCGCTACCCTGGCACCATTCACCCGCAAGGTTATCAATACCTGAAAGCCTTTCGACTCGACCCGTTTCCCATCTTCACCTATGAAGTCGAAAGCGTCGAAATCGAAAAGTCGGTCTTCATGATCTACGGCGAGAACAGCACGGTTACCACCTACTCCCTGCGCACAACCAGCGCCGTATGTCACGATTGTTTTTTGGAAGTGCGTCCGCTCATCGCCTTTCGTGATTATCACAGTACGATGCACGAAAACTCCGCGCTTGACGGGCGCGTCGAAAGCCAGCCCGATCTGGTTAGCGTGCAGCCTTACGCAGGAGGGCCGACGCTCTATTTGGCGCATGACGCGACCGCGATTGATGCGACCGGGTATTGGTATCGCAACTTCGAATTGCAAGTCGAACAAGAGCGCGGACTCGATTTCAAAGAAGACCTCTTCGCTCCTTTATCATTGATCTTCGAATTGAATACGCGCACCGCAGCAACGATCATCGCTTCGACCGAAGCGCGCGAGGTCAGGCAAGCCGCGCACTACCGAGAGACAGAAATCGCCAGACGGGCGGCCATCGCCTCATCCGTCCCGGTTGATAGCGAACTGGTGCGCGCACTCTTTGTGGCAGCCGATCAATATATCGTGTCGCGTGCCGACGGTAAGACAGTCATCGCAGGCTATCACTGGTTCGGCGATTGGGGGCGTGACACCATGATTGCGCTGCCGGGGTTGACGTTGGTGACCGGTCGCACGGAAGTTGCTAAAAGCATCCTCAGCGAATTTGCTCGCCACCTTGATCGGGGCATGCTGCCAAATCGCTTCCCGGACGCTGGCGAGACGCCGGAATACAACACCGTTGACGCGACACTTTGGTACTTCGAAGCCATTCGCGCGCTACTCGATTACACCGGCGATGAAGAGTTTGTGAAGGCGAATCTCTATGCGGCGCTGACCGACATCATTGATTGGCACGTGCGCGGGACGCGTTTCGGCATCCGTATGGACGAAGACGGGTTGCTCGCATCCGGTGAAGAGGGCGCACAGTTGACGTGGATGGATGCGAAAGTCGGCGATTATGTGGTCACACCCCGACGCGGCAAGCCCGTCGAGATTCAGGCGCTTTGGTATAACGCGCTGTGTGTGATGGAAGAGTTGGCCGCCCGCTTCGATGATGCAGAGTCGGCAAAGCGATATGGCGCGATGGCGGCGCGTGCGAAGCAAAGCTTCAATCGTCTCTTTTGGAATGAAGAGGCCGGATGTTTATACGACACAGTTGATCGGGACGCGCGGGATGGGGCGATTCGCCCGAATCAGATATTTGCCGTCAGCCTGCCCTTCTCTATGCTCTCACAAGAGAAGGCCAAGCGGGTTGTGGAGACGGTAGAGCGCGAACTCCTGACGCCGCTCGGACTGCGCAGCCTCGCGTCCGCAGACCCGCACTACATCGCAAAATATGAGGGCGGCGTGTGGGAACGCGATGTCTCTTATCATCAAGGCACCGTATGGGCATGGCTGATGGGAGCCTTTATCACGGCAACCATTCGCATCAACGGACAGAGCGGCAGTCGCGCCAGCCGGGCGCGGGCGCGCGCCGCCGAGTGGTTAGCGGCTTTTCACGACCATCTGAGCGATGCGGGCTTGAATCACATCTCAGAGATTTTCGATGCCGATTCGCCGCATACGCCGCGCGGCTGCATGGCGCAGGCGTGGAGTGTGGCCGAAGTGCTGCGCGCCGCAGTTGAAGACGTCTATGCGATCAAGCCCGCCAGCCGCTCCGCAGGCAAGAAAGAGAGGGCAAAAGTATGATGGGCTTCGATTACGTGCGCCGCGACTGCACGGCGTTTCAAGCCTGCCTCGACTCCTTCCTCAATGGCGAACTCAATGGCAACACCATCTGCGAAGTTGCCCGTCACCTCAAAGCCTGTCTCCTCTGTTACCAAGCCCTGCTCATCCGTCAGCGTTTGCGCGATCACCTGCAACGCGCTGTGCGCAGGGAATCTGCGCCGCCAACCCTGCAAGAGAAGATCAAAAGCAGTCTGCGCCAAAATGCTGCGCCGAAATTCGCCTGATACTCAACCGCCACTCCTCAATTCTCTCCCTTCACGATGGCAGCGTCGAGGCCATCTAGATCAAGAGCGTCGGGGGCGGCCTCGCCGGTTGGCGTTTCACGACTCTCTTCCGGCGCTAGACCTTCGTGCGCCTCCCACTTGATGAGTTTCAAATCGAGCACGACGATTGAATAAATCACCGGAACCAATAACAACGTAATAAAGGTCGCCGCCGTCAATCCGCCGATCTGCGCGTAACACATCGGCTCCCACAACGGGCCACCGTGTGCGGCCAGCGGGAACAAAGCAATCACCGTTGCGCCAACCGTTATCAACACCGGTCGCAGTCGCATGATTCCCGCATCGAGCAACGCCTCTTTGAGCGGCTCGCCTTCCGCCTGCTTCTCTTCGATGAAGTCGAAAAGTACGATGATGTGACTGACAATGACGCCGACGAGGCTGACGATGCCGAGAAACGCCATGAACCCGAACGGCGAACCCATCAGCCACAAGACCGCCAACGCGCCGACCGTGCCATAGGGCACGGCGGCAAACACGATCAAGGGCTTGATGGCGCTTTTGAATTGAAAGACCAGAGTTAGAAAGATGGCCGCTACGGAGATTCCCAAGACGATGGCGAGGTCACGAAAGCCTTCGTCTTGTGACTCTTCTTCGCCGCCGATCTCCATGTGATAGCCGGGCGGTAAGCCCTTTGCGAAGGCCTCGAGTTGAGGCCGCGCCGCCGCCATCACTTCGCTAGCCAACACCCCTTCGACGGGCGAACAGGAGACCGTGATCGTGCGAAATTGATTGCGCCGTCGCAGCTTCTCCGTCTGCATTTGATAGGAGACCGACGACACCTGTCTGAGCGGCACGCGCTGCGAGCCGGAAGATGAATAGACATAGAGGTTGTTGATGTCGTCGAGTCGCGCGCGCTCTTCCATGCGCAACTGGGCGACGACCGGAATCTGCTTATCGCCTTCGCGCAGCGAGGTGAGACGGTAGCCGCTCAAGGCGGTCGCCGAAGCTGCTGCGACATCGAGGTTGGTAATCCCGGTCAGATTTGCGCGATCCGAGTCGGTCTGTAACTTGACCGTAAAGCTCTCGTCGCCCCAATCGTCGCGCGGTCGCGCCGCTTCGGGAATGGCGCGAAAGATGTTCATCACCGCTTCGGCCTGTGCGCGCATGGTCGCTGCATCATCGCCCGAAATGCGAATCGAGACCGGCAAGCCGACGGCTTTGCCCGATTCCAGTTGGCGCACGTCTATGCGGGCTTCGGGAATCTTTGCCGACAGCGCCTCTTGCATCGGCGCGACCAGATGCGCGGTTTCGTGTTTGTCAATCACTTCGATGATGATCTGCGCGTAGTTGAGTTGTTGCTGTTCAGGCGAAATCGAAAACCAGAATCGCGGCCCGCCTCCGCCGACAAAAGTGGTCAGCGAGCGCAGCAATTCGTGCGGCTTGCCTTCGTCTTCCGGGTGCGCTTCGCCGTACTCTCTGAAGACCTCACGAATGACCGTTTCCGTACGGCGGGCGACCTTGTTGGTCGCTTCCAGCGGCGCGTCTTCGGGCAGCCATACATCAACGTAGGCGAGATAGGAGAGATCTTTGGGAAAGAATTGCGTCTTCAGTTGGCTCATGAAAAATGCGCCGAGCGCCAGAAACGCCAGCGAACCGACCAGCACTTTCCAACGATGATTGATCGCCGCTGTGCCGATGCGATAGTACCACGCCGCGAAGCCTTGCTGGCGGCGTTCGTGCATGGGACGTTCCGCTTTGGATTTGACCAGGTAGTAACCGAGCAACGGAATGAAGGTCATCGAAGCGAGGCGAGAAGCAACCAAAGAGCAGGTAATCACCACCGGCATGCTGTAGAGAAATGCGCCCGTATCGCCGCCCAGACTGAGAAACGGCAGGTAGGCGACGATGTTCGTAATCGTCGCAAACATGATCGCGCCCGCCAGCTTCGTTGGCCCCAACCACGCGGCGATGAGCGGCGGATGGCCGATTGCCAGCTCTCGTTTGATGGCGTCACCGGCAACCACCGGGTCATCAACCAGCAAACCGAGCGCGATAATCAAGGTGGCAATCGAAATTTGTTGCAGATCTATGTTGAGGACATGCATCATTCCGAAGGTCATCGCCAAGGTGATCGGGATGGCCAACGCCATCAGCAACGCTGACCGCCACTCCCAAAAACCGATAAGCGAAACCAACACCACCAAAATGATCGCTTCGTACAGACTGACCATAAACAGGTCAACACTCTCTTCCACCTGTCGCGGTTGGTCGCTGGTGCGCGCCAGCGTCAAGTCGTCGGGCAATTGCGACCCCATTCCGGCAAGCGCCTGATCGACAGCCTCTCCGAACTTACCGATGGTCTCGCCCGAACGCATCTGCACCGACAAGGTAACGGCGCGCGTGCGTTGCCAATTGCCCTGGGCATCTTTGCCATTGAAGAAGTTCAAGTAACGCGCCGGGTTTTCATAGGCACGTGAGATGTCGAAGAGGTCGCGCAGATAGACCGGCGCGCCGGATTTCGAGAAACTCACCACCACATCGCCGATCTCATTTTCACTCTTGAATTCGCCCGACGGATCAATGGTGACATTCTTACCTTGCACATCAATCTGCCCGCCCGCGACGGTGAGGTTGCGGCCTTTCAAAATGTTCGGCAGTTGCGATAGCGTCACGCCGTAAGAGGCCAGTCGTTCTTGCGAATAGACCAGATAGACTTTTTCATCGAGCAGTCCTTTGCGCTCAACCTTCGACACCTGCGGCAGGGTCTTGAGCGTCTTCGCAATGCGGTCGGTGAAGTCATCGAGTTCGCGGTAGGTGTATTTGTCTCCGGCGACCGCAGCGATGCGCGCTTGCGTCTCTTTAGGGTCGCGAATGATGGCGGCTTCCCAGGTATCGGGATGAAAACCCGACGCCTGCATCCGTTCGCGGACGAACTCCTGCAAGTAGCCGAGCAGCTTCGCATCTTGATCGCTCGACGCGCCATCCAACCCGACAAACCCCGCGCCTTCGATCAAGCGGATGTCGGCGGCAAAACCTTTTTCACGAGTGAAGTCGGCAAAGGCTTCCAGACCCGGACGCACGATGCGCGCGCCGAGCGCGGGCGGAAAGTTGACAACGATTGTGAAACGAGAAGCACGATCTTCAGCGGGTAAGGAAGCACGAACCTGCTCGATAGCCCGTTCGATGGCACTGGCGCGCGGCGCGATTTCGGCGGCGCTGCTCTTTGGGCTGGCGACAGTGAGCATCAAGGTTGCCGTGTCGCCGAAGTCGCGGATGAAATGGATCGGGCCTGCGCCATCCGGCAGATCGTTGATGCTGTTAAGTCGAAAGGCGACATCATCAAGCTGCTTGCTGCGCTCGCTCTGATTCGACTGGTCATCGAGTTCAAGGTAGACAATCGAAACGCTGGTGCGTGAAATGGATTCGATTTTGGTCACTAAGGCATTGGCCGCCATCTGCTCTTCGACCTTTTTCGTAACCAATTGTTCGATCTTTTCGGCGCTCGCGCCTGGCCAACTGGTAATGGCCACCGCTTGTCGCACGGCAATCTCCGGGTCTTTGCGCTGTGGCATGCTGAAGTAGGCGAAGACGCCCCACAAAGAGACGCCGACGAGCAACACCCAAGAGATTTGTCGAACCTCGACGAAGAAGCGCGCCGTGTTGTGAGTCTTTTGAATGATCTCTTCGTCTGTTTTTCCGTGTGCCATGATGAGCCTCCTCGTTGGTTACCTCTGCTTGCGAGCGCGCCGGACGCGCTCGCAGCGGTCGCGGTTACGGAATGACCTGCACAGCTTCGCCGTCTACGAGTCGCGCCGCACCGGCAGTGATGACGCGTTCGCCGACCTGCACGCCGGAGGTCACCGCCACGCGATTGCCGTAAGCTTCGCCGAGCGTCACATTGCGCAAACGCCCGTGCGGCTTGCCGTCGCGCTCTTCGATGACAAAGAGCGAGTATTGATCGGGCTGATCCTGCGACCGGACTATGGCATTTAAGGGGACAACGGCGAGGCCTTCACCTGTAGCAGCCGTTGCCAGCGTCAGGGAAGCGATCATGCCGACTTTGAGCAGCCGACCGGCATTGACGATGGAGACTTCGACGGTGAACAACCGCGTCTGTTGATCTGCCGAAGGCGCAAGGGAGGAGATTTGCCCGGTAAAGGTTCTTCCCGGCAAAGCATCCAGTTCGACCGTCAGCGTGCTGCCGGTTTGCAGATTTTGCACTTCCAGATCGGGCACCCCGAACTGCGCTTTGACGACGGCGGTGTCCGCGAGCACAAACGCAGGCTTGCCGGGCGAGATCAATTCGCCGACTTCGACCGTGCGGTCAAGAACGAGTCCGTCAATGGGAGAGCGCAGCAAGGTGTCGTCTCTCGAAATTGCCGCCGCATTGCGCGCCGCTTCGGCGGCGGCGATTTGCGCTTCGACGACTGCGAGTTGCGATTTCGCCGTCTCGATCTTGGCTTTATACAGATCGTATTGTGATTTCGCCGAGTCGTACTCCGGTTTGGTCAGGCTCTGGGTAGCGAACAGGGCTTCGGCGCGTTCGAAATCGAGGCGCGCTTTTTCCAAGCCGACTTGGGCTTCGCCCAGTTGCTTGGTGCTGGTGACGAGGGTAGCGCGCATCTGCGCGAGTTGCCCATCGGCTTGATCGACTCTGACGGCGTAATCTTTGGCGCGCACTCTGCCCAGCACAGCCCCGCGCCCCACCGCATCGCCTTGCTGCACCGGACGCAAGCGGCCATCAACGC